>JBAYYI010000079.1:0-8324 GCA_041673165.1 Bacteroidales bacterium
ACTGCACTTGCTCAAAAGTTTGCCTATATTATAGACCTTATCGATAGTGAATATGTCGATAAGGTTGATTTGGATTCAATTTCAGACACATTTATTTCTTCATTCCTACAACAACTCGACCCACATACAACCTACCTAACAGCAGAACAATTTAAGGCAGAACAAGAATCCCTTCAAGGAGGATTTGACGGCATAGGCGTTCAGTTTAGAATAATTGAAGACACAATAGTAGTTATTCAGCCAGTTAAAGCAGGGCCTTCTATTAAGGCAGGAATTATGGCAGGGGATAGGATAGTTACGGTAAATGATACAAATTGGGCAGGTAAGAAAATAGAGAACTCAGATGTAATGCGACTTCTTAAAGGCAAGAAAGGCACAGAGGTTAAGCTTGGAGTGAAGAGAGATGGCGTTGCAAAGCTAATCCCATTCAGAGTTAAGAGAGATGAAATACCAACTTATAGTGTTGATTATTTTGGAATGGTTGATGCAAAAACAGGATATATAAGGCTTAGTCAGTTTTCTCAAACCACAGACCAAGAAGTAAGTGATGCCCTTTCTAACCTTAAGAACAAAGGAATGAAACAACTTGTTTTTGACCTAAGAGGCAATGGAGGAGGATACTTAGAACAAGCCTATAGGGTGGCAGACCAGTTTCTTCCCTCTGACGACTTAGTAGTCTATACCAAAGGCAGGAAAAGAGATCGCTCTGATATGGTTGCAACAAGTGGAGGGCTTTTTGAACAAGGCAAGCTAATTATATTAATAGATGAACTCTCAGCCTCAGCTTCCGAAATTGTGAGTGGAGCAATGCAAGACAACGATAGAGGAATGGTTATTGGTAGGAGGACATTTGGTAAGGGCTTAGTCCAAGAACAGAAAGTACTACCTGACGGTTCTGCTGTAAGAATAACAGTTTCCAGATATTATACCCCATCAGGCAGGAGCATACAAAGACATTATGTAAGTGGCGACCCAGACCAATACTTTGAAGACTTTATCCAAAGATATGCAACAATGAGTAAGGGTGACAAAGACACAATTGCACATCCAGACAGTCTGAAATACACAACCAAGAAAGGCAGAACTGTTTATGGCGGTGGTGGAATTGAACCAGACATTGAACTTCCATACTATAACTATAAGAAATCCGAATACTATTCCGAACTACTTAAGAAAGGCTTACTCTATAAGTTTTGTTTCGATTATATGGATAAGAATAGGAATAACTTCACGCAGTATCATACAGGAGAAGCCTTCATCAAAGACTTTAATGTAAGTGAAGCTTTATTTAATGAGATGAAAAACTATGCTGGCAAGAATGGAGTTTCAAACACTCTTCAAATAGGCAACGACAAGAAAGAAATCCTACTTTTAATGAAAGCATATATTGCACAATCCCTCTTTGAAGACAAATACTATTATTCAATCTTCCTACAACTTGACGAAGACTTGCAAAAAGCTTTGCCTTATTTCTCTAAGATAAAATAACTTAAAGATAGAATAACTTAGCCCTCTACTAATAACTTATTTTATTCTCTTAAATTTAATGTCTTTTGGTGCAAGAGCTAATAATGTAAAAGCAAATCCTAAAGAATTGATTGTTAAATTAGAATTGTTAATTGAGTATTGAAATGAATGACTGTATCCGTTTTTAGTGATACTAATTGAATCATTTGAAACTTCATACCTTACATTATTATAGGTGGAGTCATAAGGATTATATGTCAAGTCCTTCCATTTCTGAACCTTTCCATCAGAAGTAAATACAATAGTATCTCCATAGTTATAATCTTCTGTAATAGAAACCCATTCTCCTATTAATAAATCTTCCTCTGTATCCTTACAACCCGAGAAAAGACAAATGCTTAATGTTGCAATAATCATAATTGTTATTGCACCTAGTTTTAAATTAATTGCTCTCATATTAAGATATTATATAAGCTGCAAATGTAGAAATAGTTTTCTTAATTAGCAATTAAAAAGTAAGTTATTTAGTATTGAGCTCTATTTCTAAAGTCGTTTCTGATTTCATACTTTAGGTCTTGAAGCATTGAGGCTTTGACTGCTATTGTGAAGTTCCAACCTTGACGGTAGCCAAATGGTACCCAGTTCATCCTCATTTCCCAGCAATGTAAGTCGCGATAGAAATCAATTGAGGTATAGGTATAGTCTTTGTTTATGAAATCATATCCAGAAGAGAAACCAATCTTCCACTTAGGCGTTAGGTTTACATCGCCACGAAAGGTTAAGTTTGCTGATTTATTGGTTTCATATCCTGCAATTCTTGCCACAAAACTACTTAGCTGACTATAATTTAAGCCAACGTTTAAGCTCCAAGGAATAGTGAAATCAACATAGGTTCCAAGTATTTCATTTGGATTGACAAATGGAGAATATGTCATTTCGGTTGGGGAAATCTTATCTGCATTATTATTCTCTTCTGTTGATGCTTTCTTTTCTCCCTTACCTGAAAACTGCCAGCTCAAATTGAAATCCCACTGTGAGTTCTGACGTTTAAATAGTTTGTTTTCCTTATTTATTAAAAACTCATTTGTAAGCCTTCCCAAACTATCCATTGCATAAGGAGTGTAGGAGGCATTGAAGTTTATGATAAGTTTTTTGAAAAGTGTAGTCCTTGCATTCAGTCTTAGTGGTTGAAAGTTCACAGAATCTCTTGCCAAATCATAGCCAGATGAAAGACTAAAGCTTTCCAGCAAAACAATCTTAGTGTCGCCTGTTATGGTATCCTTAGATGATTTAACTTTCATCTCTAAGTTATTACCAATTGAAAACCCAAGAACACCCGACTCTCCACTTGGAGGAGAACCAAATAATCCATCTTCAGTCTTGGAATAGAAAACCTTATTGCCTGCCTTATCTAAGTAGAAATTATAGAAACCAAGCGAAGGATTAGAGAAGTTTGGAGTATAGCTAAAACTTATTGCAGGATTAACAACGTGACGAATAGCTTTAATATATCCTTTCTTAAATGTAAACATACCATAGATACGAGTATTCAAAGAGGAAGAGAAATTCATATCCCTATTTGCAATAAAACCCATAATTGTATCCTTATCCACTTGGTCAGTTACTGGATTGTATTGCTTAACGGTAGAATTCAAATACCACCTTTCAGTATAAGAAATAGAATTAGTCCAATTGAAATGTTTAAATGCCTTGATATTACTTTGTATAGGAATAGAGTGCATCATCCCATTTCTCATAGACTTAAAGACTTCTTTCTTAAACAAAAGGGAATCATAAGTGTTTATTGAGTTCATTAAGCTTGTGCGATAAGACAGTGTTATGTCCTCATACCATTTTGAAGCTCCTTTAGATTTCTTCTTTCTAAAAGGATAGAATTGAGAGCTTGAAAGAGAAATAGAAGGGAGGTCTAAACTAATTGCACCAGTGTTAACATTATAGTTTTCTCCAAGGTTAGCGGTAAATGAAAACTTCTCTCCAAATTTAGTGGAGTATGCGATGCTTGACGTTGTTGTGTTATTGAAATAGTCGCCTGCACTAACTGCATTTTGGCTAAATGTATTACTTACCAAATTCACGTTAGCAGAAAAATTACTATTTGGGTTTGCTTTTTGGTCTTGGTTATGTGACCAGCGAAAACGGAAGTCCTTTTGCTCATTAAAGCTTGGCGTGTTTGCAATGCCTGTCTTGTTTATCTCGTACCTAAGTTCAAACCCACCATTATACTTATATCGTTTATTATAGCTCGACTTCAAGTTTCCAGCCCAGCTTAAATTAGTATAAATGTCGGCCTGAAGTGCTAAATCCACATAGTCATTAACTGCAAAATACCATCCAATGTTTCTAAAATAATATCCTCTATTTTGAGCATAGCCATAGATAGGCATAAGGAATCCAGACTTTTCTTCGTCGGTGAAAGGGAAGTAGCCAAATGGGACAGCAAGAGGAAGGGGTATATCCATAATTGAAAGCCAAGCAGGACCTGTAATAATTTTATCTTGAGTGATAGCCTTAGCTCTTGAGAAGTTTATTGCAAAATGAGGGTGTTCTAAGTCGCAGGTAGTAAACTTTCCTCCAGAAATAAACATTGTTCTATCATCAATTTTCTTAACCTCTTTACCGTGAAGAAACCCTTCTCCCTCTTTCGTAAAGACTCCCTTGATTAATCCTTTCTTTGTTTCAAAATTATAATCGACCTCTTTTGACTTATACTCACTTCCTTTTTCCTTAAAAATTGGATACTGCGTTTCTGATAATGAAGAGTCTTTAATGCTTGTGGCGTGAAGGATTTTATCGTTAAAGCTAATTGATATTTGACCTGACTCCAATTCAATATCGCCCATCTTAATCTTCGAGTCATTATACATATAAACTCTTTTATCAGACATATCTATAGCAATGGAATCTGTTGCAGAGTAATTAACCCTATCCTCGAAGGTCTTCTTTCTCTTATCTGTCTTTGTTGAATCTTTGATTTGAGAAATTGAATCTTTGATTGGAGAGATTAGTTCTTTGATTGGTGAATTTAAAACAGCGTTTGCTTGGGCTGAATCTTTGATTTGAAAAGTAGAATTTTCAGTAATTTGGGCGTATGATGAAAAAGGTAAGATGCACAAAACCATTAGTACAAAAAGAGAAATTGATATAGTATTGTAAAAATAATGTTTTTTCAAGTTGCAGTTTCTTATAAATTAATTACCTTTGTAACGAGTTTGCAAAAATAATGTTTTATTCCCATAATAGTAGAATAAACATAGAACTAATTAAAATTCAAAATTTAAAATGAGGTACTTTTTATTATTATGTGTTTTCTTTGTTGGCATAACAACCAATGCCCACAGCCAAGACTCCTATCCTAAGAGATTGAAAAAGATTGTTATAGACCCAGGTCATGGAGGCGATAAGCCAGGTGCAATTGGGAAAATAAGTAAGGAAAAGGATTTGAATCTTGCTATTAGTTTGAAATTAGGAGAACTGATTAACCAGCATTTGAAACCTGTTGAGGTAGTATATACTCGAAAAACAGACCATGATGTTGACCTTATTCGCCGTTCTCAACTTGCAAATAGAGAGAAAGCAGATATGTTTATTTCCATTCACTGCAACGCATCTTCTAATCGTGACGCCTCTGGAACAGAAACTTTTGTTATGGGGCTTGCCAAAACTCAAGCAAATATTGAGGCTGCTAAGAAAGAGAATGCCGACATCTTAATGGAGGCAAACTATGCAGAGAAATATGATGGCTTTGATCCAAACTCACCAGAGTCAAACATATTCTTTGCCTTCTATCAAAATGCTTATCTTGAACAAAGCTTAGTCTTGGCTTCAAAAATTCAAGGTCAATTTATCTCTAATACAAAAATGCTTAATAGGGGAGTTAAACAGGCTCCATATCTTGTATTATATAAAACTTCAGTGCCTGCAATTCTTACCGAAGTTGGGTTTATTTCAAACCATAAAGAAGAGATATACTTAAACAGTCAAATAGGTCAATATGAAATTGCTGCATCTCTATTTATTGCTATCCAAGAATACAAAGATTATATGGAAGGAGTGAAGAGACCTCTTCCAAGCATAGCAAGCCTAATCCCTCACAAGGCAATAAAAGCAGAAAAATTAGCAAGAGAAAAAGAAAATGCAGCAAAGCTACTTGCTCAAAAATTACAAGAAAGTTTGGAACAAGAATTTAATATGCCAGATACTATAATTAATAAATGTGGGTTAGTATATAGGGTTCAGTTCTATACCGACAAAACTAAACATGCCCCAGGGTGTGATAAGTTTAAGGGCTTGGATTCAGTTTGGATGTATAATACTGATGATTTATGGAAATATACTTCAGGTGCATTTAAAGACTTTCAGTCAGCAAACGATTATAGAGACAAGATTAAGGAAAAAGGATATAAGGATGCTTTTGTGGTTATCTTCAATAACGATGAAAGAATAAGCCTTGCCAAAGCTAAAGAAATAGAAAATAATATTAAAAAATAAACACTGTGAAAATTAAAACAGAATATAAAGTAGGATTAGTAGGCCTAATAACAATTTTAGTCCTTTATTTTGGCATAATGTTTCTAAAAGGAAAAGATATCTTTAATGTCGAGACAAGCTATTATACTGTTTTTGATGATGTGTCAGGGCTATATAAGTCCAACTATATCTACCTTAACGGTATGAAAGTAGGTTATATTAAAGACATTACAATGATTGATCAGAGTGCAAAGAATTTTCTTGTTTGGATAGCAGTAACGAGTGATGTAAACATACCAAATGACTCAAAGGTTGCAATATTTGCTTCCGATATGCTTGGATCCAAAGCCCTCAAAATCAATATGGGGATGTCAAGAGTGAACTTCCGTAAGAAAGATACAATCCCATCTGGCATTGAAAACGGGATGCTTGACCAGTTGGCTAATAACATAACCCCAATTGTTGTTAAGCTAAATAATGTTATGACAAATTTTGATTCACTTTTAGTAGGTGTTAATAGGGTTTTAGACAATAAAACACAAGAGAACATACTCCTAAGTATGGAAAGCATTAAGAACACAGCTGTTAACCTTGACCATATAACCTTAAACCTTGATAAAATTCTTGATAGTGAGAAAGTAAGAATTCAAAAGATATTAGCAAATACAGAAAGCATAACTAATAATTTGAAAGAAAACAATCAAGCCTTGACTAATGCTATAAATAATTTCAGCAATATTAGTGACACTATCGCTAAGGCTAATTTGGGTTCAACCATAAGAGAAACCAATATGAGCTTAAAGACCTTATCCAATATTTTAAAGTCAATTGAGAATGGTGAAGGAAATGCTGGACTATTGATAAAAGACGATAAGCTTTATAAGAACTTAGAGTCTTCAACCAAAAGCCTTGACTTACTTATTGAAGACATAAAAGCAAATCCAAGAAAGTATATTAAGCTATCAATATTCTAATTAGTAGATAAGTAGCTCTTTGTTACACTATCCTAAAACAGCATAATAATTATTTATAATAGGCTCTTAATCCCTCTCCATTGCCAATCGAAGACCTCTCCATTGCCAATAGAACATAGCTCCATTGCCAATGAAGGACTGCTCCATTGCCAATGGAGATTCATTTAAACAAAGAATTAGGAAATTCTTACTTACTTTATCTTTAAAGATTGACCTACTCTAATAATTGGATTCCTTTTATTGAGTTTATTAAGGCTAATAATGTCATTCATATTAACACTATACTTTCTTGAGATTGCAGAAACGGTTTCTCCTTTTCTAACCTTATGATAAACTGATTTAGGTTTAGTAGTTTTCTTAACCTCTTTCTTAGAGTCAATTTTCTTTGGGATTGGAGAACTGCCTTTGGCTGCCATTTGATTTTCTGCATCATTATTAACAGTTGTTTCTTCTGCAAATGGTCCTTTGTTCTCTTCCTCCTTCTTGTCAACCTCAATTTTCTTGTTTTGATAAATTGCAAGATTTTGTCCTAAGATAGGATATTTCTTATTCCCATTCCACCTCTTAACATCGCTAACCGATACTCCGTATCTTCGAGCAATTGAAGTCCAACTTTCACCCCTTCTCACCTTATGGGATAGCTTAACTTCCTTGCTTATATATTCTTTTGCTTCATCTTCAACATCAAAATACTGAGCAATATTATAAACAGCAATTGAGTCCTCTAAGCTAATGAAATTCTTAATATATTTTATTGGTAGTTTGATATAGTACTCGTCTTGAGAGCCCATAATCATATCTCTTTTATATTGAGGGTTAAGGTCTTTAACCTCTTCTGATGAGATATTTAAAACTTCTGCAATTTGTTGGAAATGCAAATCCTTACTAACTAAGACTGTGTCTGTAACGGCAGGCTTGGAAAGTGGTGCAGGTACAATATTATGCTCCTTATAATAATTCATAACATAAGCAGCTGCAATGTATGCAGGAACATATCCCCTTGTTTCTCTTGGTAAGTAATTATAAATTCCCCAGAAATCATTCTTCCCAGAGCGGCGTATTGCCTTATTAACATTACCTGGTCCACAATTATAAGCCGCAAGTGCCAGCTCCCAATCATTATAAATCCTATATAAGTCTCTCAAATACTTTGCTGCAGCAACTGAAGACTTGATTGGGTCACGCCTATCATCAACATTTGAATTAACCCTTAGGTCATACATCCTGCCAGTAGAATACATAAACTGCCAAAGCCCTGTTGCGCCAGCTCTGGAAACTGCATTAGGGTTAAGAGCAGACTCAATAACCACTAAATACTTCAGTTCATGAGGTACATTATATTGGTCTAAAATTGCTTCAAAAATAGGGAAGTAATACTTGCTTAAACCAAGCATA
>JBAYYI010000080.1:0-8222 GCA_041673165.1 Bacteroidales bacterium
AATATCTGCATTTGCTTTAATTGCAGCCTCTGCTCCCATTTCTGGAGTATCAAAGCCAAGATTATCTATTATTTCATATCCTGCGACTCCAAATAGTCCTGTTGCAAAACTTGCTCTTGCCTTACGCATTGCAAGATTACCATAGGTTAGAAGGAATACCTTTGGAGTATGAGCAGACTTTTCAACTGCCATTCTCAAATCTTCAAAAGCTTCACTTGCACGATTCCAAGTTAGAAGTCTGATTTCGTTTGAAGGGTTTTCATAGCTATTACATGTTGAAGAAACGCTGTCAGCCATTTTCTCATTTAGGTTAGGATATTGGTTAGTTCCAAGGATTGCTGTCTTACGAGTTGCAACTTCTTTTTGACGAATTGCAGCTGTCTTTTCAATCTCATCTTGAATATATCCTGATTTAATTGCAGCAAGGAAACCTCCCTTAGCCTCGATTGCTTTAAAGATATCCCAAGCGTGAGATGCAATTGAATTTGTTAGGTTTTCAATAAAGTAACTTCCTGCTGATGGGTCAACAACCTTATCTAAATAAGATTCTTCCTTTAAGATTATTTGTTGGTTGTTTGCAATACGACGAGAGAACTCATCAGATTCCTTATAGGTTGAATCAAATGGATAAACAGAAATTGAGTCAGCTCCAGCAATTGCAGAGGACATAGATTCTGTTGTTGTTCTTAGCATATTAACATAAGGGTCGTAGATTGATTTGTTGTAGAATGAACTTTGAGTTGCAACAAATATATCATAAGCTGAGTCACATTTAGGATTATACTCATTCATTATCTTCTTCCAAAGAATTCTTGAGGCACGTATTTTAGCAATTTCCATAAAGTAGTTGCTGCCTGTTGCAAAAGAAAAAACAGTTCTGTATCCAACTGAATGAGCAGGAATAGCATTATCTGTTAGTGTAAAAAGATATTCGTTAGCTGCTGAAATTGTATAAGCTAATTCTTGAACAATTGAAGCACCTGCATTATTGAAAAGGTTACCATTAATAGTAATAACGTCAAAATTAGGAATACTCTCTTTAACTAAGTTCATTAGTTCAGCACCTTTTTCTGCTATAACTTTTTCACTGCAACATAGCTTTCCTGTGTAAAGAGCATTAACATAAGGGTCGAAGTTTAGAGAACCTAAAACTAAATTCTTATCAATAGACTTAGCCTTAACAAATGCTACAAATTTCTTTGTTAATTCAAAGAAGCATTTAGCCATTAGGAAGTTAATCTTAACCTTTGTTATATCAATTCCCTCTAAAAGCAATTCCAAATCCTTATCTGTTTCAACATTTACAGCATCAAAACCAATAGAATTTACTCCTCTTTTAATTCCTTCAAGAGCAATTGCATTTGCAGTTTTAATGTCAGCCTCAAAAACATCTTGGCGTATATCCCAATTGTTTGTTTCTTTAGTTGAAGGGTGTAAGTTAAGGTTTTGAAGGTCTTCTGCTCTATAGTATGGTTGAACATCAAAGCCGTCTAATGTTTTCCACACTAATTTCTTTGTGTAATCAGCTCCTTTAAGGTCAGCCATTATCACTTCTTCCCATTTTTCTGTTGAAATTGGAGGAAATTCAGAAAATAGTTTATCGTTATTCATTATATTTAGTATTAAGTTATTTATCAAAAATTAGATTGCAAAATTATAAAGAAATTAAGATATAACCTAATCTTTAGATTATAAAAATCAATATCTGCTTCACAATAAGAGCTTAAATCAAAATAACTCTAAGTCATACCTATTAATTAATATTATTGTCCTATTTTTGCAGGTTCAAACTTAGAAAAACAAACAATATGCCAAAAAGTTGGATTAAGAATGTAATTTTATTTCTTGGGAGCCAAACAGTATCTCACTTTGGTTCCTCCTTAGTCCAATATGCAATAATGTGGTATATAACTCTGGAAACAAAATCAGGATTGATGATGACAATATCAATAATCTGTGGTTTTGTACCTGCTTTCTTCCTATCTCCATTTGCAGGAGTGTGGGCAGATAGGTATAATAGAAAATATATAATTATTCTTGCCGACTCCTTTATTGCCCTTTCAACCCTTGTGATGGCTATCTTGTTTATGTTTGGTCACAATTATATTTGGCTATTATTTATTGTTATGGCAATGCGTTCAATTGGAGCAGGCATTCAATCCCCAGCCGTTAGTGCCATTATTCCTCAATTTGTTCCTAAAGAAAAGCTGACAAAAGTTAATGGAATAAATAGTAGCATAAATTCTATTGTTATGTTACTTTCTCCAATGCTGGCAGCCTTCCTACTAACCTTTGCAAGCCTTGAAGCAATATTCTTTATCGATGTTTTCACTGCCCTATTTGCTGTTCTTGTCTTTATGCTCTTCATAAAAGTACCAACGCATGCAAAAGCCTTAGACAAAAAAGCCAAATCTTACGTCCAAGATATGAAAGAAGGGATAAATTATATCAGAAGCCATAGATATATTAGGAATTTCATAATCTTCTGCATATTTTTCTACTTCCTTATAGCCCCAGTCTCCTTCTTAACTCCTCTACAAGTTGTTAGAAATTACGGAACAGACGTTTGGCGACTAACAGCCATCGAAATAGCATTCTCAATTGGAATGATGTTGGGAGGATTGATTGTTGGATTTTTCAAAGTCTTTAAGAACAAGATAAATCTAATGGCTTTCGCATTCTCAATAACAGGACTTACAACCTTCCTACTTGGTTTCACTATATTCTTTTGGTTCTACTGCACGGTGATTATCTTAATGGGAATTGCTGTTCCTCTCTTTCACACAACCTCAACAGTCCTAATACAAGAAAAGGTCGAAGAAGAATACCTTGGAAGAGTATTTGGAATATTAGCAATGATTGGCACTTCGATGGTTCCTTTTGGAATGATTGTTTTTGGACCTATTGCCGACTTTGTTTCAATTGATACAATACTTATAATAACAGGTATTATTATTATTGCACTAAGCTTTGCCCTATCTAAAAATAAGATTCTATTATTGGAAGGGAAATAAAAAAAATGCAATAAACCTTTTGAGTCTATTGCATTTAATTATATAAGTTTGATTTCTTAAATAGCTATCTATTTTCCTTCAAGTTCTTTAATAAGTTTAGCATCAGCCTGAGCTCCTACAGTATCTTTTATTTTAGTTTTTGAAGTTGCACGACGCTTTAGAGCATTGATATGTTTTGGGTCTGCTTTAATAACAATATCAAAGTCAGCAATTGCTCCCTTATAGTCAGTAGCATTGTATTTTGCAGCACCACGACGATAAAGATTATCCATATTTGTTGGTTGAAGCTCCACTAATTTATCCCAAGCCTTAATCTCAGCTTTCACATCTTTAATTGCATTATTCAATGAAGTTAACATAATGTATGTGTTCTCAGTTGCAGCTCCAAGTTCAACTACTTTATTATAGTCAGCAATAGCAAGACTATAAGCCTCAGGAGTTTTAAGAGAATAGAATGAATAAGCACGATTACTATAGTAGTCAACCTTTGTTGGATTCATTTCAATTAGCTTGTTATAATCAGCAATTGCAGCATCCCAATTGTTTAAATTAGCATTAGCATTAGCTCTATTTTCAATTAAAGTAACATTTGTTGCATCTTTTTCAATAACCATTCCAAGTTCTTTAACATAAGAGTTTAGGTCATTAACATTAAGATATGCATTTGCTTTTGAAAGCATTGTTGGAATATCGTTAGGATTTGTTTGCAAGTACGTATTATAGTCTGCAATTGCTTTTTCAATATCTTTCTTTTCAGAATATGAATGTCCTCTAAGCAAATAAGCACCTGCTTCAGTTTGTTTTTTATCAATAAAGATAGAGAAATTCATAATAGCATTATCAAATTGTTGTAGGTTATAGTTTGCAATGCCTAAGTAATAATAAACATATTCCCATTCAGGTATTTCTTGCTTACATAGTCCTGACTTAGCAACCATAGCATTCCAATCCTTTGCCTCATTAAGCTGTTGGTAGGTGTCGATCCACTTATTAATATTTTCAGCCTCCTCTGGGGTCTGTGCATTTGCTCCTAAGCAAACAATAGATAGCATTAAAGCCAAAATTACTTTTCTCATCTTTTTGTGTTTTTATTAATAATAATTCTTATTTTTTTTCTAATAATTCTTATTTTAGGGATTATAACGTTGAAATATTGCTTTTTGTTGCTCTACAACTTCCTAAATTTCAAACTTAATGTATGTTATGGGTTTCGACTGACTCAAATAAATACCCTCATAGAAGGTTTTAATTTCAATAACATCATCATTTAATCCTGAGCCATAAAGGTTGTCCGAATTAAACAATACATTCATTTTATTAGGTATAAGCACCTCATCCATAGTGAAGTCATAAAGCTCCTTAGAGTCTGTCTTTAGATGTATTAATGCTCCCTTTTTCAAAATCTTTCTATATCTTTCCAAAAACCTAATAGAGGTTAGTCTTTTGTTAGGCTTCTTTAGTTGAGGGTCTGGAAAGGTAATCCAAATCTCATCCACCTCATCCTCTGCAAAATACATCTCAAGAATTTGGATTTGGCTACGAATAAAAGCAACATTCTTCATTCCATTCTCATTAGAAGTCTTACAACCCCTCCACATCCTTGAGCCTTTAATATCAATGCCTATAAAGTTTTTATCCACATACTTTTCAGCAAGTCCAACCGTGTATTCTCCTTTTCCGCATCCAAGCTCCAAAACAATTGGATTATCGTTCTTAAAAAAATCTTCTCTCCATCTGCCTTTCAAACGAAAGCCTCCCTCTTTTTTAAGTTCCAAATACTCCTCAAAGAACATATTATGGAAGGTTTCATTCTCTGCAAAACGTCTTAATTTATCTTTTCCCATTTTTCTTTTTTCTAATAAAGTCCCTTAACTCTTGAAACACCTGCCACAAAATTCTTTAAGTAGTAAGGCTCAAAGTAAGCCACATCTTCAAAATCCTCTTTCAAAAACTTATCATAAGCAATCCCTATCATAAGCTCAGCATCCAAAACGATTTCTTTGTCTAAAATTATATTTGATTTCTCTTCAAAAAACTCCATTGTTTTCTCTGCCCCATCTCCAACAAAGACAAATTCCCTATCTTCAGTCAAAAACTTATCATAAATCCCTTTTTCAATAATATCAGCCGAAATATCTTTAATAATATCTCCCTTCTGATCATAAATAATGGAGTAAACCTCCATCCTCCTTGCGTCAATCATAGAAGCAGTACATTTATTAGAGTATTTCATTTCAACTCCCTTTTCAAGTATCCTAAGAGTTTCAACAGAAATAAGAGGAATATCCAAAGCATAAGTAAAACCCTTAGCCGTTGAGACGCCAATCCTAAGCCCAGTATATGAGCCAGGACCCTTACTAATTGCAATTGCAGAAAGCTGAGAATACAAAATTCCAGCCTCTTTCATCACCTCTTCCACCAGCAAAGAAAGTTTGGAAGAATGAGCATTTGGAATATCAATTACCCTCTTAGCAATTAAAGTTTTCCCCTTAGCTAAAGCCACCGAACAAACCTGAGTTGCAGTTTCAATACTTAGAATTAAAGGTAAATTATCATTCATTATCCAGCTCATTATTTTAAATAAAGTAGCAAAAGTACGAAAAAAAATATTAAAACAAAGACTTAAACTTTTAGTTCTTTGTTTCAAACTCGTGACATGGGCATGTCGCAGTCCGTGACATGGGTATGTCAGGATAGCTGACATGGGTATGTCACGTGTGCTGACATGGGCATGTGAGCGAGTGCGACATGGGTATGTCACGAGTTCAACTCTGCGTTTTAATAGTTGGAAACAGGCTTTTGAGAGTTGGAATTGGGCTTTGAAAGGGATAAAGCTTAATAAAAGAGTATAAATTATTTGAATTTCACAATCAAATACACTACCTTTGCATCTCTTTTTACTGCGCACGTGGTGGAATTGGTAGACATGCCACTTTGAGGGGGTGGTGTCGGTAACGATGTGCAGGTTCAAATCCTGTCGTGCGCACTAACTATTTTTATTTATTATGCTATTAAAGATTCACTCTCAAGGAATAGAGGACTCACAGGTTAAAGAAATTTGTGATTGTTTGGAAAGAGGTGGGTTAATTATTTATCCTACCGACACAGTTTATGCTTTTGCCTGTAAGCTTGGCAATATGAAGGCTTCGGAAAGGTTAGCTGCTTTAAAGGGAAAGAAGTTTGAAAAAAGTAATTTCTCAATTGTTTGCAACTCAATTAGTCAAGCGGCAGAATTCATTAAACCAATCCCTAATAATATCTTTAAACTATTAAAGGATAACACTCCTGGGGCTTTCACTTTCGTGTTTCAAGCCTCCACAAGTATTCCTAGGATACTACAAACCAAGAAAAAAACCATTGGTATAAGGATTCCAGATAACGATATTGCATTAAAGATTGTGGAATGCTTAGACTATCCACTTATAACCACGTCCTTGCCAACAGAAGACTTGGAAGTAGAATGCTATACTAATCCAGAATATTTCTACGACCTATATTGCGAACGTGTTGAAATTATAATAAACGATGGAACTGGACAAGAAGAAACTTCAACCGTTATTGACCTTACAGGAGGTGAAATAGATATTCTAAGAGAAGGGCTCGGCGTACTTCAACACTAAGAAGATGAATAAAATATCTTTTTATTTCGTATTCTGTCTTTTGTTTTTTTCTTTTAATGTCTTTTCACAAGAAAATGAAATCAGCTTAGAGGAGAAACATTCTTTGATTGATATTGAACAAGAGCTGTTAAAAAAGGATTATAAAAAAGTTATAAGGTTGGTTGACAAAGCTATTGATGATGGTTTTGAATCCGTAAAGCTATACGAGAAAAGGTCTGTTGCTTATTACCTCACAAGAAATACGAAGAAAGCCTTTTTGGATATTCAAGAGGTTGTTTTTACAGAAGAAAAAGATGATTTATCCTACCCTATTCTTTCACTTTTCTTTGCTCAGAACAAGGAAGAACATAATGTTATTGAAACCCTAATTGGCTTTTACCAGAAAGACAATAAAAACTTCCTAAACGCATTTTCCATTTTAAGCAATAAGGATGCTCAAAAGATAATTACGGTTATCGATTCTGCATTTAGCAAAGAGGATTATCCAAAGAAACTCCACGGAGTTAAATCTCTTATAAATTATTCGCAGAAAAATTATACTGACTCTTATGCTGATTTACTTAAAGCTATTGATATTGAATTAGGAAATGGATTCTTATATTATTTATTTGGGGAGATAAAACTAAGAAGGCAGGAATATATATCTTCACTTGCAAGTTATAATTCTGCAATTGAATATGGGTATAATGATATTGAGGTTTATAAGAAAAGAGCTGTTGCAAAGGGATTCATTGAGGACTTTAAGGGTGCAATTGAAGACTATAATACTATTATAGAAAAGGACAATAAGGACTTTGAGATCTATTACCTAAGAGGTATTGCAAAAAACTATTTAAAGGATTATAACGGTGCTATTGATGATTTGAATCAATCGATAAAGCTAAACGATAGTTTCCCTTCTTCTTATAATTATAGGGGAATAGTATATATTAATACTGGAGATTATGGTTCTGCTCTAATTGATTTTTACAAAACCCTAACACTCGATGCCAATCATCCTTTTACTCATAATAATATTGGAATTGCACAAATCAAATCAGGACAAAGTGGTGACTCAGAATCATTTTTCACAAAGGCCATTGAGCTTGACCCCAAACATGGAGATGCCTACTATAATAGGGCAAAGATATTTTTCAAAAGAGGAGATATAAAAAAGGCTAAGTCAGATTTACTTCGAACACTTGAGCTTAATTTCGAAAACCCAGATGCTCACTATCACTTAGCCTTGGTTTATATTCAGGAAAATGCGAAATCAAGAAGGAAAAATCTCGATAAAATGATTTGTCAAGAGCTTGAAACCGCATCAAATATGAATCATCCAAAGGCTCAAGAGCTTCTAAAGATTTTGTGTCAGAAGATTGAGCCTGGAAATGAAGAAGAGGAAGAATAACGCCAATAAACCCCTCTTAATGACTATGACCGCAGCCGCTAGACAGACCTCTTGCTGTGTTTCTACAACATTCTGGAAGTCTGTTTATTGCTTTTTCATCAGCCTCTATCCCATTTGCTTCAAAGCCTGCCTTAGCTAATGATTTTGCAATCTTGTCTGGGGAGGTTGATTTGGTCTTATAAACTACTGTTACTGTCT
>JBAYYI010000081.1:0-8037 GCA_041673165.1 Bacteroidales bacterium
ACGCGAGCTGGGTTCAGAACGTCGCGAGACAGTTCGGTCCCTATCTGTTGTGGGCGTTGGAAATTTGAGAGGATCTGACTTTAGTACGAGAGGACCGAGTTGGACGAACCTCTAGTGTACCAGTTGTGGCGCCAGCTGCATCGCTGG
Source organism: Bacteroidales bacterium (assembly GCA_041673165.1). Taxonomy (GTDB): domain Bacteria; phylum Bacteroidota; class Bacteroidia; order Bacteroidales; family P3; genus UBA10566. Next base: position 148 of record JBAYYI010000081.1, read on the forward strand.
GTAGCTACGTTCGGATGGGATAAGTGCTGAAAGCATCTAAGTACGAAACCTGCCTCAAGATGAGATTTCCTTATAGGGTGGTTGAAGATTACGACCTCGATAGGTTACAGGTGTAAAGGCAGTAATGTCAAAGCCGAGTAATACTAATAACCCGAAATCTTTCCTCATAGCTTTCTTTCTTGTATGTCTGATTAATGTCGAAACATAGATCTATCACGATACTTTTGGTGGTTATAGATCAGGTGAACACCTCTTCCCATTCCGAACAGAGAAGTTAAGCCCTGCATCGCCGATGATACTGAACTAACCAGTTTGGAAAAGTAGGTCACCGCCAAATTTTATTTAAACGCCTTGTAATTAAGTTTACAAGGCGTTTTTTTGTTGGTTTAAAGTGAACAAGTGGAGGATTTATGACTGCTCTATCGGTCTTCTTTTAATGGTTTATTGGTGTTATCTGATTACTTTATTGGGATTTTAATGATTTTTTTCTGGTGTTTTCTTTACTGTAAATCTTGACTTTGGACTATAAGGTTCTAAGGTTTGAAATATCGAATTCTAAGGTTTAATAGAGCTGTTCCTAAGTGTTTGATTATGTGATGATAAGTTTTGGCAAAAGTAAAACGCCGTTTCAAGGGTCTTAAAGTGGCGTTTCGAGGGTCGAGAAACGGCGTTTTAGTATGGGTGAAATGGCGTTTTGATTGTTGGGATGTGGAGGTTTGGTTTTCTTAGGGCTTTGATTGGACTGTTTTAGTGTTTTGATTCGACTATTTTAAGGCTTGGAATGGGGCTTTTTAAGGCTTGGGTTTGGGGGTTTTATTCTTTCTTTTCTGACTTTTTATTTTTATGATATCTTATATTAACTATTTGGGTTTTTGGCTTTGGTAGTTTGTTTAAAATACTTATCTTTGCCTATTCTAAATTATAAGAATTAACAATAAATTTATATGAAAAAGAACTTATTTAGTTTTATTATAGCCGTTTTGGTTATAACAACAGGTCTGTTTGCCCAGGTTGATGAGGCAAAAATTAAAGCTCTAAAGAAGGCTGCTCTTGAGGAAATGAAAACTGCTCCTGAGGATGCTTATGACGATTACTATCGAACTATTCACTCTCGTATTCCAAGAAAACATAATGTTGAAAAAGGATTAGTTAATGTTAATCAATTAGGAACTAAGGCTGAAACTGAAGATCCTCTTGATGTTCCTGAAGATATGATTTACCCTGGTGAGTTTGATGAAGTGCAAGCGATTATGATGACTTGGCCGTATATTACCAAGACTGTTACTGGAAACCAAAATGCAGAGCCATTATTTGAAGGTTTAGGTCTTCCTTATTCTGGTGGAAATGCTTTGGTACCTGTTTATTCTGTACCTAATATTGCAAGTAATTCAACTACAAAATTATTTAGAGAACTTGCAAATGGTATTCAACAAAATGCTCAAGTTTGGATAAATATTTGGAGTGGTGATGACTCGATTGCTATCATGCAACACATGGTTAATTATAATATGCCTCTTACAAATCATCGTTTCTTTATCAATCCAGGTAACTCTTTCTGGTATCGTGACTGTGGTCCGGTTGGTTTCTATTTTGGAGATAATGACTCTATTGGCTTTATGGACTTTGAATATTATGGTGGAAGACCGATGGATGATTTAATTGGAAGAAAGATTGGAGAACAAGCTGGTATCCCTGTTTATACTACAACAATTGAGTATGAAGGAGGTAATATTCTTGTTGATGGGCGTGGTTCACTCTTCACTACCACTGCTGTTTACGATTTAAATCAAGATACTTACGGTATCTACTACCTTGATAGCACCTATGTTAATGGTTATTATTATCAGACTAAACCTTCTTTAACTAAGCAAAAAGTCGTGGATAGTTTGACTCATTTAATGAACCTTAGCCGCTGTGTTGTTTTGCCTGAGCTTAGGTATGATGGAGGAACTGGACATATTGATCTTTATGCTGATATGGTTGATGAGGCTACTTTTGTTTCAACAAAGCACCCTGATGTTATGGCTAATCTTTCTGACCCAATTAAGGTTGAAAAGAATATGGATTCACTAACTAATCTTATGACAAATCTTCCTTCTGGTTCTAAATACTATAACACGCGCATTCCTTTGCCTGCCAAAAACAATGGTGCTTGGTATGCTTCTCAAAATGAATATGATAATTCTTATACTCGTTCATTCTCAAACCACACAATGGTTAACGGAGCTATTATGCAACCGATGTTCTATTCTGGAACTTCAGGTGATGTTGCAGGAAACCAAGCAGCATTAGAAAAGATGAAAGAAGCTTATCCAGGGTATGATTTTGTTGAAATAGACGTTAGGGCTTTCGATGGTTATGGTGGAGCAATTCATTGTATAACAAAGCAAGTGCCTGCTGAAAACCCTATTAGAATATATCATTATCCAGCAAGATGGTTAAACACATCTGATACTGTATTAGAGAGTGTGAAACTTACAACCTTGGCTCAAAACAGAAGTGGTATAGAAAATACACAACTATATTATAGAACAAAAGGACAATCAACTTGGACTACATTAGACTTCGATTCACTTACAGATAATATGTATGAAGTTAATCTTCCAATTAATGCTTTAGCTGTTGCAGACACAATTGAATATTATATCTCAGCAACTTCTAATAATGAAAAAACAATTACTAAGCCAATTACTGCACCACTAGGTTTCTATACCTTTATTTATGGAACTGAAGTTCATGGTAATTCAGACTTTAATGGTTTAGAATGTATGGAAGATATCAAGTCAATTAACCTTGGTGAGTTCTATCCTAATCCAGCTCAAAACTCAACAAAGATTGAAATAACACAAGGAGCTAAAACAGATATTTCAGTTAAAGTTATTAACCTAAAAGGTCAAGTTCTTTTATCTACAAAAGTAAAACAAGGTCAGACTTCTTTTGAGTTAAACACAAGTGAAATGAAATCTGGCAATTACTGGGCTATATTTGGGGATAATACAAATGTTGCAATCAAGAAGATAGTTGTTGTAAAATAAGGACTTATAATGAAGAAAAAGATAAGAAAAATACTAATTCAATCGTTGGAACTTGTTGCTACTGCATTTACAGTTGTTACTATCCTCAATGTTGCTTCATATGATGCACTTGATAATGCATTAGTACATTATACTACAAGTATTGGCTCTATGATATGTGCTTTTGTTATTGCTACAACGCAAGGTTTAATGAAGAGGTACATGAAATCTGTGTTTGCAGCTGTTGCATTTCTTGTTATTGTAACCGTAATTGATTTCAACAAATGTCAACAATCCATAGTTCCTATTCTCTTTATTGTTTCAGCTACTGTTTCCTTACTTACATTTTACACAATTGAAAATGACAGAAAGAAACAAGCAGCTTTAAAACAAGAAGTAGATGATAGACCTTTTATTATCTCTAAGGCTTCTGATTTTGATATAAAGGAAGAAGACTTTCCAGAAGATAATCAGAATGCTGACCAGTCAAGTAGTGAGGAATAATAAACCCTTATCTTATATTAATAAGAAAGCCGACTCTAGTTTTAGGGTCGGCTTTTTTTTTTCTTTATATTATACTTCTTTGTTTTACTCTATTCTTTTCAAATGAAACGCTGTAATAATTTACTGAAACGCCACTTTAAAAGATTAGATCAAAGAGATAGAAAATTAGAACAAAGACTTATAAAACTAATCTTTATCTATCCAAGAAGCGTATTCTGGATAAGAAGAAGCAATGCGTTTAACTGTTCCTTCCAAGCGTTCTGGGTCAATATCCTTTACTTTCTTTGCTGGAATGCCGGCGTAAATTGTGCCAGTTTCCACGTGAGTATTCTCCAAAAGTATTGCTCCTGCTGCAACAATTGAGTTGGATTCAATCACGCAACCATCCATAACAATTGCTCCCATCCCTATTAAAACATTATCCTTAATGGTGCATCCGTGAACAATTGCGTGGTGAGCAATGGACACATAGTTGCCGATTGTTGTTGGGTGAGTTAGGTGGGTGCAGTGAATGCATGCCCCATCTTGAACGTTAACAAAGTCGCCCATCCTTATTGAGTGCACGTCTCCTCTAACCACACTATTAAACCAAAATGTACAATTATCGCCTGTTTCAACATCTCCAATTATTGTTGAATTGTCTGCAAAGAAACATTCTTTTCCAAAAACAGGTCTCTTTCCTTTAACTGATTTTATTATTGCCATAGTCTTTTACTTTTTTTACTGGGTTTATATTATCTCTACTTTATTATAGTATATAGGTTTCTAAAATGCTAACAAGTCCTAAGGGTTGAATTACTGCGTTATCCGCAATTGCAGGAATTAAAACAGCTTCCCCCATAATGATTGGAATCTTATGACCCATAGTATGAATTATTCCGCCTCCCTCAACACATAAGTAAACCACAAAGCTATCAAGTTGTGAGTAATCTTTCTCAATGGTTTCTGTTAGATGAAAGACATTCGTTGTGAAATATGGAGTAGTAACAAGTTCTGAAGTCTTATTTAACTGATAGTCATAAGCACTTTTACCTCCCTCAACAGCCTTAAAGTCCAATGCTTCAAGTGCCTCTTGAATATGAAGCTTGCGAGAATTGCCCTCTTCGTCCTTTCTGTCCCAATCATAAACCCTATAAGTTGCATCTGAGCTTTGTTGAATCTCTGCCAGCAAAACACCAGAACCAATTGCGTGAATCCTACCTGCAGGAATAAAAAACAAATCTCCCTTTTCTGTCTTATCAATATTCAAGACCTCCGAAATAGTATTCTCTCTCAAACGATTAATAGTTTCAACCTTATTCATATCTTTGTTAAAGCCACTAATGATTTCAGCCTCTTGGTCAGCTTGCATAACATACCACATCTCAGTCTTGCCGTTATCCATTCCCTTTTGTTGAGCAAGTTTATTGTCTGGGTGAACCTGAACAGATAGTTTGTCCTTTGCATCAATTATCTTGAAAAGAAGAGGAAAGTTTTCGCCAAACTCGTTATAGTTTTTCTCACCCATAAGTTCATCCATATACATATCGATAACCTCTGAAAGCGTACATTCTGCCAAAAACCCATTCTCAACTATTGTTTCTTCTCCCTCAATTGATGAAAGAACCCATAGCTCACCACATCTTTCCAAAGGAGTATAATCAATACCTATAATATCTTTAATTTTACTACCTCCCCAAATCTTATCCTTAAATAGGGGTAAAAACTTTAAGGGATATAATGATTGTTCCATATTAATATTGTTTTTATTTGCAAAAATAAAGTTTTTTTCTATACCTTTGCTTAATTATTAGTAAGTAATGTTATTATATATATTATTATGAAAAAGATTTTTAGAAACATACCATCACTTATGCCTAAACTGATGGTTTTTGTATTTATGATAGTTCTTGGCGCTAATCTTAATGCACAAGTTGATAAGTCAGATAAAGACGGCAATGTAGTATATACGGTTGTTGATAAGGAGGCATCGTATCCTGGAGGAGCTGAAGCAATGACTACATTCTTAGCTCAAAATATTATTTATCCAACCCTTGCAAAACAAAAAAACACTCAAGGAAAAGTTATTCTTTCCTTTATTGTTGAGAAAGACGGTTCTATATCTAATATAAAAATAATAAGAGATATTGGTGAAGGATGTGGAGAAGAGGGAGTGAGAATAGTAAAACTTATGCCAAAATGGAAACCTGCACAACAAGGGGGAAAGTCTGTTAGACAGCAGTTTGTGCTTCCAGTATCATTTCGTCTAACAAAATAATTCCATTTTACGCTTACTTTTTCAATAAAACTGTTGTTTATAGTATTGAAAGGGTAGTTAAGTGATTATCTATAGTTAAAATCATAGTAATAATAATTTAAAAAAAATCAATAGTATGAAAATTAAATCTTTTTTAGGAGCAATCATATTGGTTATTGCAATGTTCTTTTCTTTTGGAGCATATTCACAAGAAGGAATTGTTGCTGATCAAATTGACACCCCTGCACAGATGCCTTTAGGAAAGCAAGCATTATCGGACTTTATTTATGCAAATACAGTTTATCCAGCTAATGCAGTTGGTTCAGGCATATCAGGAATGGTGATGACAAAGTTTATTGTTGAAGTAAATGGAACAATCTCCAACATTCAAGTTGAGAGAGGACTTAATCCAATTATTGATGCAGAAGCAATAAGAGTTATTGGTTTAATACCTGGACAATTTGTTCCTGCAACATTTGAAGGAGTAAACGTTCGTTCATATTACTTTATGCCCGTTTTATTCTCTGACCCAGCACAATAAATAAATTTTGTTTTTATAATTTAAAGAGTCGTTGTTTCATAGTGAATAACGGCTCTTTTTAGTTTTCTGACAGAATGTCATAATCTTTTATTTTTTTTAGAGTGGCATATTTATTGAATAATTACTATTGAAAAGAATTAATAGTAGAAATTAATAAAGATAACAAATAAAAAATATAAGCAATATGGGAAAAATAATTGGAATAGACTTAGGTACAACAAATAGTTGTGTCTCTGTAATGGAAGGAAATGAACCTGTCGTTATACCAAATAGCGAAGGAAGAAGAACAACACCATCAATCGTTGGCTTTTTGGCAAACGGAGAAAGAAAAGTTGGAGATCCAGCAAAACGTCAAGCAATAACAAACCCTCAAAACACAGTATCTTCAATAAAGAGATTTATGGGAGAGTCATGGGATGAGATTCAAAATGAATTAAAGCAAGTTCCATATAAGGTAGTTAAGGGAGATAATAACACACCAAGAGTTGATATTGATGGCAAGCTTTTCACTCCACAAGAGATTTCAGCAATGGTGCTTCAGAAAATGAAAAAGACAGCTGAGGATTACCTTGGACAAGAAGTGACTGAGGCTGTAATCACTGTGCCAGCATATTTCAACGACTCACAACGTCAAGCAACAAAAGAAGCAGGAGAAATTGCAGGACTACAAGTAAAACGTATTATCAATGAACCAACAGCAGCAGCACTTGCTTATGGTTTAGATAGAAAATCACAAGATGTTCACGTAGCAGTATTCGACCTTGGTGGTGGAACATTCGATATCTCTATCCTTGAATTAGGAGACGGAGTATTTGAAGTTAAATCAACAAATGGCGACACACACCTTGGAGGAGACGACTTTGACCAAAAGATTATTAACTGGTTGGCAGAAGAGTTCTTGGCAGACAAAAACGTTGATTTAAGAAAAGACCCAATGGCTCTTCAACGTTTGAAAGAAGCAGCAGAGAAAGCAAAGATAGAACTGTCATCTTCAACTCAAACAGAAATAAACCTACCATATATAATGCCAATAGATGGTATTCCTCAACACTTAGTTAAAACACTAACACGTTCAAAGTTTGAACAACTATGTGACACTTTAATTCAAGCAGCAATTGAACCATGTCGTAAGGCATTATCAGATGCAGGCTTAGAGAAATCACAAATAGACGAAGTAATCTTAGTAGGAGGATCAACAAGAATACCAGCAATTCAAAAGCTCGTAGAAGATTTCTTTGGCAAATCACCTTCAAAAGGAGTAAACTTAGACGAAGTAGTAGCAATTGGAGCAGCCATTCAAGGAGGAGTTCTAACAGGAGAAGTAAAAGACGTTCTATTATTAGACGTAACACCTCTATCACTTGGAATAGAAACCCTTGGTGGAGTAACAACAAAACTAATAGAGTCAAACACTACAATCCCAACCAAGAAATCACAAGTCTTCTCAACCGCAGCCGACAACCAACCATCAGTTGAAATTCACATCCTTCAAGGCGAAAGAACAAGAGCAATTGACAACAAAACAATTGGAAGATTCCACCTTGACAGCATACCACCAGCACCAAGAGGAGTGCCACAAATTGAAGTAACATTCG
>JBAYYI010000082.1:0-7873 GCA_041673165.1 Bacteroidales bacterium
TACTTTGTAGCGAAAGGCATCGGTAATTGGTTCTCTTTTTACGGTTTTGTCCATATTTTAGGTTGTTTTTGTGTCAACTTTTTTCAGGACAAGTCATTACCAATAGTACTAGAAGCAATTTACACCCAAGAGGAGTAATAATGAATAATGAAGGGGATCTATTTCTTTTTGGTTCATTTGGATCTCAGATGACTTTTGGAAACATAACAATAGGAGAATCAGAACAAAGCCAAGTATTTATGGCTAAGTATTCCGATTCATCATTTAATCAACCATATACAGTTGTAGGATTAAATAACATTGAAACAAAAGACAATAATATCCTAGTATATCCCAACCCAACCAAAGACGACGTTTATATAACAACCAAAGGGGAACAAATAAACTCTTATTCCCTTTATAATATCAACGGACAACTTCTTTTAAATAATGAAAAGGTAAAAAATAAAAGTGAAAAGATTAGTCTTTCTACTTTTCCAAAAGGTGTTTATATCTTGAAAGTTGTAACGGATAAGAGTGTTTATCCACGGAAGGTGATAAAGAATTAGTTAATCATATAATCGTTTTTTCTTTTTTCTTACGGTGTCTTGTGAAAATAAGATGCCGTTTTTTTATGGATAAGTTAATAATATCTTAGTGGAAAACATCTTAGAAGTCGAGTGGAATGGATAATCCTATTCTTTCTTTAAATTGCAAGTCTGAGCTGAAATCGTAATCATATACTACTTGCACATTGATAAAGGCTGATAGGTATTTGTTAACCTTCATTGTTACGTAGGTTTCAAAGTTGATATCGGTATTTTTTAGGAATGGGGCTTTATCGTAGTCGTTGAAGAATTCAAGTTTAGATAGGACGTTAACATTTTTAAAGACTTCCTTTTCAAAGAATATCTTGATATAAGAACCAAATGCAAAGTCGCAATGCCCATCTTGTTCTAATCCAAAATTGCCTTTCTTAGCCAAACGGTTATCTCCAACAATGGTAGTTCTTCCTGTTAGGGGTGAGATTAGGACTGAAAGATATGGTCTTGGCTTATATTCCAAACCTACTGAGGTTGTTAGGTAGGCTGGTGAAAGGAATGCAGAAACTAATATGGTGTCGTTCTTAAACCCTTCATCGAATTGCGACTTAAAGTTTATAAGTGCTGAGTAGTTCCAATGACTGAATGCCTTGTATCCTATGATTGAGTTAAGCTCTATCTTATCTTCGTTTTTTCTAAATATATTGCCTTTATCGAAAATCCCTTCTCCGTTATTGTCTTGTCTCATCTTCCCATAGCCAAGCTCTACTGAGTTATCCCACTTCACTTTCTTTTTGCTGTAGTTGAAAAAGCCCTTATAGAATGTTGAGAATGCAAAAGAGCTTACCCCTCCTGCTTCCCAGTTTTCAAACATATTTTGTTCTGTATTGAAGGTTAGGTTGTTTTTAATATACCAATACTTCTCTTTTGCTACTGTATCTTCAACTATTTTTGATGCTCTAATGGCTGCCTCATTCATTGCTTTTACTGCGGATTCCCTAAAAGCGTCTTGTGCATTTGCTTGGTTGGACAGAAGGATTAGTCCTGTTATTACTAAAAAAAGTCTTTTCATTTAATTCTACTTTAATATTGTTTTTTTAATTTTAATTCATTGCTCTAAACATAAACTTATTGAAAGGATAAAGCGCCTTGAAGACTTCAAGCACATAGTTTATAAAATCCTTATCTTTTGCTTTCTCTGTTGAGCAGTAATGAGTTGGGGTAAAGTTCTTGTTCTTCAAATAATCAATATGCTCCCAGTCTTTAGGGTAACCTTTTGGTGCATTCTTAAGAGGTTCTTCTTCATTGATGGAATCGAAATATTGTTTGAAGGTTTTCTCGTTTATGATTTGTTCAAACTCATCTACATTATAAAATATCTCATCCCTTATCTTCTTTAAGTCTCCCATCTCTGGATGATGTATTCCTCCTGCAATAAGACAATAATCTGCCTCAATATGCATGTAGTAGCATGGTATATTAACCTTTTTGTCATTACCATAATATACTACTGAAGAGATAAAGGTTTTGAGTGGTGTCTTATCTTTTGAGAATCTAATATCTCGGTGTTGCTTATACATTGTGTGCTTTGCATCATAAACGCCGATATTGGTGTCAAAGGTTTTAACTCCAGGAATTAACAAGTTTGCAAACTCCTCCATTTCCTTTCTTGCACAATTGACCCTATCCTTGTTTTCCTGATACCAAGTGCCATTATTATTCAATCTAAGATCTCTTAATAACTCAAAAAACTCATTTGAAAAACATGTATTCATATAAACTATCTGTTTCTAAACAATATAAAGGTTTCCACCGAAATGCAAGCAAAGAGCAAAATTAGTAAAATTATTGATACTGGAAAACTGTTTTGAGACTTTTTAAAATAAGAAGAGACTAATTGCTGTTTTGTTTCTAAGACATTATAGTCCTTAAGTAAGCCTTTTTTGAGCTTAGAGTTTATCTCCTTTGCACTAAGGAATCTTAGGTCTGACTCTCCTCTTTCATAGTTTAGAGATAAGCCTCCATAGACCTTGCCTTTCTCAACAATATTATAGTTTCCTGACTTTCTGGCTTGATTATGCAAAACAAGGCTCTGCTTTTGTTTCTCTTTAATAAACTGAGGTATAAATGAAATATTATTATCAATTGAGACTATTTCGGGAACAAGGATTTGTGAAATATCCTTAAGCATTGAAATATCTATTAGCTTTTTGTCTGCAATAAAATAATAAGGCTTTGGAGCTACTTGATTAAAGAGTGCCATATTCCAAATAGTAGGTACAAACAAAGCTTGCTTAATAAAGTCTGTGAAATCATCTGTTAGGTTGGCAGTAAAGATATAAACCCTCGATGCATCCTTTTGACTAACTAATAGAAAGTCCTCTTGGCTTTGGAACTTCATTATTGACTCCCTTGATGTCTTGGTTGAAGAGGACAACCTAAAGTATTTCTTAACCTTTGGCATCTCCATATTATCAACCTCTGAACTAAAAACCCCTCGAAATAGTTTATTATCTTGGTCAATTATTGATACCTTATTGTCTTTTTGAACAAGTTCTGTATAATATGGGAGTGAAAGCAGCTGCATTGAGGATTGGAATGAAGAAATGTCCATTGTTAGTGAAGGAATTATTAGAACAGAACCTCCATTCTCTCTATAACGCATAAGTTCTGAAGCCAAGCCACTTGAAAACTCTGTTATTGCATTTAGAATAATTAGTGAGAAATTGGAAAACTCATTAAAGTCAATTGCTTTCTCACTCATATTCCTAAGAGTTATTTCTTTATTATTGGAGAAAAGCTGATTGATATAAGGATTTGGATTGTTAGCGTTAATGGAAAGAACTTCAATTGTTGGATTTGTTTGGAGGGTAAAGAAGAAGTCATCATCAAATGTTATTGGGTTGTCGATAATGCTAATCCTTCCATGTTGAATGCCGTGCTTTTGAAGATTAAATGTAAGTTCTAAGTTCTTGGTTTGATTCTTTTCTATATCAATGCTTGAAATTGCTATCTGTTTATTATCTAAGAAGAGTTTAACCGACACAGCCTCTACCCTCTTGTCCGATTTGTTTACAAGCCTAATATCTAATTTCACATTCTCTCCAACCTGAAAGATAGGGTCAAGAAAGGATATTGAATCTACATATAGGTTATTGATATTATTAGCCTGCAATGGAACAAGTAGTGATTTAATTGTTGTGTCCTTTGGGAATTTCTCTGTGTCGAATGCAGTGGTTTGGAAGTCAGAAACCATAAAACATCGCTTATTAAACCCTTGCTTAGTGTTTAGCAAATCAAAAGAACGGCTAATAAGCTTTGAGTTAGGTTCTGACTTTGGCGATATTTCAACCTCATCCATTAGCTCAATAAACTTTTCTTTGCTAACAAATTGCTGATATTTTCCCTCCATATCCATAGTAAGAAGAAGGAACTCATCGTTATTATTATACTCATCGATTATCTGTTTAGCCTTAACCTTAGCCTCATCTAAAAGACGCCCCTGCCTACCTTGGTTTTGCATAGAAAAGCTATTATCCAAACAAATCACAACAGCGTTTAACCCTTTTTCAACAAGTTTCTTTTCAGAATTGGGAAAGTAGGGCTGAGCAAAGAAGAGGACTAAGAAAACAATAGCAAGTATTCTAACTAAGAGCAGTATCCTATTTCTAACCTTTTTCTGCTTCTTAGTGCTAATCTCAATTTCTTTCAGAAAACTAACATTAGTGAAATAGACTTTCTTAAACCTTCTGAAGTTAAACAAGTGAATGATTATGGGTATAGCTACTGCAAATAAACCGAAAAGAAAATATGGATTAAGAAATTGCATTTAATTTGTTTTATATTAATTTGAGTTGCGAAATTACAAAAATATTATATATCTTTGCCTATGAAACAATTTAAAAACCCAAAAACAATGGAAGAAACAATTAATCAAGAGCAAACAATCATTGAACAAAGCAATGAATTAGTAGTTAGTCAAACAATGAAATCCTATTTTTTGAAATATGCAAAATGGGGAAAGTTCTTAGGTATAGTAAGCTATATTAGTGCAGTGATGATGTTTATCTTAGGAATATCATTCTTCTTCATTGGAGCTTTAACTGCAGCTTACCCAGAAGCTTTTGCAATGGTCTTTAAGGTAATGATGTTTGGACTAATGATAGTTTATGGTATTATTTATGTCTTTATGGGTAAATACTTATTAAACTCAGCTAAACAAACAAAGCTTGGCATAGAAATAAATAGTCAATTAGCATTAGAAGATGGAGTAAATAATCTTCAAAAACTATTTAGCCTCTTAGGCGTTCTAACAATAATTGGAATTTGTGTTTTAATATTGTACGTTATAGTTTTAGTTGCTGCAATTGCATTTTTTGTTCCAGCATTTTAATCAAGAAATAACTATATAATAACTTTTAAACAATCAGAACAATGAACAGAAAACTATTATTAATAAGTAACTCAACAAATCGAGGTGAAGAATATCTTGGATGGTGTAAGGATATGATTAAGGACTTTTGCGATAAACACGGAGTTAAGGATGTACTCTTTATTCCTTATGCAGGAGTTTCTATGGGATATGATGTTTATGAAGAAAAGGTTAAAGCAGTTTTCACAACACTTGGACTTAATCTTTATAGCATTCACAAAGAAGAAGATGCTGTTAAGGCTGTTAGAGATGCAAAATGTGTTGCAGTTGGAGGAGGAAACACCTTCCACTTAGTTTATGAGCTATATCGCAACAAGATAATGAAAGAAATATCAGAAAGATCAAACCTTGGAATGCCTTATATGGGTTGGAGTGCAGGCTCAAACATTGCAGGACCATCACTTAAGACAACTAACGATATGCCAATCATAGAGCCAGAAAGCTTTGTTTGCATGAACTTAGTACCTTTCCAAATCAACCCTCACTATACCGATTTCTTCGACCCTAAGCATGGTGGAGAAACAAGAGATGAGCGTTTGGGAGAGTTCCTAAAGGTTGAACCTATGATGTGGGTTGCAGGAATTAGAGAAGCAACAGCACTTAATCTTGAAAAAGGAAAGCTAAGCCTTATTGGAAGAGACAATAAGATGAAGGTATTCCGTGGCACAATGGAGGCAAAAGAATTTTCATTAAAAGATGATATCGATTTCTTAATGTCTTAGTATTTTCTATTGACTAATATTAAAATATGCAAGAAATAGAAATCTTGAATAAAGGAGGGATAATTCTTTACCCTACCGACACTATCTGGGGGTTGGGCTGCGATGCAACTCAACCCTTAGCTATTAAACGCATAATAGAACTAAAAGGAAGGGACAACTCAAAGAACCTCCTACTCTTAGTTTCCGACATTGATATGCTTAGAGACTATATTGAAAATATCCCAGACCAAGCCTTAGACCTAATGAAAGAATATCAAAGTCCTCTAACCATAATCTACCCAAAATCAAAGAACCTTCCCATTAATCTACTTTCTCAAGACGAATCAATAGGGATAAGAATACCTAATCATGCGTATTGTCAAAAACTTATTAAAGGATTTGGAAAGCCAATCATTAGCACCTCTGCCAACCTAAGCAATGAACCATCCCCTATTTCTTTTCAAACAATAAGCAAGGCAATCAAAGAAGGGGTTGACTTTATATCAAGCATTGAACGAGATAAGACCTCAACACAGGCGTCTTCAATCTATAAAATTACAATTGAGGGCGAGTTAATTAAAATCAGATAAGACCTTCCTTCCTTTCATTATCACATTTATTTTTACTAAAAACACTTCAAGATATTTTGTTTTTTAGTTTTTCTTTTTATCTTTGCTTATTATTGATATACCAAGCTTAGATATTGATATCGTTTTTTTATATTATAAATAAAGCAGTAGGATTATATGAATGTATTTACTAAAGTATTTAGATTTTATTATGAAGGCTTTCGTTCAATGACCTTAGGTAAAACTCTTTGGGCAATAATTCTTATTAAGCTTTTCATAATGTTTGCAATTCTTAAAATCTTCTTCTTCCCCAATTTCCTGTCCTCAAAATCAGATACTGATAATGGGAAGTCGGAGTATATTGTAAATGAAATGGAGAAAAGAACATCTAAACCTTAATAAAATAAATAAGATATGGAAGATTTAGTACTATGGTCAAGGGCACAATTTGCCTTAACTGCAATGTATCACTGGCTTTTCGTTCCCCTAACTCTGGGTCTGGGAATCATAATTGGCGTAATGGAAACCATCTACTACAAAACAAAGAAAGAAGAGTGGAAAACAATAACTAAGTTTTGGATGAAGCTCTTTGGAATAAACTTTGCTATCGGAGTTGCAACAGGTCTAATCCTTGAGTTTCAGTTCGGCACCAACTGGTCTAACTACTCTTGGTTTGTGGGCGATATATTTGGAGCTCCACTTGCAATTGAAGGCATAATGGCTTTCTTCTTAGAGTCAACTTTTATTGCGATAATGTTCTTTGGTTGGAATAAGGTTAGCAAAGGCTTCCACCTCACTGCAACTTGGCTAACAGTCGTTGGAGCATCACTATCTGCTCTTTGGATACTAATTGCTAATGCTTGGATGCAGTTCCCAATTGGAATGACCTTCAACCCCGACACAGTTAGAAACGAGATGACAGACTTCTGGGCTGTTGCTACATCCCCAATTGCAATCAATAAGTTCTTCCACACCGTAGTTTCTTGCTGGGTTGTTGGTGCAGCTGCTTGCGTTGGCATTTCTGCATGGTTCTTATTGAAGAAACGTCATATAGATTTTGCAAAGAAGAGCATTAAGATAGCAGCACCTATTGGAGTTTTAGGAATACTACTAACCATTTACACAGGTGACGGCTCTGCTTACGAAGTATCTCAAAAACAACCAATGAAACTTGCAGCAATGGAAGGACTTTATAAAGGACAAAGAGAGGCACCACTTGTTGCAATGGGTATTTTAAAACCTGAAGAAAAAATAAAAGAAAACTATAACGAGCCACTATATCTTAAAATAGAAATACCTTATGTACTATCCTACTTAGGCTATAGAGATATAAATGCATTTGTTCCTGGCGTTAATGATATACTTGAAGGAGGCTATCCAACACAAGACGGACATGTGCCACTTTCGGCTAAGGAAAAGATGGCAAGCGGCAAGATAGCACTACAAGCCCTTGCAGATTACAGAAAAGCAAAGAAAGTAGGCGACAACTATAATGCAGAAATGCACCTTCGTGTTCTTAATCAAAACTATGCAAACTTCGGTTATGGATTCATTAAGGACGAGTCGCAACTTGTGCCTAACGTACCTATGACCTTCTATGCATTCCGATTTATGGTAATAGTCGGCTCCTTCTTCCTCTTCCTATTTGGA
>JBAYYI010000083.1:0-7635 GCA_041673165.1 Bacteroidales bacterium
AATATCACAACCAGATAAATCAAAAGTATTTAGCTCATGACAGGCTTGTCTTATAGCATTAATTTCAGCATGTGCAGTAGGGTCATTTACAATAGTAACACTGTTTGTTGTTTTTGCAATAATCTCACCATCCTTAACAATAACAGCACCAAAAGGACCTCCATTTAATTCTTTAACACTCTCAACTGCAATATCAATTGCCATTTGCATAAATTCTTTTTTCATATGTAACTTTGTTTTAATAATCTTAGAACCCTGGTAAGTCCATTAGCACTGTTGGGATTAATAATATCCATCCAAGGAATACCATTGCTAAGATAAACTTCCAAGACCATTTAACCCATTTTGCATAAGGTATTCTTGCTATTCCAAGAACTGCAATCAAAACGCCTGATGTTGGAGTGATTAGGTTTGTGAATCCATCTCCTATATGGAAGGCTGTAACGGCTGATTGAAGAGATATATCGGTCATAATTGCTATCTCACGGAACATTGGCATTAGCATTGCTGCCTTTGCTGTTCCTGAGGTAATAACTGCATTAAGTATTGATTGGAAGCCATACATTAGACTAATTGCACCAACCTCTCCTGAGCCACTTATGGAAGTTGCAACGGAGTTAAGGAAGGTGTCGATTATTTTTCCGTCTTCTAAGATTACTATTATTCCACTTGCAAGTCCTACGACTAATGCTGCACTTAACATATCTCTTGCTCCTTCAATAAAGAGTTTAGATATTTCAGATGCATCTTTTCCTAATGCAATGCCTGTAATGATAGCCATTGTGAAGAAAAGAGCTGCAATATGTACAAAGCCCCATTCAAATACCATTACTCCAACAATAAGATAGATGATTGTGAAGATTAGAATAAACAAGCTAAACATTTGCATTGATTTCTTAACCATCTTATATCCAAAACCAATAAATAGGACTGTTAGGATTAGAAGGAAGATATAGGTTGAAAAGCCTCCACTAAATAGATCAGGGTTAAGTCCAACATAAACAGAATATACGATAACTATTAGTGAGGATATGATATATGCAATCCAAGTACCACGATTTGCTTTTAAGGGTTCAAGCTGATTTGCTGTCTCTTGGTTATGTCTCCAATGGTTATCTTCTTCATACATTATGGATTTAGTTGGGTTTTTCTTAACTTTATTTGCATACCATAGAACATAAGATATTCCTATACCAGTAATTATAACCCACATAACCAAACGATATTCTATACCACTAAACATCTTTATTCCTGCAATGTCTTGAGCAATTCCAAGGGTGAAAGGATTGAGAATGCAGCCTGCAAAGCCAAGTCCTGCGGCTAAGAAACACATACAAACGCCAACAATCGAGTCATATCCCATGCTTATGGCAAGAGGGACAAAGATTATAACAAAGGCTATTGTCTCTTCACTCATCCCGAATATGGCACCAAAGGCACTAAACATTATCATAATGAGAATGATGATTAGATTATTGACCCCTATCCATTTCAAAAACCTAAATTTATCTAATTTACTACTATGCTTTAAGAAAGATTGAACCCCCATATCAATTGCCTTTGTTTCGTTTAATATCCAAAACGCACCACCAAGAATAAGTAGAAAAGCAATTATTCCAGGAGCTTTTTGAAATCCTTTAAAGAATGCAGACATTATTTGCCAAGTTTGAGGAGTTTGTTCAACATGATGATATGAGCCAGGAACAATGCCATTAATTACTTTTCCACTGTCAGTTGTTTGAGCTTCTCTAATAAATTCTCCAGCAGGCACAAACCAAGTTGCAATTGCCGCAAGCGCAATTAAAGAGAATATAATCACATAAGTATGTGGTACTTTTTTAAACATAGGTTATTCTTTATCTGTTAATAATGTAAATTCGTTATCTTCAAAATGAAATATATGTAATATCTTTTAACTCTTTAGTTTCTTTAATCCAGTTGCTTTTATTATCAAAGTCTTTGGGTCAAGTTTCCTACGGTTTAAGAAACCTGTAACGAAAGCTATTATTAAAATTGTTATTGAAGAGAAGACTGAAATTCTTGCAATATAGTCTCCATATTTAACATAGAAAGTAATTTGCCTCTGAGGTATTAATGAGGCTTTGATTACGTCTTGTGTCCAGAATTTAGTTTTCTGACTTATCTCTCCTTTTGGATTAACAAAACAAGATGTTCCAGTGTTAGCACTTCTTGCAATATAGCGACGCGTTTCAATTGCACGAAGGGAAGCATAGGATGCGTGTTGTTTATAGCCCTCTGTGTCTCTCCACCATGAGTCATTGGTTATAATGAAAATCAGTTCAGCTCCTTCTCTTACCTTATGACCAACAAAACCTCCATAAACTGATTCATAGCAAATAGGTGTTGTGGTTTTAATGCCAGAGCTTCGAGATACGAAAAAATCATTTTGATTGTCAACGGCTAGGGTTCCAACTGGGAGGTTGCCTAATTTAATCGCAAAGTCTAAAACCTTGCCTAAGTATTTTTTAAATGGGAATCTTTCAACCCCAGGAACAAGTTTTGATTTATGGTAAACCTCAAAATCATTGTCTTTCATTATATGTATAGCACTATTATAAACAGAATAATATGGCTTAGGCGCATTTTCAATCGTTCGTGAGGCTTCAGTCTTTTCTTCTTCGGATTGAAGCTTTCGAGTAAATGAACCTGTTATCATTTGTGCCTTTTCATACTCTCCAACAAATAAACTAAGTCTTTGCAAACTAATATTATCATCTATATGATCTTCCCATAGTCTTTCTTCCAAACAACCCTCAGGAGCTAAGATAAAACTTGTATTATTATCTGTTTTGGTTTTGGCCATTGAGATTAACAAATCAATTATCTCATAGTTCTGGAGTTGTAGCTCATACTCATAAGGCTCAAGATTTGGCTGGAGAACAACAACATCAATTGGCTTATTGGGTTCATCCTTAAAGTTATTTAAAATTATTAGAGAGATGACAATTGGAACGATAATTAAGGTCGCAAAATAAGAAAGATTAAGTGTAAATCTCTTTATGCTTATAATTTTTAGCTTTCCTGTTTCCTTGTGAAAGCAAATCTCTTTTATTGTTTTATAGGCAAAATAGTTAACAATAAAAATTAAAAAGGTTCCCCCAAAAACTCCAGTATATTCATACCACTGAACAAGATTAGGCATTGTGGAAAAACCATTGCCAAGTGTCATCCAAGGCCAAGTAAGCTGCCAATTAAGATGCAAGTATTCCATTGAAATCCAAAGAAGGGGAAGAATAAGAAAACCTTTTTTACTATCGAATAATGATTTCTTTGTTATATGGTATATTTGGAAAACTAAGGCTCCTAATAATGCATTAAGGATGGGTGCAACTAAGCCAAAAAGAGTTGCAAAGCATATCCAATAGGACGTTATTATATTAAAAATAAAGAAACTAACGAATGAATATTTGAATACTATATACTTTGAAAACTTAGATTTATTATTAGATATGTGGTTTTCAACCCAAAGAAGTGGAACAAAAGCTATGAAAAGTAATGGAGCAAATCCATAACTTGGCCAAGCTAATGCCAATAAAACTCCTGTTAGGCATGCAATTATAAATAGTTTATAATTTTTCATCGTATTACATAATTCATTTTAACGTCAAACTCCTCTGTTGGTATTCTTTCAAAAAACTGAAACTCAAAGCAAACACCAACCTTAATTGCATTAGCTGCTTTTAGAAGCTTATCATAATAACCTCTTCCTCTTCCTAAGCGATTGTTTTCTTTATCGAAAGCAATACCAGGAACAACCACAACATCTATTTTATCAATATCTTTAAACTCTTCTCCAATTGGTTCTAAGATTGAATAGGCTTCTCCTTTTATCATTGAATCCATTCCTGAGAAAACTCTTATCTTAAGAACGTCTCCTTCAACACATGGCAAGAGGATTGTCTTTTCCTTATACCATTTTTTTACGAATTCGCGAGTTGCAACTTCATCATCCATTGACCAGTAAGCCATGACTATCTTTGAATTTATAAAATAATCTTCCTTCTCAAGCTTTTCAAAAATTAGTTTTGACAGCTCTTTCTTCTGTGAAAATGAATACTGTTCTTTTGCAAGCTTAACTTGTTTTCTGTATTTCTTTTTCTCTTCTCTTATATCCATAACGCAATATTATAAACTAAAAATGAAATAATCCATGCAAGGGCTGTTGTGTAGGTAACAAGCAATACTGCCCATATAAGTTTGCCACTTTCTTTCCAGACAACTGAAAAAACAGCAAGACAAGGGAAGTATATTAAAACGAATACTAATAAACTCAAGGCTGTTGCTGTTGTGAAAACAGGCATTCCAATCTTGTCTCCACTTGTGTGAACTTCTTTTTTTAGCCTTTGTCCTAAGGGTTGTTCAATTGCCTCTGAATCCTTTGGATATAAAACGCCCATAGTGCTAATAATAACTTCTTTTGCCGAGACTCCTGCCAAAAGACTAACGCCTATTTTCCAATCAAATCCCAAAGGTGCAAGAACAGGTTGAACGAAATGTCCTATGGAAGCAATATATGATTCTTCTATCTTGGATGTATCCTTTTGTGGGAAATATCCTAAAGACCATATTATTATTGATCCAATTAGAATTATTCCTCCCATCTTTTTAAGATAGTATTTTGTTTTCATCCCTATATTAATACGAATTGCTTTTAGGGTAGGTATTCTATAAGGAGGAAGCTCCATAACAAAAGGTGCTCCCTTTGTTTTCATTATTGTCTTCTTAAATATTAATCCAAATAAAACGGCAAGAAGGATGCCAAAAAGATATAACGAGCTTAGGATTAGAATAGCATTTTTAGGGAAGAAAGTTCCTATAATAAGGATATAAACAGGAAGCCTTGCACTACAAGACATAAAAGGAATTATGAGCATTGTAAGCAGTCTATCCTTTTTGTTTTCTAAGGTTCTTGTTGCCATAATTGCAGGAACATTACATCCAAAACCAATTATCATTGGAACAAAACTCTTTCCATGAAGACCTATCTTATGCATTATCTTGTCCATAAGAAAGGCAACCCTTGCCATATAGCCTGTGTCTTCCATTAGGGAAATGAAAAGGAATAAAATAACAATGTTTGGCAAGAAGACAATCACCCCTCCAACTCCTCCAATAATACCTTGGGATATTAAATCTGCAATTGCACCTGGAGGAATAATCTTGTGAACTATTTGTCCAAACGAACTAACAATCCATTCTATCCAATCCATAGGATACTGTCCTACTTTAAAAGAAGAGAAGAACATTAGCCAAATAAAGAAAAAGAAAATAGGATATCCCCAAATAGGGTGAGTTAGTACAGAATCTATTTTTTCAGTTTGTGTTTTCTCTTTCTTTTTCTCTGCAAGTTTATAAGTTTCTTTTAAAGCTCCAATAATAAAACCATATCTTGCATTGGTAAGAACTATTTCACTGTCTTCATTAAAGGCAAGCTCTATCTTTTTTATTGTATTATTAGCAACCTCGTGAACATCATCATGATCTATCCAAGTTTCAATTTCATCTATTATCTCTTGGTCTTTTTCCAATAACCTAATTGCATAATACCTTGCTGCAACTTTCTCTGAATAGTTCTTGCTTTCTCTTATCTTCGCTGTCAAGACTTCAAGACTTCTTTCTATAATGCTACCATAATTTATATGAACATGGCGGGATATTTCATTGGTTCCTTCATATCCTTCAATTGCCGCGTCTAATAGTTCTGTTATTCCTTTTTTCTTATTGGCTTGTGTTGGAACGACAGCAGAGCCTATCATCCTTGCAAAAAGATTATAGTCAAATTCATCCTTCTTGTCTTCTAACTCATCATACATATTAAGAGCAAGAACCATCTTAATATCCATATCAATTAACTGAGTGGTTAAGAATAGGTTTCTCTCTAAGTTTGAAGCATCAACAACATTAATTACAATGTCGGGATTATTATCAAATATGTATTTCCTTACATAAGATTCTTCGTTGGTGTATGCAGAAATGGAATAAGTGCCTGGAAGGTCAATGATATTGAATTTATAACCATTATATTTTACAAAAGTTGTTTTAGCATCAACAGTTACTCCCGAATAGTTACCTACCTTTTCTTTTAGTCCTGAGATTGCATTAAATAAAGATGTTTTGCCTGAATTAGGATTGCCGACTAAAGCTATATCAATAATCTTATCCTTACCAGATATTATCTTCTTTTCAATTGCATTATTATCTCTTATTCCTGAGAATCCAAATGAATAATCCTTTATATCTGATTCGTCTAATGGAATTACTTCTATCAAGCTCGCATCTGATCTTCTTATTGATATTTCAGATGAAAGAATTTTATATTGGACAGGGTCGTTAAATGGAGCTGCCTTTATTGCTTCAACAATATGCCCCTTAACAAATCCCATTTCTGTAATTCTTTTAAGGAATAAGCCCCTACCTTTTATCTTTATTATTACAGCCTTCTCCCCGTTTTTGAGCTCGTTGAGTGTCATAAGGTTTTGTTTTTAGTAGGTTTTTGTCTCTATACCTATTGCTCTTACTCTATCTGCAAAAACTTCAAGCTCTTCTATGCTAAGTTTCTCTAATTTACTTTCAGGCGTTACTCTATCAATTGCATATAGCATAACTTGACGAGGATTAATTTTCTTAACTATTTCAAGCCATGCACCAAACTCTTTTTCGTTTGTGTTGTCAAGCTTAATTGAATCGTTTTCTCCTCTAACTAAAAGGGTTTGAACAATTGCATCATGCCCAAAAGCAATAAGTCTTTCTTTAACTGTCTCAAAACTGATTTGGTTAGGCGTTGTTTTACTTATTGCATAAAACATTTCTTCTGTTCCTGCATCAAGTTTAAGAATTGGATTATCTATTTTGTGTAATGCCTTAAAGACATCATCTTTATGTAGTGTTGTTGCGTTAGATAAAACAGATATCTTAGCATCTTTTGCATAAGTATTTCTTAACTCAACCACAAAATCAACAATTTCACTAAACTGAGGATGTATTGTCGGCTCTCCGTTTCCTGAGAAAGTAATTGAATCAACAGGAATGTTTTTATCATTAACCTCAATTAGTTTAGCCTCTAATGCCTCTCTAATATCTTCTTTATTGTGGATATTGTCTTTAATGTCTTTTGTATCTTCATTCCAACCACATTCACAATAAACGCAATTGAAATTACATAATTTCTTATGAACAGGCAATAGATTTAATCCTAATGAATTTCCAAGCCTACGACTTTTTATTGGTCCGAATATTATATCTTCAAATAACATAGCAAGTATATTTTTTGCAAATATCGAGAAAAGACATCAAAAAAGAAAGGAAAAGAGAAAATAAATTAGAAACCAATTATTCCTTTCTTTGATTCATTTTTCTAAACCTTTGTTTTAATTTTCTGTTTCTTTGTTTTAATTTCGTAGTTCTTTGTATTAATAAATCGTCTTAATTAAGAAAATAAAAGTTATTTGATGTAAGAAGCAAACCTCTATGAACGACTAAACAATGAAAGAAAAACATTGTTGTCCGATAAAAAATTATAATCCCAATTAATCCAAGTTAATTATCTTATAATCAATTCTCCAATTTTATTTTCAAAAAGTCAAGCCCCCTCTTTTTTATGTCTCGAATAATGGT
>JBAYYI010000084.1:0-7575 GCA_041673165.1 Bacteroidales bacterium
AAACAATATGAAGAGCTTATCTTAAAGTATTCAAGTATTTGGAATGCTATCCCATCTCAACAAAAGCAAGATGTGATGTCTCTTTCAAATGATATGTTAAAGAAAAGAGTTAGACCAATACCAGGATTCTTCGATTTCATTGAAACACAAGTAGCTTTTCAATCAGCTAATCAATCAAAAGAAAGTTATAACCAATGGTTTAAAGGTCTTCAATGGGTAATTAAGTCTGAAACACTTGGAGCTTTCAACGAGGTAGTAAATACTTCCCTTAATTTAGTTAAGTTTAATTCCCTCTATAGTTCAAGAACAGTTAATTGGAATGTAAAGCATAATGGTTATAATATTAGGATAGATACAAGTAGAGGGCCTTATGTTGATTTTTCCTCAAGCATTGATTTAACCTATTCTTCACAAAAGGACGAAAATACTCTTTATTCCACAACAGGTAAGTTTTATATATTAGAACAATTGTTTGAAGGAAAGGGAGGAAAGATTGATTTTTCAAGAGCCGGTTTGCCAAAAGACCAAGTATATGCAGAATTATCAAAATTTACTGTTTCCTTGAAAAGAGCAGCCATATTTGCAGACTCTGTACAATTTACAAATAAAGAATATTTTCAACACAAACTCAGTGGTAGCTTTGAAGACCAGTGTTCAGATAAAGTTAAAGAATTAACATTCCCACGTTTCTACTCATATAAAAGAGAAGAAATAATTAAAAACATATTTCCAGATGTTGATTATGTTGGTGGCTTTACCCAACAAGGTGGAAAGTTTTTGGGAACTGGAGATGCGCAAGAGCCAGCAGAATTAGTTTTCAGGAAAGAAGGTAAGCTGTTCTGTAAGGCTAAAGCAATTACTCACCCATTTAGTCAAGAGGGAATAGCGACACAAAATTGTCAAATTACTTTCTATATAAATAAAGACTCAGTTTATCATCCAGGACTTTTGATGAGATTTAATAAAAACTTGAGAGAGATAGCATGTATAAATAATAAGGAAGGAATTTCAGCAAGTCCTTGGGTTGATTCCTACCATGCAATAGATATTTACACAGAAGCTGTATATGTTGAATTGAATAATCATATTATCGAATTTACTTCAGTTAAGGGGCCTGCTAATAGTGTCTCCTTTGCATCATTTGAGTCAAATAACTATTTCACTCAATCAAAATGGGATAAAATTCAAGGAATAGACGAAGTAAATCCAATCTACAAGGTTAGAGATTTTGTAACTAAATATAAAAAAAATACTATACCAGTAAAAGAATATGCACGCTTTATTGGAATGGATGAAACTCAAGCAGAGGTTATGCTAATGCGTCTTGCTATTAGTGGTTTCATCAACTACGAATCTTATCGTAAGACTGCTATTATTAAAGAGAAAATCTACGATTATATTAAAGCCAACATAAAGAAACAAGACTACGATAATATACGTTTTGTATCCTCAACCAAAAAAGGAGCTAATGCAGTTCTAAATATTTTTGATATGGATTTACGAATGTATGGAATTGAAACCTTCTCTCTATCGGATACTCATTTTGTTAATATTGCACCAGTAAATGGTGAGATAGTTATGAAGAAGAATAGGAGTTTTGAGTTTAATGGTAGAATTACAGCAGGTAGATTTAATATGGGAGGGGAAAGATGTTATTTTGATTATGAGAGATTTGCCCTCAACCTTCCTAAGATAGACTCAATGGCTTTCTTTGTTCCATTATATGGTGACACAAACAAGATAGTGAAAATTCAAACTCCACTCCAAAACTTAGTTTGTGAGCTATTGATTGATGACCCTACAAACAAAAGTAGTATAAAAAGAGTGCCAGGATATCCAATGCTATCATCTCTTGAAGATTCTTATGTTTATTACGACCAGCCAAAAATCCAACAAGGAGCTTATCTAAGAGAATCATTCTACTATAAATTAGACCCATTTAAGCTAAAAGACTTAATGACCTTCAAAACAGATAGTGTTAAGTTTACGGGAGTCTTGAAATCAGCAGGAATATTCCCTGATATAAAAGAGCCTCTTAAAGTAATGAAAGACTATTCTCTTGGATTTATTATTGAAACATCAACAGCGGGTATGCTTGCTTATGGAGGAAAGGGAAAGTTTTATAATAGACTTGATTTAAGTCTTCAAGGATTATTAGGTGCAGGATATTTGGAATATATAGCTTCCCGTTCTGATTCAAGGATGTTTGCTTTCTTGCCTGATTCAATGTATTCAACAACCGATAAGTTTATATGCTCCAATAAATCAAGTGTAGAGTTTCCTGAGGTAACTGTAACTCAGACTTCCGAGCATTGGTTCCCATATAAAGACTATATGCTTGTTCATCAAAAAGCAGAACCTTTCCTTATGTATGGTGGGGAAGCTCTTCATAGTGGGAGCTTAATAGTTACGCCTTCTGGTTTAACAGGAAAGGGAACAAATAAATCAGCGGAAATGATAGTTGATGCTGATAACTTCAAGTTTAAAGGGATATACTATAATGCAGATACTGCTAACTTCACCCTTATGGCATTAAATGGACTTGATATTGCATTTAAAGCAAAAGAAGTTAAGTCTAAGGTTGATTTTAAGACAAGAAGGGGAGAGTTTAAGTCAATGGAAGGAGTAAAGCCATGTGATTTAACTTATCTACAATATAGTTGTGAGGTTGACAAATTTGATTGGATAATGGACTCAAAAGAACTTGCACTTCTAAATTCAAATAGCATTAGTGCAGGAGACTTCGCAAAGAAAGATATTAAGAGTTTAATTGACTTAGAACAACCAGGAGCTAAATTCACTGCGACTAACCCTGTTCAAAAAGGATTAACCTTCAATTCGGTCAATGCAATGCTAAGTTTAAAAACAAATAAGCTAACAGCTGATGAGGTGTTCTTAGTTAGATCTGGAGATGCAGCAATTCGTCCAACTGACCCAACAATCATTATTAGACCAGGTGCTCAAATGGACACTATTGAAGATGCAAGAATACTTGTTGACGCAGAAACTCGTCTTCATGAGTTCTACTCTTCAAGGGTTCATATATTTTCAGCTTCACTTTATTCAGCAAATGGATATATTGATTATGTGGATGAGAATAAAAAGAAACACCCAATCTTTATGTCAAAGATTAATCCTGACCCAATATCAACAAGAAGTTTAGGAACAATCTCAAAAGAAACACCAATTCAATTAAGTCCTGCATTTAATTTCTATGGAAAAGTTCAAGTTGATGCAAAAGATAGTAGTTTCCTTTTCGAAGGAGGAGTTCAGCTAACACATAATTGCAATGAAAACCTTGCTTTTGTAAATTTCAAATCAAGAGTTGATGCAAATCATATTTATATACCAATTTCTGAGGCTCCAACTTCAATTGATGGCAAAAGGGTGACAGCTTCTTTGCAATATAACCCAAAGAATATGGAACCTAAATCGGCTTTCCTAACAAATGATGTTGAGGCTGACAATACTTTTATGACCTCTAAGGGTTTCCTAACCTACGATAAGGCTTCCAACGAATATAGGATAGCGTCAATGGAAAAATTGGAGGATATGAAAGAGGCTTTGGGTGATTATCTTGTTTTGAATAAAACATCATGTGACGCTAAAGGGCAGGGTAATATAAATATTGGTTTAAATAAGTCTGGTGTTGTTAAGATGCAAAACTATGGCGAGTTGAAAGTTAATAATAATAGCCTTACTGCTGATTTGAATATGAGTATTGGCATTAAGTTTCCTTTTTCACAGCTTGCTTTAGATTATATGGGAGTTGAGATTTATGAGGATATGAACCTTTCTCCAATTGAACTTGAGGTTTCAAAATACCAAGACCAACTTGTTTCTATGTATGGAAAAGATAAAGGTCTTGAGCTTTATGAAGATTTATTAATAACTGGTGAGTGGAAGACAATTCCTAAGGACATGGATTTCTCTCTTTATTTCCCTGATGTTAAGATGCAGTGGGACCCGATCTTAAATTCTTATGTCTCTTATGGAGATGTTGAATTGGGTATTGTGGGCAAGTATCAAGTGAATAAGGTTATTAGGGCTAAGATGCAGATTGTGAAGACTGCTATTTCTAATGAGATTAGGATTTATATTGAGGCTAATCGTGATCATTGGTATTTCTTCTCCTATAATGGAGCTTCGATGAGTGCTATTTCTTCTTCTGATATTTTCAATGATTTTGTTAAGGATGCTCCTGCTAAGGATAGGGAGGTGAAAGGTTCTGATGGTAAGATTTATACTTTTAGGCTTTCTACTCTTAGCGAGAAGATTAATTTTATTAAGAAGTTGGAAAAGATTGAGGAGTTTGATAAGGGTGAGGATTAGGTTTTTTGTTTTAGTAATAATAAAGTAATATAGTTTGATATGACGTTAATACATTATATAATGCTTGCCCTTGGGGGAGTTGTGGCTTATTTGATTGGATCTATTCCTTCGGCTGTTTGGATTGGTAGGGAGTTTTATGGAATTGATGTTAGGGAGAAAGGCAGTAAGAATGCTGGAGCTACTAATACTATTAGGGTCTTGGGACTTTTGCCAGGTATTTTTGTCTTAGGTATTGATGCTTTTAAGGGCTGGATGGCTGTTTATATGGCTAATTTCTTTGGTAGGTTCTACACCGACATCTGGGGTATGGTCTCTGGGGCTGAGTATCTGACTTATTATAAGTTAGTGCTTGGAGTTATTGCGGTTGTTGGTCATGCTCTTCCAATTTATGTTGGATTTAAGGGTGGTAAAGGTGTTGCAACTATGTTCGGCGTCATTATTGGTGTTTTCGATCGTTTGCTTCCTCTTATTCTTGCTGTTTTCATTATAACTTTCGTGCTCTCTAAGTTTATATCCTTGGCTTCTATGCTTTCTTCCATTGCTTTTCCAATTCTTTATGTTACTTGTGGGCATTGGCTTAGTTATAGTGTGTATTGGCCTTTGATTGTCTTTACTTGTTTGGTGGCTTTGTTTATTCCTTATACTCATCGCAAGAATATTAAAAGGCTTTGGAAGAACGAGGAGCCTAAGTTTAAGTTTAAGAAGACGGTTGATGATTGATTTAACTTTTTTGATTAATAATTAATTCTCTATTTTAATAACAAATAAATATTATAAACAAAATGAAAAAAACGCTATTGATTATGCTTAGTGCAGCATTTTTGGTTGTGGGTTGTGGTAAGAGTGATCTTGCTGATAATCCTTTCCTTAAGACATGGGATACGCCTTTTGGTACTATTCCTTTTGATGAGATAAAGATTGAACATTATATGCCTGCTTTTGAGGAGGGTATGAGGGTTCATAATGAAGAGATTGAGGCTATCATAAAGAATAATGAGGCTGCTAATTTCAAAAACACTATTGAGGCTATTGATTTTTCTGGTGAGCTACTTGCTAAGGTAGGTGGTGTGTTCTTCAATATGACTGCTGCAAACACTAATCAGGAGATACAAGCTCTTGAGGAAAAGATAGGACCTATTCTTGCTAAGCATGGTGATGAGATTACTATGAATGGTAAGTTGTTTGAAAGGGTTAAGTTGGTTTGGGACAATAAGGATAAAGAAACCCTAAACCAAGAACAGCAAATGTTACTTGAAAAGACTTATAAGAGATTTGTTCGCTCAGGTGCATTGCTTGATAAGACCAAACAAGATAAGCTAAAACAAGTTAATGGAGAGCTTACAACACTTGAGTCTAAATTTATCTCTAACCTACTTAAAGAAACCAAATCTTATACCCTTGTTATAGACAAAAAAGAAGACCTAAAAGGATTACCTGAGTGGTTAGTGGAGCAAGGAGCAGCAACTGCAAAGGATATGAAACAAGAAGGCAAATGGGTATATACATTAGATAGTCCATCAGTTTTCCCATTCCTTGAATATGCAGATAGCAGAGAGCTGAGAGAGAAAATCTTTAAAGCAAAGAACAACCGTTGTAATAATGGAACAGAGACAGATAACAAAGCAAATATAGAGAAAATAGCACAACTAAGAGCAGAGAAAGCAGAGCTACTTGGTTATAAAACCTTTGCAGACTATGTCTTAGAAGAAAGAATGAACAAGACCCCAAAAGAAGTTTACACACTACTTGAAGGACTACTATCCTACTCAATACCAGCAGCAAAGAAAGACGTAGTAGAACTTGAAAAACTATTAGTAAAAGACCATAAAGGAGCAACACTTGAGGCATGGGACTGGAGCTATTATGCAAACAAGATAAAGAAAGCAAAATATAACTACGATGCAGAACAAACAAGACCATACTTTGAAATAAACAATGTAAGACAAGGCTGTTTTGACGTCATCACCAAACTCTACGGACTAACCTTCACAGAAAGAAAAGACATCAAAACCTATGCAGACGATATGCAAGTCTTTGAATGCAAGAATGAAAAAGACCAGCACGTAGGAATACTATACTGGGATCCATACACAAGAGCCTCAAAACAAGGAGGAGCATGGTGCAACGGATATAGAGAACAATATAAGAAAGACGGCAAAGATATAACCCCAATCATCACAGTATGCTTCAACTACGCCAAATCACCATCAGGCCGCACAACAGTAACAGCCGAAGAAGCCTCAACCATATTCCACGAAATGGGACACGCAATCCACGGACTACTATCCAACTGCACATACCTCTCAACCTCAGGCACCACAGTACCAAGAGACTTCGTCGAACTACCATCACAAATCTTAGAACACTGGTGCTCACAAGCAGAAGTCTTGAAGATGTTTGCAAAAAATGAAAAAGGCGAAACAATACCAGAAGACCTACTAAAAAAGATGGCATCAGTAAGCCAATTTGACGTAGCATATGCAATGACAGAACGCTATTCAGCAGCATACTTAGATATGGAATACCACGTAATATCCTCAAAAGACAAAGTAGGCGATGTAACAGCATTTGAGAAAAAAGCAATGGACAAAATAGGCTTAATCTCACAAATCCCACCACGCTACCGTTCAACCTACTTCTCCCACGTCTTTGGCGGAGGATATGCAGTTGGCTACTACGCATACGTATGGTCAGAAGTACTTGATGCAGACGCATTCGATGCCTTCTTAGAAGCAGGCAACATCTTCGACAAAACAACAGCCGACCTTTTCAAAAACGAGATACTATCAAAAGGCAGCACCAACTACGCAGACCAAATGTACAAAAACTTCCGAGGCAAAGACCCATCAATAGATGCAGTCCTAAAAAACAGCGGAATGAAAAAATAAACCCCTTCCCAAAAGGAATAAATAAATAAAAACTCCCTCCTTATCATAAAATTTGATTTGGAGGGAGTTTTGTATTAAAGAAGAATATTGGAAAGATAATTACTAACACTTAGTTTATTCTTGTTACTATGTAATTATAAACTGAGAGTCAAAGGTGAGAATGAGTTAATTCCAATTTGAATGCGATTACTAGCTGTAGCAAGGGTTTGATAAAGAAAAGAATAAGATTTTAGGTGTAATGGACATTTTTAATGGTTTTTTCTCGACGTTACTCTCTAATGGACATTTTTAATGGTTTATATTTTGCCTCTTTTGTTTTTCATTTGATAATTATTTGTTCCTTTGTAGAATCTGT
>JBAYYI010000085.1:0-7330 GCA_041673165.1 Bacteroidales bacterium
CCTGCGGTAGGAAACATATGCCATAGGGAACACATCAATAAAATACTGATTAATTTTAAAATTAAAAAAGCTTGCCGATGTGCTATCATATTAAGGAATATTGAGAGATATAAAAGATGAAAAATTCTAACAGATGTTTATATAACAATAGCGTTTCTTCTTTTTTAACCGAGGATGATAATTTTGTCCTTGGAGAGCTCTGCAATAACTATAATGGCTCTGTTCAATCAACTCAGATTGATGCATGGAAAGAAGAGATATCAATTATTAAAAAAGTATTGTCTTCTCTTAATAAAGAGGGCCAGATAATTTTTGAATATGACATACCTAGATTAGGCAAAAGAATAGATGCTGTTTTATTAATGGACGGAATTGTCTTTTGTTTAGAATTTAAAGTTGGTGAATCTAAGATTTTAGAAGGTGATGTAGATCAGGTTTTGGACTACGCACTTGATTTGAAATATTTCCATAAATTAAGTAGTGATAAGATAGTTGTTCCTATTTTAATTTCAACCAAATTTAGCTCTGCTTCAAATGCTATTAACATGTCTGTTTATAATGATAAGGTTGTTAATCCTCTAGTGACAGGGGAAGGTTGTCTCTATAGTTTGATTGATTTAGTTTTAAAGAAATTTCCTAGCGAAACGGATGTGGATCCTAATTGGATCATTAGTCCATATGCTCCAACTCCAACTATTATTGAGGCTGCTAGAACATTGTATGAAAACCATACAGTTGAGAACATTACTAGACATGAAGCAGATAAAGCTTCTACAGATAAAACTATCGATTACATTCTTAAGGTAATTCAAACCAGCAAGAACAATAAAGAAAAGAGTATTTGTTTTGTTACTGGAGTCCCTGGTGCAGGCAAAACGCTAGTCGGATTAGATGTTGCGATTAGACAAACCTACCAAGGAAAAGATGAGCCTGTAAAAGATGAGGGAGCAGTTTACCTTTCTGGTAACGGTCCGCTAGTCGCTGTTTTAACTGAAGCTTTAGCGAAGGATAATCATAAGAAATCTAAAGTTAAAAAGAACCTTTCAGATTCTAGACGTGAAGTTAGTAAATCTATACAAATGATTCATAGATATAGAGATAACATGCTAGCTAAGATTAAGAATCCTGTTGAAAATGGCATTTTAGAAATAGATCCAGAAAAAGCAGTCAAACAAGAAGATGCCGGCTTTGGTGAAGTTGAACATGTTGCAATTTTTGACGAAGCTCAAAGGTCATGGACTCATAAGAGATTAGCAGACTACCTTAAGAGAGGTGGAACTTACGGAAATAAATTAAAGGTTCCTAATTTCCCTATGTCAGAAGCTGCGTTTTTAATTTGGTCTTTAGATCAAAGAGAAGACTGGTCAACAATTGTTTGCTTAGTTGGCGGTGGACAAGAAATCAATACTGGTGAAGCTGGTATTTCAGAATGGATTAAAGCTCTTAATGAAAAGTTTACAAATTGGAAGGTTTATATATCACCAAAATTAACTGAACCCGAATATGCTGAAGGCAAAGTTAATGAATTGTTAAAAGATAATAAAAATGTCACTTTTGCAGAGGATTTACATCTAGGAGTGTCTCTTAGATCGTTCAGAGCAGAGAAACTTTCCGCGTTCGTCCAAGCGTTATTAACATTCGATCCTAAAGCAAAAGATATCTATAAAGAAATCAAAGATAAATACCCAATCGTTTTAACTCGCGATATGGAAAAAGCAAAGAAATGGCTCCATAGTCAGGTTCGCGGAAGTGAAAGAACAGGAGTTTTAATTACTAAAGAAGCGGCTAGGTTTAAACCATTAGGCATTCATGTTTTACCTACAGGTGATGAAAACGCTGTTCACTGGTTCCTAGAAGATAAGGTAGACACCAGATCATCTAACTTCTTAGAAGATGCTGCTACTGAGATTCAAGTTCAAGGCCTTGAATTAGATTACACATGCCTTCTTTGGGATGCTGATATGAGATGTAATAATGGCAAATGGGATTTCTATCATTTCAACGGAAATACTAAATGGATTAAACAAGAGCCAAATACTGAAAGCAAACAAGAACAACTTAAATATATGCTTAACGCTTATAGAGTCTTATTAACTAGAGCTAGAGCAGGCATGGTTATTTGTGTTCCTGCCGGCAATCCTAATAAAACACCTAGTGGCTTTGGGAAGATAGTACAAGACTTCCCGAATATTATAACGAGACATATGAATATTTAAAAAGCCTAGGAATTAATGAATTATAAGATTTCCTAGTTTCAGGAGAAACGAATATGGTTGATTATAAAAATGAAGAATTTAGAAATAGAATTTTAAATGCAATCAAAAACAAGAAATTAACTATTTTTGTTGGCGCTGGTTTTTCTAAATTATGCGGTTTACCTCTTTGGTATGACTTGGGAATAAACTTGTTAGATTTTTGCGTTAAAAACGAAGATTATGATTTTACAGCAAAAGATAAGGAGTTATTACTTTCAAGCATAAAGGACTCTAGAGAACTAGTTACTATCGCTTCAAATATTATTGGAAAGAAAAATAAAGATGCATTTTATTCACAAGTTATAAGAAAGTTAACAATCGAAAATAATTCTTTAAGCGATACAGAGAGAAAAAATTACGAAACGCTTCCTCTGATAGTTAAAAATCTTGCTAATACAATTATTACCACAAACGCGGATTCACTTATAGATGATCAGTTTGATGGCGAATCTGCAATACTTTATACAGAAAATGATATAAACAAATTTGATGTAAAGGAGACTAAACAAATATTTCATATTCATGGTTCAATTAAAAAACCTGATGATATGGTGTTTAGTACGGTTGATTATCTCAAACGATACAATTTAAATAATTTTTCTTCTAAAATTAAAAAAATATTTAATAATCCTGACCCAGATTCTGCCATCTTAATTATTGGATATAGTCTATCCGAATTGCAGCTCCTTGATTTGATTGTAAAAAATGATGCTCTGCCAACAGAAGAAAGAGAAAAGAAAACTTTTCTAATAAATGGTTATTATTCATATCAAGAAAACGTGTTTGAAGCAGAAAGAGAGTACTATAAAACCTATGGTATTTCGCTGCTTTCTTATTGCAAAGATCTTAAGGGTTATCAAGGTTTAGCTGATGCACTAATTGATATTAAAAATATGGCAGACGCCATTTCTGCAAAAGAAATAAATCAGACCAAAAAAGTTTTATCCCTCTTTAATTCAAAACCCTCTTTAATAACGTTCGATTCTTTCATGAATGAGTTTTCTGAGTTTGATAATACGAGACGCGATTTCGTCCTTAATGAACTCAAAACATCAAAATGGATTCAATTTTGGGTTAAACGCATGTTTGATAACAAAATCTTCTTTGAAAAGTATCTGAATGTTGAAAAAAATATGCCATTAATTTTACAAGACGAGTATGCGTTTTCGTGTTGCAGATTTATTACAAAAATTAAATTAAATGAATTATCAAATACATCAGAAATTAAAAGTTATTTTAGAAGTTTGCTTATTTACTTTATTGAACACAATGAATATTTTGCCAATAGGGCCATGGCTTTAGATATCTGCCGTGCAATCATGACAAATGTCCAATATATATGTATGCCTGAAGCTTATGAGTTTATTGAATTATTCAATAAGCAAGAATATAGAAATTATTGGATTTTGTTTTTGTGTCACGACAACGAAATTCTTTTACGAACTAGCAAGAATGTTTTATTAAAATACACAAAACTGGTTTTGGAAAATTTTTATTATAATGGAGATAAAGATTATTATTTTGAACTTTTTTATAACACTTACGGTAAAAGGCTATCAAGCGAAATTCCAGAAAAGGTCATCTCCATATGCGAAACAATTATCAATAAAGAGATTAAGGACAAAGAAAAACTGTTTATAACTAGGGACACTTTTGAAGAATTGGCTATTAATAAAAACGATTATTATCCAATTAACAAAATTTATAAAATGTTTTTGTACTGCTTAAGTGGAATAGATGATGAGAGAGTTGTTTCATTTTATAACAAATACAAAAACAAAAACGATATTTTTTATAAGCAACTATCAATATATCTAGCAAATATTAAATTTAATGTTTTAGAACAATATTTGTGCGCAGATCTTGCTTATTATAAAAGGGACAGGAAATATTTTGCTGAAATTTATTCTTGTTTTAAAAATAATAGCGCCAATATTTCTAATGAAAAAATTGATGAAATTTTACAGTATATAAAAGATATCGAATATGATGGTTATTCTGAAATTTGGAATATCACCGCGAAGAAATATTTGCTCGAATTGTTTGCCGGTAATCCTCGATTCATCGAAAACGCTGAGTACAAAGCACTTTGTAGAAACGTAGAAAATTTAATTGATCAAGGTGACTATAGAAACTCTATAAAAACAATGCCGTCTCCTAACAATATGAGCAAATCTGTATGGTCTTCAGTCTCCTCGTGGACTAGAGATAAAACTCTATTTAATAATTTGAAAGAACTGGATAATTTTGAATTGTTCGAAAAGTTGAAGTCTGTTGATTTAGAAAATTTTGACAATTTAGACAGTGTTAATGATTTACTTGATCTTCGTATACCTAACGGGTTTTTAGAATTTTTGTTAAACGAAAATTTAATTTCAGAAGTTTCAACACAACTTGCTAACCTTATTATCCATTCACTAGTAAAGCTTGAAAAAGGCGAGACCCGCAGAAGT
This sequence comes from Bacteroidales bacterium, assembly GCA_041673165.1. Lineage (GTDB taxonomy): Bacteria > Bacteroidota > Bacteroidia > Bacteroidales > P3 > UBA10566. The sequence continues at coordinate 4,709 of JBAYYI010000085.1, forward strand.
TTAGAACAAATAATTCAGATTGTAGATTCAAGGGTGGATATAAATGAAAGAAACGAATTGAAAGTCAAATCCTTTGGCACTATATACTTTATCATTCGTAATATTGAGAGAGATGATGGTGACGAATTGCTATATAATAAGGTATTTGATTTTGCTTTAAGTGCTGATTTTTTACTAGATGATTGGCGCGTTCAAAACGAAGGAATGAATACAGGCATTAACCTGGTATTCACCGCTAAAGTGTTTGACTGGTTAAATGTTTTAATGCTAACGTGCGGTTCTGACAATTGGGCTACACTTAAAGCTAAATATGACCTTTGGCTTAATGACGAAACAAAAGCACCGATTGCTAAGGCTTCCTTGGTTGCTAATTTGCATTTGCTTTGGTACTATGATGAAAATTATGTAAAAAACTATATTGAATATTTATTCAATAATTCAGTTGAAAACATAAATTATTCATATATTAGTTTTCAACTATCTATGTTTTATTTGGCGGAGTTCGTTAATCTTTTAAACGAGAAAAATTTGATGTTAGATTTGCTAGAAAGCAAAGATTTTGGTTTAAATTGGAACTACGAGTATTTACTTATCTGGTTATATTTGCAAGATAAAGTAGACAAAAATATTATTAAAAACATTTTAAATTGTTCGTGTTCTAAACATTCTATATTTTCTATAGTTAAGGATTTTGAAAAATATGGAGTTTCTAAAATCTCTCCAGAAACAATTTCTAGTTTCTTCTTAGCTGTTTCTGAAACTAAGTTTGTAGATGCGGATCATTGCGCCGTTGAGTTGTATAAACTTGCAAACGTTTTTTCTGGTTATAACTATTATGTTGAAGCATTAGTTTCGCTGTTTGGATCTCAAAATAATGGACATTATGCTTCAGAATTACTATCAGAGTTGAATAACAATTCATTGACGCCAAGCGAAAATGAAAAGATTATGTTTGCATACCTAGAAAATCTTGAAGATCATTACTTTTACGTTGATGAAATTGTCAGCCTTATTAATGGAGTCAGTTGGTCATCAGATAATGTTAAGCTTGAAATTATAAATAAACTCGGAAAATCAAATCCAATATTTCTATCAAAATTCGACATTAAATAAAATCCGATATAGTTTGTAGCTATACCGGACCAATTCTTTTAGAAAGTAACAACTTTGTAATTTAAGAAGTCTAACCTTTGAGTTCCTTCATGTTTAACCATTCCATCTAGGATTGGCTCTGAATATAGGAACTCTTTTCTTTTCTCTATGAATTCCTCTAAGGACATTGACTTGGTGGTGTTAATGCAGAAGATGGCATTCCTTTTATCAACAATTAGAATCTTATAAATAAAGGCATCCATAATATCGTTAGTGAGCATTTCAGGAACAATTTCATTCAGATTAAGAAGCTCATTGATTTTCTTTAATCTGTTTTGAACATTCTCTGTTTCCATTTGCTCTTTTTCCATCTTTTGAAGCTCTTCATCGAGCTCTCTTAGATGAGCAAGCGCTCCTTGATATTTACCATTCAAATAATAGATTTCATTCTGATCACGAGAGTTGGCTTTTTGATTTAAATAAAATGTTATTTGCTTATCGATTCCTTCTCTTTCAATAAGCTTTTGATTAATCTCTTCTGTTAAATCTTTAGAACCTAATTTGTCATTAATTAACTTCAAAATCTGTGGGAAAACCGCATCCTTTTGCATAAAAACCTTATTAATTACTTCACAAGCTGCTAACATCAAAACCTTTTCACTGACTGGTTTAGATTTGCATCTTTCTTGTAATACTGGAGTGATGTAATGAGTGCATTGATACATGAACCTATAGCCATCGCCTCCGTTCATCCATTGTCTTCTTTTGTAAGGTGCGCCACATTGCATGCAGATAAGTCTAGCGCTCATTGGATAGCGGGCATTATATTTAGATGGATCTTTATTTATACCTTCTTTTAATGATCGTCTTTGAGCACATACTTCTTGAGCCTCATTCCATTGTTCTCTTGAAACAATAGGTGGATGTGAATTCTCAATATAGTATTTTGTCGCGTGACCATCATTATCTATACGTTTATGGTCAAGATAAGACAATGTAACTGTTTTCTGAAGTAATAAGTCACCTTTGTACTTTTCATTCTTTATAATGCCCTGAATAGTGGATTGCATCCATTTGGTTTTACCTGCTCCAGTTTTATAACCTTTGGCTTCAAGTTTTCTACAGATTTCTGCAGGTCCAACACCAGCGCAATATAAATCAAAGATCAATCTAACAACCTTAGCTTCTTCTTCATTAATAACTAATTGTTTGGTTTCAGGATCTCTATCGTATCCTAAGAATCTAGAAGTGCTAGTGAAATCCCAGCCTTCCTTTATTTTCTTATGAAATGTCCATTTGACGTTTTCAGAAATGTGTCTAGATTCTTCTTGGGCCATTGAAGACATAATAGTGAACATGGCCTCGTTCTTAGGATCTAAAGAAGACATGTTTTCCTCATCGAAATATACTTCAACTCCCCATTCTTTTAGTTTTTTGATTGATTCAAGTGAACTGATATCAAAAACCTGTACTTAGTGTAACCCAATATATATGCAGGAGGGATCACATTAAAGATAAAAAGAAAACAAA
>JBAYYI010000086.1:0-7213 GCA_041673165.1 Bacteroidales bacterium
GACAAGTTGAAGTTGTTGCTTCTTCTGAAGATAAAAACTATACTTACGTACCTAAAAACTACACAATCCCAACTGATGTAGATTACTTCCATATTACAACTAACAACACAATTTACGGAACAGAATTAAAAACAGATATCGATTGTCCAGTTAACCTTATAGCTGACATGTCATCTGATATTATGTCTCGTCCAGTTGATATTTCTAAATATGCAATGATTTATGGTGGAGCTCAAAAGAACGTTGGACCAGCAGGTGTAACTTTCGTTATCATCAGAAAAGACCTTATTGGAAATGGCGTTAGAGAACTTCAAGCAATGGTTGATTACAAAACTCATATCGGTAAAGAAACAAGAGATAAATCAATGTTCAACACTCCTCCAGTTTTCCCAATATTCGTTATGCACGAAACTTTGAAATGGGTTAAAGAACTTGGTGGAGTTGCAGCAATGAACAAAATCAACGTTCACAAAGCAGACCTACTTTATAACGAAATCGACAGAAACAAAATGTTCAAAGGAACTGCTGTTAAAGAAGACCGTTCTATCATGAACGTATGTTTCGTTATGAATGAAGAGTACAAAGAAAAAGAAGCAGATTTTATGGCATTTGCAAAAGAAAGAGGAATGATTGGAATTAAAGGTCACCGTTCAGTAGGTGGTTTCCGTGCTTCTATCTACAACGCTTGTCCAACAGAATCAGTTGAAGCATTTGTAGCTTGTATGCAAGAATTTGAAAAATTAAACGCATAATTATTATGACAAAAGTATTAGTAGCAACCGACAAACCATTTGCAAAAGCAGCGGTTGACGGAATAAGAAAAGTAGTTGAAGGAGCAGGCTTTGAACTAGCTCTTTTAGAAAAATATACAGACGTTAATGACCTATACAAAGCAGTAGCTGACGTGGATGCATTAATCGTTCGTTCAGATAACGTTACAAAAGAAGTTATCGATGCAGCAAAAAACCTTAAAATTGTAGTTAGAGCAGGAGCAGGATATGATAATCTTGACCTTGCAGCTTGCACAGAAAGAGGAATTGTAGCAATGAACACACCAGGACAAAACTCAAATGCAGTTGCAGAACTTGCAATAGGTATGATGATCTATATGGCTCGTACTTGTTTCACTCCAGCAACAGGATCTGAACTTATTGGCAAGAAACTTGGTATCCACGCTTACGGTCACGTAGGTCGTTTAGTGGCTACAAAAGCAAAAGCAATGGGTATGGAAGTTTGGGCATTTGACCCATTCGTAAAAGAAGAACAAATGAAAGCAGACGGAATAAGAATAGCTTCAACAATTGAAGAACTTTATTCAAACTGTAATTATGTATCTCTTCATATTCCAGCAACAGAACAAACTAAGAAATCAATTAACTTCGACCTATTATCAAAAATGCCTAAGGGTGGATGTTTGATAAACACAGCACGTAAAGAAGTTATTGACGAAGCAGGAATGGTTAAATTGCTAACAGAAAGAACAGATTTAAAATATTGTACTGATATTCCAGCAGCAAACCAAGAAGAATTGAATCAATTTGCACCAAGAGTTTTTGCTTCACCAAAGAAAATGGGAGCACAAACAGCAGAAGCAAACCTAAACGCAGGAATTGCAGCAGCAAACCAAATTGTATCTTTCATCAAAGACGGAGAAACTAAATTTAAAGTTAACAAGTAGTCAATACTTAGTCTAACTAACAACAATACTAAGGGCAATTCATTAATTTGAGTTGCCTTTTTTTCTTTCCCCACTATCCCTAAAATAACTCTTTGTTTCAGTAAATCCTTTCTTTGATTCAGCGAATTAGTTCTTTGATTCAGCGAATCCTTTTGGTGATTCATGAAAATTGTTTCTTTATTATGATTATAATTGTTTATTTAAGATATAATAAGTACTTTTGTTGCCAAATTATATCATAATATGAAACACTTACTACTTTCTGTTTTCGCAGTTCTATTTTCTATTAATTCTTTTAGTCAATGTACAATTACCACATTGCCTTATCAAGAAAACTTTCAAAGCTATAGTAATGGGCTAATTCCTCCTTGTTGGACTTCTTTAGGTTATTATACAGGAATACTGGGGAGTAGTAATAGATATTTAACTATAACTAATGCGACAGTTGTATTACCTAAAATTGATACTGCAATTCATATTAATACATTGACAATGAATTTTACTCAAGGACATTCAGTAGTAATTATTGTTGGTGTTATGGATAATAATACAGATGATTCAACATTTGACACTATTGCAGTTTTTGGGTCATCATCTTCATTTGATTTTTACAATAAAGCAGTCAATTTTTCACAATATCAAGGTAGTGGTAATTATATTGCTTTTAAATCAGTTGGATCGGGTTCTTATGTTGATGATATAATTATCAATACAACTCCTCAATGTTCTAAGCCGTTTAATCTTCAAGGAGATGTTAATTCTGCATCGGTTGATTTGACTTGGGCGGAAGGGAATGTTGGAGATTCTGCATGGTATATTTTCTATAAGGTTGATACTGCTTCTGTCTTTGATTCAATTAGAGTTATATCAAAACCTTATACCATTAATAACTTATTGCCATTAACTAATTATAAATTTATGGTGGCAACAGATTGTGGCAATTCAATTTCCTTAAAAAGTGATACATTATCTTTAAGAACTGATTGTAATACAATAGATACGTTACCATTTATCGACAGTTTTAATACTTCATCATCAGTCAGAGAAGTTATCCCTATATGTTGGCATGGTTCAGTTACAGGAACTAATAACCTATATCTTTTTTCTAATAAATTAATTTTCTATTATAATAACCCTGCTGCATTAACACCTGCATTTAATCAATTAATAAATTTAAAAGATTTAACTGTATCTTTTGATATTAAAAATACCTTACAATCATCTTCTATTGTAAATGCAATGATTGTGGGTGTGATGGATAATAATTATGATTACTCAACTTTAGATACTGTCTTTGTTTTGAAATTTCCTTACAATTCCCTTAAAAGTGTTAATTTGAACTTTAATCAATATCAAGGTAACGGGCGACATATTGTATTTAGAGCCAGTAATTATACTATTGCGAATCTTGTAATTGACTATACTCCATCATGTGCAAGACCATATAATTTAACCTCAAATACAAATACAACACAAACAGAATTATCTTGGACACTTGGAAACTCGTATGATACAGCATGGTATATTTACTACAAACCCAGTACAAGCACAGTATATGATTCAGTTTATGCAAATACATCAATTTTTACATTAACAAATCTCTTGCCTCTAACCAATTACACAGTATTTATTAGAACAGCTTGTGATAGTTCTTTATCAGAGAGCAGTGATACTATTGCATTTAGTACATATTGCAATACAATAAATAATTTACCATATATAGAGAATTTTAGTACTTATGGTTCAGGTACAACTATTTTCCCTCCATGTTGGAAACAACATAATTCTGATAATGGGATGCAAAAAATATATGTTCTCAATGAAAGCTTATCTCTTAGGTCGGCTTCTAATGCGACAAGAATAGCTGTAACACCTCGTTTTAGTGATTCATTATCTTTAAATACTCTGATGTTGAAATTTAAAATGATGGCTGAAGATTATTCATCCGATACTACATTAAGAAATTTAACAATAGGAGCAATGACAGATATTGAAGATGCATCTACATTTGATTCTATTACTACAGTATCTGCCAATTCTAATTGGAGAAATATTGATATTAATCTTTCACAATTTAGTTTTTCAGGACAGTATATTGCTTTTAAATATAGTTATGATCGAGGAACGATGCATATTAAAAATATACTAATTGATGAATTCCCAATTTGTCCAAGACCGATTAATCCGCAAGTAGATAATATAGAAAATACATCGGTAGATATTAGTTGGGACTTATTAAGAGGCGATGAAACTATGTGGAAGGTATTTTACAAACCAAATTCTAACTTAACCTATGATTCTATAGTTGCTACAACGAATAATATTACATTAAACAATTTAATACCATCTTCAGACTATCAAGCTTACATAGTAACCTTATGCGACAGTTGCAATTCTCAAAGAAGTGATACCATATATTTTAGAACAAATTGTGCAACTATTGATACGTTACCATTTTTGGAAACATTTACTCGTTCAGGAATAAATGCATTCCCAACTTGCTGGAAAACATCTTTTTCAGAATTAATATGGGGAAGTTTAACTTTAAGTAATGAAGGTTTTCTAATTAGCCCTGAAATTGACAATTCAATAAATATTAGTGATTTGATGATTAGATTCAAGTCTTCAATCTCTTATGGCTATCAAAATAATAGGAATCATATTTTTACTATTGGAATAATCACTGATCCAAATGATATTACAACATTTGATTCTATTACCTCAGTAATATTTGATAACTTATGGGTAGAATTTGACATTAGTCTTGAAACTTATCAAGGTTCAGGGCATTATATTGCTTTTAAATCAAATGTAAGTAATTCTCATATTATGATAGACGATATATTAATTGATTATAGAGCATCTCGTTGTATTAGACCAGATGATTTGATAGCCGTTAGAAATTCAAATGATTTTTTGAGTGTAGATCTTTCTTGGCAGTCAAGAGATACAAATGATGTTGGTTTTTGGGTTTTTTCCCAAGTTGTAGGTTCAAATCATTATGATTCTATTTATACAACAACAAATGCAGTCACTATTCCAAATTTAGCTCTGAATACTAAATATTCTTTTTACATAAAAACATATTGCAATATTGAAGGAATTTCATTGATAACATCACCTATAAATTATATTACGCCATGTTATAATGCACCAATAAGTAGTTTCCCTTTTACAGAAGATTTCTCATCAGGAATTAATTGTTGGATACTAAGTAGAAATGGAGTATTAAGAGAAACTAATTGGTCACTCGTTAATGGTTCTGCTAATTATTTCGGCAGCTTTGAAAGTGTAGAGAATTCACAATTGATTAGTCCAGCATTAAACTTTATAACCAATATGCAGGTTTCATTCAAGCTTTATAAAGAAAATATTCAAAATGGATATTACAAAAGAGTCTATGTTTATATTAATTCAACTCCAGACACAGTTGGAGCAATACTTATAGGTACAGAATCCGCAAATGGATATATTTCAGGACCATATTGGGATTCCATTTGTTATTTGATACCTATTAATAATTTTGGAGAAAGGTATATAATTTTTAGAGGAGAAGAATTGGGTTCTTTTAATATTGATGATATTGTTATTGAGCCTTCCCCAACTTGTCCTATAAATTATAATCCTAATCTTGTTAAATATAATGAACATTCAATAACAGTTGATTGGAATAACAGTATTTTAGTTCCACAAAATTGGCTACTTTCTTATCAAGCCATAAGTCCTGATAGTTTTGATCCATCTTCAAGTTCAGCAACTCAATTAATAATTTCAGATACTTCCTTAACATCATTTACAATAAACGGATTAAATCAAGGAACAACATATAGCATAGCCTTAAGACCATTATGTGACACCACTTGGTCAAATACGGTATCTGTTTATACTCCACAAATAGCTCAAATACCTTATAATTGTAATTTTGAAGATACAATTGAGAATAAAAGCTGGACAATATCTAATGGAAATGCATTCAATCGTTGGTACATATCCTCAGCCGTAGATGATGATCCTATTGAAGGTAATTCATTGCTTATATCTAATGATAATGGAATAACTAATAACTATTCTTCTGGTACAGTATCTTGCGTAAGTGCAACAAGGCCATTTGAGTCAACAGGAGCGGATTCATATACTTTAGAATTTGATCTTAGAATGGTCGGTGAATCCAATTATGATTACCTTAAAGTCTTTGTTGTCGATAATGACACAACGTATAATGGCTCAAATACAATACAATACTATGGTAATAAAAACTATTCTAACCAAGCTGTTTTGTTTGGAGGAGTAAATGGAACATGTCCAACTTGTGCCTATTGGAATGGTAATAACTATTCAGTATTAAATCATACAATACAATTAGGCAATCAAGGAGTAGCAGGTAATATTAGGAAATTAATATTTGTATGGGTTAATGATAATATGAGCATGAGTAACCCACCACCTGTAATTGATAATATTTCACTTATTGATAATCTAATAAGAGTACAGATATACGACACAATATGTCAAGGTGAAAATTATACTCAAAACGGTTTTAACGTAGATAGTGCAGGAGTATATACAAGAACCCTTCAAGCTTCAAATGGGAATGATAGTATAATCACGCTTAACTTAATGGTTAATCCCACATATCATACAAACTTAACAGCTTCAATCTGCCAAGGAGAAACTTATACAGAAAATGGTTTTAATGCAGATAGCACAGGCATTTACACAAAAAACCTTCAAACAATAAAAGGTTGTGATAGCATAATAAATCTTACACTTTCAGTAATTGAAGTTGCAATACCAACAAACATAGCAATAGAGCAAGAAGGAAATGTGTTTAATATAAGCTGGCAATTTCAAGCAGATAGTTCTATCCTTTATCGTAATAATGAATTAATTTCAACTCTAACAACCAATACCTATCAAGATACTAACCTTATTGATGGAGTGAACTATTGTTATAAGCTAAAAGCAATGATTGGTGATTGCGTAAGTGAAGAAAGTCAAGAGGAGTGTAAAGCCTTTTTAGGAATAAATAATATTAACAAAGAAAACTACTCAGTAAATATTTATCCAAATCCTGCAAGAGATTATATTATTATAGAAGGAGAAAATATAGAGAAGATAGAAATATATAATATTCATGGACAAAAACTTCAAGAAAAGGAAGTCAACACTTCAAAGCATATAACATTAAACACTAAATCTCTAACAAATGGAACATACCATATTAAGATAATCCACCATAACGGACAAATCCTTACAAAGAAACTAATAATTGCAAGATAGAGCTTCAATTACTGAGAATAATACTAAGGGCAATTCATTTATTTGAGTTGCCTTTTTTCTTGTCCCATCATAATCAAATAACTCTTTGTTTCACTAAATTGTTTCAGTGATTCAGCAAATTGTTTCAGTGATTCAGCGAATTAGTTCTTTGATTCAGTAAATTAGTTCAGTGATTCATTTTTAGGCTTCTTTTTTATTGTTAATTTAAACATTTTACTATCTTTGCCGAGTTAAAAGATTATTTCTATGTAGGAA
>JBAYYI010000087.1:0-6907 GCA_041673165.1 Bacteroidales bacterium
AGAGGATTCGCTATACTAAATCATTACTTGCAGGAATAGCTGGTGAGCTATGAATGCCAGCTGTTCCAACAGCAGCATCTTGAATGTCTCCAGTAACTAGAACTAAGCCACTACCCAGCTTAACATTCTGTCCTGAGGTGTCTGCATTTGTGAAAGTTCCAAATTGGTTTGTGTTTGCAACTGTCAGTCCGTTAAATCTAACATTGGAAACCTCAACTCCTCCTCCCATAAAAAAGTTTTCAATAATAGATTGTACGTTTTGCCCGCTTCTTGAAGTACAGTTTACTTGAGAGTATGCTAAAAAAGGGATAAGTAATGCAAAAAGGGATAATATTTTTTTCATAACATAACTTTTATTTATCACGCAAAGGTAATAATTTTTATAATAATTCTATATATATAACACTACAAACCTATTTTTTGTTTACTTTTGCCATTACAAATAATTAATAATAGAATTGAAAAAGGATTTATTTTTACTGAAAAAGGCATTAAAACCTTTTTATAATATGTATTTAAAGCTTTATCTTGACTTAGATAAAAGCGAAAAGAACTTAATAGAAAATGAGTTTACCAGTAAAGTTATTAGATTGGATAATGATGTTTCCGACATAATGACTGCGAGAGTCGATATTTTGGCAATAGAATACTCAACTCCCTTTAATGAAGTTATGCAGGTTATTGCCAATAGTGGATTTTCCAGAATACCTATTTATGAGAAAGAGCTTGACCAAATTAAAGGAGTACTACATGTTAAGGATTTGTTCAAATACTTATGTGTAGATAAAGAATTTGAATGGAATAGGATAATAAGAGAGGCGTTCTTTGTTCCAGAAACGAAGGATGTTAATGACCTATTAAAAGAGTTTCAAGAAGATAATCGACACCAAGCAATTGTTGTTGATGAGTTTGGATCAGTTGTGGGCATTGTTAGTTTAGAGGATATTTTAGAAGAAATTGTTGGAGAGATTAGCGATGAGTTCGACTCTTTGCAGCCTTCACTCTTCACAAGATTAGGAAAGAAAACCTATTTGTTTACTGGCAAAATAAGTATTAATGATTTTTGTAAAGCAATTGGTCTTCCTGATGACAAGTTTTTTGAAGAAGTAAAAGGTGACGCAGATACTTTGGCAGGTATGCTAATAGAAATTGCTGGTCATTTGCCAAAAAAAGGCGAGAAGGTTAAGTTTAAGAATTACTTCTTCGTTGTTGAAAAGGCTGATAATAGAAAGGTTGAAAGAGTTAAGCTTATTATTATTTAGATTATTATTATTGATTATAACGAAGATGCAAAAAAGATATTTTTTATTAGCTATGCTGTTTTTAGTTCTTTTTATTAGCTGTTCAGAGGATAAAAACTCAGCACCAAAACCCAAAACCTATTTCCGAATAGATGTTCCTATGCCGAGTTATCAGAAATTTGATACATTAGGGTTGCCTTTTGTTTTTGAGTATCCTAATTATGGTGTTGTGGAAAGGGTAGATGGTAGATTTGAGAATAAGAATTGGTTCAATATAGACTATCCTAACTATGGCTGTAAGCTGTATGTAAGCTTTCTTGGAATAAATTCGAAAATGAGTTTAGGGAATTTAATTAATGATAGCTATAATCTAACCAAAGAACACGATAAGTTTTCAAGTGGAGTTATTGAAAGAGCTTATTCAAATAAGGAGGCTAAGGTTTATGGTTATGTTTTTGATATTAAAGGCTCTAAGGTAGTTTCGCCATATCAATTTTATCTAACAGATAGTTCTAAGTACTTTCTTCGAGGTGCCTTATATTTTGAAACTAATCCAAATAACGACTCCCTTTCTCCAATAATTGAAAGAGTGACAAAAGACTTGGATTATATGATTTCTACCTTCGAATGGAAGTAATGCTTATTATGATTTATTAGAATAGGAATCTAATGGAAATGAAACGCTGTTTCAGTAAAATGAAACGCCACTTTAATAAATTAAAACAAAGAAAGGATTTCTTGAATCAAAGAAAGAAAAAAGGGACTTAATTATTAAATAACTAAGTCCCTTTTTCTATTTTGAAATACTGATAATTAACTATTCTTCAATAGGTGTTTCAGCTTCTTCTATTTCTTCTTCTTTCTCATTCAAATCAATAAGCCCTTTTTCATTTAAGAGATTATACCAAGTAAATAGCTTCTTCATATCAGAGTTATAAACTCTTTCTACATCAACATTTGGAAGCACTTCTCTCATATAGCTAACAAGCTTTTTTGTATCCGACTTTGGACTGATGCACTCTTTACCCTCTTCTTTCTTAAAGATTTCTTTAAAGACCTTTGACAATGGCACATCTTCGTCAGTTGTAAATATGCTTATATCTTCCAATGAGCTGATTTTTTCTTTCGCAAATGCTTGTTGCCTTTTGCCATCAATTAGAGATTCTATTAAAGCTCCGTTTTTTGTTTGTGAAACAAGTTTAAACAATCCTGGTTTGCCTGATATTGATAATACCTTACTTAAATCCATACTTTTAATTTGTTTTATTATATTAGTTCTTATTTAGTTTTTTTTATATTATTTCAATCCTATCTTGCATTATTTCAACAATATCGCCTTTTCGTAGCTTTGCTCTTTTGCGATAATCTACTTCCCCATTAACCTTTACTTCTCCATAGACAACCATTTCCTGAGCAATAGCACCGCTGTCGGCAATGCCTGTAGCTTTTAGTAGTTGTATAAGTTGAATAAACTCATCTTTTTCTCTTAGTTGAAACTTTGTTGTCATGTATTCTTAATTAAAATAGAGGTGCAAATTTACAATTTTATGGATAGCTAACGTTATACTTTGCAATTTATTTATTAAAAGAGTAAATAAAAGAGCCCTCATATAATTAAAATGAGGGCTCTAAGAAAAGTGTTTATGTTTTACTACTTATTATTTTGCAACTCTTTCAAGCCACTTAAGCATAAATATCATTGTAAACATTGAAAGCAAACAAGCTACAATAAATACTGACCATGTTGCCCATAAAGGCATGCTTTCATAAAGTAGAGCTCCAACAAATAGTAATGAGTTACCAACTGCTGTTGCACCTAACCAAGCTCCTTGCATTATACCTTGATATTGAGGAGGAGCAACTTTTGAAACAAAAGAAAGTCCAAGAGGAGAGATGAATAACTCAGCAACGGTTAGAATTACATATGTACCAATTAGTAGCATAGGTGAGGCTTTAGCAATATCTGTTAATCCGCCTTTGTGTGCAAAATCTGGAAGACCATATAGGTGAGAACCTATTGCCATAACAGCAAATCCTAATGCAGCAATACCCATACCAATTGCAATTTTTCGAGGAGTTGAAGGCTCGATACCTTTTGCTCTTAACCATCCGAATAATCCCATGATAACAGGAGTTAAAAGAACTACACATATAGGGTTAATTGATTGGAAGATTTCTGCTCCTTGAATTGTTGTGAAGCCTAAGTTAATTTTAATTTGACTCAAGTCTGTATAGTCACGAGCAAACATTGTTAGTGATAATCCATTTTGGTGGAAAGACATCCAGAAGAAAATAACAACACCAAACACTGCGAATAGAGCGTAAAGACGTTGTTTGATTTCTTTTATATCCATTTCAACTTGTTCTTTAGTAGCTTTTTCTTTTTCAGCAGCAGTTTCAGATCCTGGGAATCCTTTTCTATTAACTAAATAAACTGCTATTGATATAATCATTGCGAAAATTGCAACACCAAAAGCATAGTGGAATCCTGTTGAGAAAACGTCAAGGTAGGTGTTTGAGAAAGCCGTTAAATCAGTTACAGGAACACCTGCACTTGCATGAGTTGCAGCAGTTGTGAACTCTGTAATCTCCGCACCAGTAATCGTTCCGTCTAATTGTTTATGACAAAGTTCAGGAAGTGCAGCATTGTATCCGAAACCATTCTTACCTAACCACCAGTTTCTAACACCAACAGCTATAAATGGAGCGAAGATAGCACCAACGTTAATGAACATATAAAACAATGAAAATCCAGAGTCTCTCATTTGAGAATATTTAGGATTATCATACATTTTACCAACAAGAGCTTGAAGGTTACCCTTGAATAAACCGTTACCAAACGCAATAACGAACAAAGCAGCACATGTCAAAACAAGCGCAAGTGTACGTCCAATTGTGATAGGAATAGGGATGGCAAGAATTACATATCCTAACGCCATAACTATTAAACCTACAAGGATAGTTCCTTTAAAGTTCTTGGTTTTGTCTGCAATTATTCCTCCCACAAGGGCAAGAATGTAGATTGAAGCATAGAAAATGGAGTAGATTGTACCTGCAACTCCACCACTTAAACCAAACTTAGCTTGTAAGAACAACACTAAAATAGCCATCATGGTATAGAAGCCGAAACGCTCTCCCATATTCGCTAAAGAAGCTGCTAATAGCCCTTTTGGATGATTTTTAAACATAGTTTTCTTTTTTAATTATTAAATTAATTGAACTTGATTCCTAAAATAAGAGTGCAAATATACTTAGACTTATTTAATTCACCTAATTATTTGCTTCGGTTCTAACTCTTTTTTTAATATATTTGCAATCTCGTATCAAGACCATAAGAATTTCGACTTAGATGAACAAAGAAGTAGTAGAGAGGATAGTATTAGGAATAGACCCAGGGACTAATGTCTTAGGTTACTGTGTCGTAGAGCAGAAAGGAAGAGAGATGAAACTTCTTTGTATGGATGTTCTTAAGCTGGGTAAGATAGAGGATATGTCCACAAGGATGAAGATACTATTTGATTCTATTGTTGAAATTATCGACAAGTACCACCCCGATATACTCTCTATTGAGGCTCCATTCTTTGGGAAAAACGTTCAGTCAATGCTCAAATTGGGTAGGGCACAAGGGCTTTGTATTGCCGCAGCTTTCTCAAGAAGCATCCCCTTTGTCGAGTATGCACCAAGGAAGATAAAGCAATCCATAACAGGAAATGGGGCGTCTTCAAAGGAACAAGTCGCCATAATGCTGCAACGAATACTAAAGTTTGAAGATATGCCAAAGTACTTAGACGCAACCGATGCCTTAGCAGTTGCGGTCTGTCATATAAATCAAAGGGACTTGATTGTGGAGGAGTTTAAGTCAAATATCAAGAAAACGACATCGAAGAAGACCTCATGGGCTGCCTTTGTTTCGAGCAATCCTGATAAGGTAAAGTAAGGTTTAGGACAAGTAAAATGGCGTTTTAGAACCTATGATTTGCCACCTACGACAATAACAATCTCCCCTTTAATCGACTTGGAACTAAAGTATGCTATCAGTTCTTCTAAGGTTCCTCGCTTGTTTTCCTCAAACATCTTGGTCAGCTCTCGGCTTATTGATGCCTTTCTTTCTTTGCCAAAATACTCGCAAAACGAGGTTAAAGTCTTGATAAGACGGTGGGGTGACTCGTAAAATATCATGGTTCTTTCCTCCTCTACTAAGCTTTCGAGCTTGGTTTGTCTTCCTTTCTTATGTGGCAAAAAGCCTTCAAAACAAAACCTTTCTGAGGGAAGACCAGAGTTAACAAGGGCAGGAACGAATGCTGTTGCGCCAGGTAGGGTCTCAACATCTATCGCATTCTTTATACATTCTCTTACTAATAGGAAGCCAGGATCGGAGATTCCAGGGGTGCCAGCATCGGTAATTAGAGCTATTGTTACGCCAGACTTTATCTGATTAACCACCTCTTCAACCTTGGCGTGTTCATTAAATAGGTGGTGAGATTGCAAGGGTGTAGTAATCTCAAAGTGCTTCATAAGGGGTTTAGAAGTACGAGTATCCTCTGCCAAAACTAAGTCCACCTCCTTCAATATCCTCAAAGCCCTGAGGGTAATATCTTCAAGATTGCCAATAGGAGTGGGGATAAGATATAGTTTAGACATAGTTTTACTTGTGTTTTAGAAAGGTTTAAACCCTATTATTTCTCTGACTTCTTTGATTGTCTTCCTTGCAGAATGCCTCGCTTTCTCTGATCCTTCATTCACTATTCTCCTTAAATACTCACTGTCTTTCTCAATTTCAAGTATCTTAGAACGAATAGGTGAGCAGAACAAAACCATATCTTCTGCCAGCTGTTTCTTCATATCACCGTAGCGAATCGAACAATCATTATACTTATTCTCAAAGAATGAGACCGTATCATCGGCGGAAACAAGCCTCATTAACGCAAATATATTCTCAATCTCTTGGCTCTTTACCTCATTAGGTTCTTTGGGTCCCGCATCCGTTTTCGCCCTCATTATCTTCTTACGAATAAGACTTTCCTCATCAACTAAGAAGATTGCATTGCCCTCAGCCTCACTTTTTCCCATCTTACCACTGCCATCTAAGCCCGGCACTTTGACGAGTTCTTCACCAAAATTATAAGCCTTAGGCTCTGGAAAGTAGTCAACCTCATACATCCGATTGAACCTTCCTGCAAACGTTCTCGTCATTTCAAGGTGCTGTTCTTGGTCTTTTCCAACCGGAACATGGGTGGCTTTGTGAAGGAGAATGTCCGCTGCCATAAGAGAAGGATAGGTAAGTAGCCCCGCATTAACGTTGTCTGGAGACTGGCGAACCTTATCTTTAAAGGAGGTAACTCTTTCAAGTTCGCCAAGGTAAGCGTTCATATTTAAGAACATATAAAGCTCTGTTGTCTCTGGAACTTCGCTCTGTATATATATGGTAGCCTTCGTTGGGTCTAAGCCACAAGCAAGATACTGCGAGAGTATAGTCCTAACATTCCTATGCAAATCCTTAGGATTCGGATGAGTAGTTAGGGAGTGATAGTCTGCAATAAAGAAGAAACAGTTGTGCTGTTCTTGCAGTTTAATAAAGTTCTTTAAGGCGCCAAAGTAATTCCCTAAGTGCAGATTACCAGTCGGACGCATGCCACTTACTATAGTTTCCATTTTGCAAAGATATA
>JBAYYI010000088.1:0-6708 GCA_041673165.1 Bacteroidales bacterium
GGGCATTCATTCAATAACCTTAAAGATATACCTTTTGCAGCCGCATCAATGATGTCTATTTATTATATAGTCAAGTTTCTTGATGAACTGCCAAAAAGAAAGTATTCAACAATGATTATGCTTGCCCTTTCAATCGCTTTTGCAATTGATGTTAGAGCAGGAGGTTTAATTGTTATTGCTTACTTCGCTCTATTTGCAGTTGTTTACTATATTTGGAAGTATAAAACCCTTAAAAAGGAATTTGGAAAAGTTCTTCTATGGAGCTTAGGAATTGTTGTTATAGGTTATTTCGTTGCAGTACTATTCTGGCCTTATGCCTTAGTAGCTCCTATCGATAATCCTTTCTCAACCCTAAAAGGAATGGCTAATTTCAATGTTGCACTGCGTCAAGTTTTTGAAGGACAGGCTCAGTGGTCAGATGCACTTCCTTGGTACTATACTCCAAAGTTTATCCTTATAACTATCCCTTTAGCTGTTATTGCTGGAGCTTTAATAGGAATGATTCTTATGTTCCGCAATAAAAAGAACTGGTTCTATTATTTTGTACTTCTCTTCACCTTTATCTTCCCAATCTTCTGGATAGTAATTAACAAATCAAATGTCTATGGTGGTTGGCGTCACGCAATTTTCACCTATCCTCCTTTGGTAGCCTTGGCAGCTCTGGGAATTAACGAATTAGTTGATAGCTTTAAAAATAAATACATTAAGATTATTGTGATTGCTGCTTTTGCTACACTCTGTATTAACCCAATTTCTCATATAATAAGGAATCACCCATACGAATATGTCTATTTTAATTCCTTTACATCAGGAATGGATAAGGCTTATGGTAACTATGAATTAGATTATTACTACCATTCGCTTAAAGAGGCTTCAGACTGGGTTAAAGAAAATGCAAAAAAAGACGAACTAACTCAAGGAGATAAGATAGTTGTTGCTTGTTGGCACCTAAAACCAATAAACTATTATTTTAGAAAGGACACAGCAAACTTCAAAACAGCATTTATAAGATATAATGAAAGAGGCGAAACAGATTGGGACTATGCAATTATATGTAATACAGGCATATCTCCTGAACAAATCCAAAACGGAACATTCCCTCCAAAGAATACTGTTTATCAGATAAAGGTTGATGGAAAGCCTATTTGTGTTGTTGTGAAAAGGACAGATAAATCAGATATGTTTGGCTTTGAACTTAAGAGCAAAGGACAGGTAGAGGAATCTATTCCTTTATTCCAAACAGCTATTAAAAAGAACCCTAATAATGAAACAGCACTTATTAACCTTAGTGAGATATATCTAAGAAAGAATGTGACAGATAGCGTTATCATTCTAACTAATCAAATGCTTAAATCAAATCCAAAAGCAGAAAATGCTAACTATTTCAAAGCCTATGCACTATTTGCTCAAAACAAAGACGAGGAAGCTCTAAGCATTTGCGACAAGGTGATAAAGGATAACTATAAATATCAAGCAGTTTATACCTTGGCATCAAACATTAAGCTAAAACAAAACGACCTTTATGGAGCAGAGTCATATCTTAATGGGTTAATTGAAATTGATAGGTTCGATGATCAAACTATGAAGCAACTTATTGCAATTTACCAAGCCTATGGATTAGACGAAAGAAACTCCTATGTTAAGCTTTATTCTCTTCTTGCAGACCATTATAAGAAAGCAGGAAACAAGAAAGCTGCTCAGGAATATGAAAATGCAATACAACAAATGTATAATAACAGATAATAGAATTAGAATTTTAAACGTAATAAAAGAAAAATAAGATGAAAGCAATAGAAGTAAGAAAAGACATTTATTGGGTAGGAGCAATTGATTGGAAACTAAGAAACTTCCATGGCTACCTAACACAAAGAGGTTCCACATATAACGCATATTTAATTATTGATGAGAAAATAACCCTAATTGACACCGTTAAAGGATGCCTTACAAAAGAATTAATAGATAGAATATCTGATGTAATAGATCTAAAGAAGATAGACTATGTTGTGTCAAACCACGTGGAGATGGACCATTCGGGAGCAATGCCAGAGATTATGGCTATGATACCAAATGCAACCGTTCTAACCTCAGTGGCTGGAGAAAAGGAACATCGTTTAATTTATAAGAAAGACTGGAAGTTCCAAGCAGTTAAATCTGGTGACGTAGTAAATATTGGTAAGAGAAACCTTCATTTTGTTATGACCCCAATGGTTCACTGGCCTGATAATATGGTAACCTACTGCCCAGAAGAAAAGATACTATTTTCTAATGATGCATTTGGACAACATATTGCAAGCTCAGAGAGATTTGATGACGAGTATCCTGTTGAAACAATCCTTGAAGAGGCAAAGAAATACTATGCAAATATAGTACTTCCATATTCTAATCAAGTTGTTGGAGTAATGGAAATTGTAAGAAGTCTTGACCTTGAAATGATTTGTCCAAGCCACGGTATAATATGGAAAAGCCATATCCCAGAAATACTTAGTATGTATGAAAAGTGGAGTTCAAACAAAACAGACAAGAAAGCAATCATTGTTTACGACACAATGTGGCATTCAACCGAACTAATAGCCAACACAATTAAAGACGCATTTGAAGCAAAGGGCTACAATTATAATATCTTCGACCTTAAAGATACTCATATATCAGATATTATGGGACATATCATTGAGGCAGAATATATCTGTATTGGTTCACCAACCCTTAACAAAGGAATTATTCCAACCGTTGCATCATTCCTAACCTACCTTCAAGGCCTTGCACCAAAGGGAAGAAAAGCAATCCTATTTGGAAGCTACGGATGGGCACAAGCTAATATGAAAGTGCTTGAACGCTATATGGAAGAAAGCAGTATTGAAGTTGTATCAAAATACAATATTAACTTTATCCCAAGCCAAGATCAGCTTGACACAATCCTAAATGATGTTAAGGAAAAAATCTAATCAATAGTTTAGAAAAATGAAACGAAGAGTTAGTAAATTAACTCTTCGTTTTAATTTACTGAAACGCTGTTTTAATTTCTTGAAACGCCGTATTATTTTTCTAAAACAAAGAAAAAGAAACGCAGAAGTTTAAGAGCAAATCTTATAAGTTTTCTTTGGCATGCAGCGTATTATTCCCTCTAATTCAAGATTAAGGAGGCAGGATGCCAAAACAGAGGGGTTAAGTGTGCACTCAATAGAAATATCATCAATATGTATTTCCTCTTTTCCCATAATTATATCGTAGATTATGCTTTCGTCCTTTGAAAGATTGCTTGGTTTCTTTATTTCTTTCTTAAATAGAGTAGGCGTTTTAAACTCCCAATTCATTATCTCAATAATATCTTGTGGGTCATGAATTATGCTCGCTCTCTGACTACTTATAAGATAATTACACCCCTCGCTATACATATCGCCCACTCTTCCTGGAAGTGCAAAGACTTCTCTATCATACTGGTTGGCAAGGTCAGCAGTAACCAAAGAACCGCTTTTCTTTGCAGCCTCAATAACAATAATACAATCACAAAGTCCTGCAATTATCCTATTCCTTCGAGGAAAATTATATCTTTCTGGCCTTGTTGAGGTCATAAACTCTGTAACCAGTCCTCCATTATTTATCATCTCAAGAGCAAGGTCGTGGTTCTCTTTAGGATAAATCATATCTAAGCCGTGTCCAAGAACAGCAAAGGTTGGTATCTCTTGCTTTATGCTCTGCCTATGTGAAATAGCATCAATCCCATAAGCCAGTCCACTAACAATTCCAACATTATATGCCTTTAGTTCTGAGATAATGTTTTCAGTTTGCTCCCTTCCATATTCTGTTGCATTCCTTGTGCCAACAACTCCAACCATCCTATCCATATTGAGGTCACGATTGCCTTGAAAATAGAAACAAATAGGATTATCAGGAAGTTGAAGCAGTCTTCTTGGGTAATCCTCTGCAGTAAAGAAGAGGCATTTAATATTATATTTCTCCATAAACTCCATTTCCTTTTCAACCTTAGGGAACATAGTCTTATTAAGAATTTCGTTTATTGTCCTTGTTTTGGTCTTGAAAATACTCTCTAAATTGGAGCGTGACTCATTGAAGAAGTCTTCTGTTGAGGAGTAAATTTTCATTATTTCCTTTGCCGTGCTTGGACCTATGCCGTGAATGTTTGCAAAAGCGATATCGTATATTGAAGCCATATATTAATAGATTAGGTTCAACAAAAATAACAAATTATTTCAAATAATACCATATTCCTTTTTATGAAAGTTTATTTATAAATAATTAATGTATTTTTGCATTATGAATATCCCTTTCAACAAGAAGAAAATCATTAACGACCCAGTCTATGGGTTTATAAATATTCCAAGTGGAAGCATTTATGACCTAATAGAACATCCCTACTTGCAAAGGCTAAGGAGGATTAAGCAGCTTGGATTAAGCAATTTAGTTTACCCTGGTGCTGAACACACAAGGTTTTCCCATGCCTTAGGTGCAATGTATCTTATGACACAGGCTTTGGATGTTCTTAGTCAGAAAGGAGAGAAGATAAGCCAGGAAGAAATTGAAGCCTCACTTGCTGCAATACTCCTTCACGACATTGGACATAGCCCTTTTTCACATTGCTTAGAGCATTTCTTCTTTCAAGAATCTCATGAAGAGGTTTCTCTTGAGATGATGAAGAGGATAGGAGTTTCTAAAATAACATTAGATATTTTCACCAATAAATACAAAAAACTCTTCCTCCATCAATTAGTTTCTTCACAAGTTGACACCGATAGATTAGACTACCTAACAAGAGATAGCTTCTTTACAGGAGTGTCGGAAGGAGTTATAGGAACTGAAAGAATTATTAAGATGCTTGCAGTTAATAATGATGAGCTTGTAATAGAACAAAAAGGGATTTACTCTATTGAGAAATTTATTATCTCAAGAAGGCTTATGTATTGGCAGGTCTATATGCATAAAGCAGTTGTTTCATCTGATATTCTTATAAATACAATACTCAGTAGAGCATCTGAAATTCACAAAAAAGGAGTGGATGTAGTCAAATATATTTCCCCTTATCTTGCATATTTCATTGAAAACAAAAGAACGACAATTAAGAATGAGAAATCTATTGAAAACTTTACTCAAATTGACGACTCCGATATTTGGAATGCAGTAAAGGTTTGGGCAAATCATAAGGATAAAATTCTTTCCCATCTTTCACAATGCCTAATTAATCGTCATCTTGCCAAGGTTGAAATTAAAGATAAACCTTTTTCAAAAGAGGATATAGATAGTGCAATTGAGCAATTGAGAAAAGAAGATTCTACATTAAGCAAAGAGGAAATCAAATCTTATTTTGTCTTAACCGATGAATTGAAAAATAAAGCCTATAGCTTCCAAGACGATAAGATAAATATACTTTTTAAGAATGGGCAGGTAAAAGAAATATGTAATGCTTCAGACCAGTTGGATGAAACGTTCCTAAGAAAAGAAATAAAGAAATACTACCTATACAAACTACCAGTCTTAAAGACTATAGAGAAGAACTAAATATAGATTTGATAGAAGTTATTTGTAGTATTTATAAGTAATTTGTATCTTTGACGAGTTTTTCTATTGAGAGATAAATATAAATTTAATATAAGATAAAGCATGAAAAAGTATTTACTATTTGGTCTTTTGGTTGCAGTTGGTTTTTCCTCTTGCAAACCACGTCAAGACAAAGATGTTATCGGTAAACCAGACATTGAAGTTAAGGACGGAAAACTAACCCCTGAAGTTCTTTGGTCTTTTGGAAGAATTGGAGATGTTTCTGTTTCCCCATCTGGAGATAAAGTTCTATACACCGTTAAGTATTTTGATATAGAAAAGGATAAAGGAAACTCCGATATATATATAATGAATACAGATGGAACAGACCTTAAGCAATTAACAAAAACAAGTGGTAGCGAATGGAATGTGGTTTTCAGTCCTGATGGAAAGAAGATAGGTTTCTGTTTTGCTGACGAAAAAGGAGTTCAAATATATGAAATGAGCATAGAGGGTAAAGGAAAAACTAAGATTTCAGATGTTAAGGAAGGTGATATTGAAAGCTTTTCTTATTCACCTGACGGAAAGAAAATCCTATACATAAGAGCTATTGCTAAGAAAGACAAGTACGATTACCTTAAAACAGGATTAGCAAAGACAACTGGAAGAATAAATGACGACTTAGCTTATCGCCACTGGGATGGTTGGGTAGATAATTGCCCTCAACCCTTTATTGCAGACTTCGATGGCAAGAAACTTTCAAACGATATCAACCTTTTAGAAGGCACAGAATTTGAATCTCCAATGCGTCCTTGGGGTGGAATGGAACAATTGACTTGGTCGCCAGACTCAAAACAAGTTGTTTATACTTGCAGAAAGAAAGTAGGTAAGGAATATGCGTTTTCAACCAATTCAGACCTTTATCTTTATGACTTAGAATCAAAAACAACAACAAACCTTTCTGAAGGGATGATGGGATATGACCAAAACCCAGTATTTTCACACGACGGAAAGCTTTTGGCTTGGGAAAGTATGGAAAGAGATGGCTATGAGGCTGACAAAATTCGTTTAATTGTTATGGATTTAGGCACAAAAGCGATTAAAGATTATTCTGAAAAATTTGACCAAAACTCAAATGGACTTGTTTTTGCAAAAGATAATAAGAGCATTTACTTTATCTCAGACTACCATGGCAAAGACGATATCTACCAACTAACC
>JBAYYI010000089.1:0-6684 GCA_041673165.1 Bacteroidales bacterium
GATATAATGTTCTCTATTGTCAATTGTTTCATGAGTAGGTGGGTTAGCACTTCCTCCTGCCTTTTGGTGAAGATGTTTTTTACCAACTCCATCAGCCAAAAGAATAGCATCCATAAAACCAACCTCTTCTTCTGTTGCTTCAAGCAAAATAGCTCCAGCACCATCTCCAAAAATCGGACAAACAGATCTATCTGTATAATCTACAATTGTTGACATCTTTTCAGCTCCAACAACTATTACTTTCTTTACAAAACCACTCTCAATATATTTTGCAGCTGTTGTAAGTCCATTAATGAAACCTGAACATCCTGCATTGATATCAAAACCAAATCCATTTTTAATTCCACATTTATCTGCAATAATATTTGCAGTTGCAGGGAATAACATATCTGGTGTTACTGTACAACAGATTAGTAGTTCTATCTCTGATGGATCTATATTTTTCTTTTTAAGGATATTTTTAACTACAACTTCTCCTAAATCTGACGAACCCTTGCCTTTTTCTTTTAAAATATGACGTTCCTTAATACCAATTCGTGTCATTATCCACTCATCAGTAGTATCAACCATCTCACTTAATTCTTCGTTTGTTAGAATATAATCTGGTAAGTATCCTTCAACTGCAGTAATTGCAGCTCTTATTTTTGTCATATTACAAATTATTAAGATTCTTTTTTAAAACCTTTTCTATATGATCGTTTATATTTGATTCATACATGGTTTTTGATTGAAGCAACATTGATCTAATAGCTCTTTCGTTTGAAACTCCATGAGCCACTATAACAACTTTCTTTGCTCCAAGAAGAGGTAAACCTCCATATATTTCGTAGTTGCAATTATTTATGAAATCATTGTTTACTCCACTCTTAACCATTATTCTGGCAAAGGCTTCAGTCTGTTTCATAATTAAGTTCCCTACAAAACCATCGCACACTATAACGTCAAAATTATCTTTAAAAATTTCGCTCGGTTCAGCGTTACCAATGAAATTAAAGTCTTTCGAGCCTTTCATTAGTTGCATTGCAGCTTGTGATTGAACATTCCCTTTTTCTTCTTCTTCGCCAATGTTTAATAAGCCAACCCTTGGGTTTTCTAAGTTTAGAGAGTACTCTGCATAGAAACTACCTAAAACACCAAATTGGTAAATCTGTTCTGGTTTTGCGTCAGGATTTACTCCAACATCAACCATAACAGTTAAACCTCCATTTTGTTTAGGTAATAGTGCTGCAAAACATGGTCGGATAATTCCTTCCACAACTCCAACATTATACATAGTTCCAACAAGCATTACGCCTGTGTTACCTGCACTTGAAAAAGTATCAATCTTTCCCTCTTTTAAGTAACTAAAACCAAGGGCAATTGAAGAGTTTGGTTTATTTTGAAGTGCCTTAATTGGCTTGTCATGCATATCAATTACTTCACACGCATCAACAATATCAAAATCATCAACCAAACCACCATTAATAATAAGATGTTCAATTATAATGTCCTTGTCGCCAAAAAGCACTATTCTGTCTTCAGCAGATAGTTGCTTTTGAGCAAGAATAGCTCCTAAAATTGTTGCCTTGGGAGCAAAATCGCCTCCCATTGCATCTAATCCTATCCTCATAATAAAGAAGATTTAGATTATGCTGTTGCCCCTTTATCTATTGCTAGTTTTCCTTTGTAGTATCCACACTCAGGGCAAACTCTATGATATACAACAGATATACCACAGTTGCTACAAGTTGCAAGTTGAACTGCTTCAACTTTATCATGTGTTCTTCTTTTTGCTCCTCTGGTACGAGAGATTTTTCGTTTTGGATTTGGCATTTTCTTAGTATTTTAAAATGTTATTATTCAAATTTTATATTCTTGAGTGCAGCCCAACGTGGATCAACACTTTTATCATTATCTTCTTCTTTTTTATTGATTCTTTCTATAATATCACTATTACATTTACTTATTTCATGTACACATTTCATTGGTTTTTGCAGTAAAATGTATTCATATATTTGATGTGAAAGATCAATTTCATGCTCTTTATTAGAGATAACTATTACATCATCATCTTCTTCAAGGTGTTTTTCCCCATACTTAACAAATAAAGTATTCTCTCCTTTTATTTTAACGTCTAATGGGTCTAAACATCTATCACACAAAACATTTAGAGTACCTTTAAAATTAAACACAAAGGTCATCATTCTTTCTTCCTTCAATAAATCGACGGTTAAACTAATGTCTGCACCTAAAATATCTTCATTCTCAAACTTATCGAATAAGGACTTATCTACTTCAAAATCAAATCTATGCTCTCCTATTATAAGAGGTGTAAAATTAACCGAATAATTCATTATGTCCTTTTCTATAACCTTATTGTTCTATACGTTTTGAGCTTGCAAAGATACATTTTTTTTCTATATTATATATATCAAGCAGATTTTTTTTTACTTTTGCAGAGAATTAATATAAGAAAATCAACTTAATCTACGAAAAATGAAGAAATTTAATTTATTATTATTGCCACTGTTTATTTTGGTTTTGTTTTCAGCCTGCAAGTATGACGACTATGATGTTGATGATTTAGATTCTAAAATCTCTGAACTACAAGC
Source organism: Bacteroidales bacterium (assembly GCA_041673165.1). Classification (GTDB taxonomy): domain Bacteria; phylum Bacteroidota; class Bacteroidia; order Bacteroidales; family P3; genus UBA10566. The sequence continues at coordinate 2,592 of JBAYYI010000089.1, forward strand.
TTATAATGGAGATGATATTTATGAAGTTATTGATAAATTGGAAAATCAGGGACTGAATGTTGAGTCAAACTCAAATGGATTAGTTCAATTAGTCAATTCAAATGGTTCAATTGTTTATATTCTTATTTACAATAATTATAATAAGATTATTGAATCAAAATTTGAGTATTATACTAATAAACCTACATATGCATTAGATAGATTCGGTAGTTGGCACAATACAGCTTATAATCTAAACTATTCAAAATACTATACTGGTGAAATCATATTTTTAGACAATAGAACTAAAACTTATAGGACGGAAACTAAGTTTATGGATGATTTTGAAAAATTTGGAGCTGATATTTATTCTTGCTATGAAGAATGGAATAGTAATTACTATGGTTGCTATATCGAATATAGTACTGTAAATATTACAACAAGAAAAGTATCTGTAGGATGTTTTGAAATCAATAAGAATATTTCAAGAAACAAAGTATAATATTTTTATTCAACGGTAATTATCATAGCGGAATTTGTTATATTGGCTTGTTAGGTTCATCAATTAAGTTCAATCTCAAATTGCTTTATCTCATGTTCTTCTTATTCTCTAATTGAAAAAGCCCTGGTTTCTGAAAAGGAATTTGTTTTAACACTCGCCTCATAAGCTCCTCTTTTCAAAACGGAATAATCGTATATTATATTAAACCTGTCTGATTTTGGGTATGTAGTTGATGAAACGATTTCGTTTGTCTTCCTATCCTTTATTTCTAAAACTAATTCTTCCTCTATCCCATCTTTTAAAAATACAATAAAAGTATAGGTTTTAGCTTTGGTATCAGGCACTTTGATTAGTTTGGATTTACTATGATTTATAGTATTTATATTGTCTATTGCTATAAAATTATAATCAATCTTTGTTCCAAAATCTGGTTCAAATGCTTCAAGTAGTATTGTTTTATCTTCATTATATATATAAACATAACCATTGCCCTGTTCTCTATTTGCCCACCAAGAAAGTCCGTCATTATCAGAATCGGTGAAAAGAAACTTATAGTTTCCCCCATTTCTCAGTTCTATTGTTTCATTATATACTCTATTATTCTCAAGTTGGGTTCTCTCATATACCTTATTATTGGTTATCTGTTCAATAATATAAACCTTATTTCTTGAAGCATCGTTATTTGCCTTATAGGTTAGGATAAAGTTTTTATGTAGGAAGTAAGTTTTTTGAGGGATTGAAGTTAGTTCTTGAATTATATTGTCGTTTGATGATAAAAAGAATATATCGTGAGCCACGTGATAGCCTGGTTGCCCTATGTTTGAGGTCTTATAGTATTCAAAATCAATATCCACATTTAGTTTACCTTTCTTAATATATGGTGTTAAATCATAGAGAAACTCATTAACCTTTGTTCCTGGACACCAACCTGCACGGTTATATATCCAAGTTCCTCCCTGTGGTTGAATTGGGTTGCATCCACAATCATCTTTCCAAATTGACTGCCTTGCAATCTCTTTACCATTAACCATATAATAATAATCTTTCTTTAAGAACTCTGCTGATGCATTAGTTGAATCGCCCCCATGTCCTGATATACTTACTCTTGCATAAACTTCTTTAGTGTTTTTTGGTACAAGAATTTCTTTTGGAGTGATGTAATTATCGATAGGGTTTTCAATATCACCATAAGAGAAGTAGCCATAGTGTATGTTTTGGGTCTTGATGACATTTCTCTTATTCTTCTTATCTGTTGTGAAAACAAAATCTGTTGTTGCAAGGAAACCATCTTGAAATCCCTCGTAAGTTATAACTATATCGAAACTATCTTTCATTAGGGGTAGGTAATTTGTTATATCCCATGACCAGTGAGGGTTCCAAGTTTGTGCATTATCTCCTTGATTATATGCACCACTATATGGGGTCATCATCCTACCTAATTGATAGGTTACGGTGTCGTTATTTTCAACTTTTCTAAGCAAAACACTTATTGAATAATCCCAATCACTGCATCCTGTTTCTGGACAGCCAAGATATAAATTTAGCTTTATATTACTAATATCCAAATCGTTTACTGAAAACTTATGCTTTTGAGAATACTCTGTTTTAGTTTGTAGATGGGTTTTGTCGTGAACCCTAACAGTGAATTGATTTGTCTGCGAAATTGCTGAAAAAGATATTAGAAGAGTGATAATAAGTAAATAATGTTTCATTTTTCAATATAATTATTATTAATAATAGGCAAAGGTAGTTAGTTTTTATGTAATTTTGTAATTCAAAATAAGAAATTAGGATGCAAAAAGAAATTATAGAAAAAGCTTGGGAAAATAGAGAACTGCTTAAAGAAGAGAGAACTCAAACTGCTATTAGAGATATTATTGAGCTTTTGGATAAGGGGAAATTGAGAATTGCTGAAAAACAAGGTGATGATTGGATGGTGAATGAATGGGTGAAAAAAGCTGTTATCCTCTACTTCCCTATCTGTGAGATGAAGACTTATGAGCTTGGGCCAATGGAGTTTTATGATAAAATACCTCTTAAAAAAGACTATGCAAAGCTTGGCGTAAGGGTTGTGCCTCATGCTGTTTCTCGTTATGGTTCATATCTTGCACCTGGCGTTATTCTTATGCCCTCTTATGTTAATATTGGAGCTTATGTTGATTCAAATACAATGGTTGACACCTGGGCTACTGTTGGCTCTTGTGCTCAAATTGGTAAGAATGTTCATTTGAGTGGTGGAGTTGGAATTGGTGGGGTTTTAGAACCTGTTGGTGCAAATCCTGTAATTATTGAAGATAATTGCTTTATTGGATCACGATGTATTATTGTTGAAGGAGTTAGAGTATGTGAGGGTGCTGTTCTTGGAGCAAATACCACAATAACCTCTTCCACCAAAATAATTGATGTAAGTGGCGAAACTCCAATTGAATACAAAGCATTTATCCCTAAAAACTCCGTAGTTATCCCTGGCTCAATCACCAAAGAATTTCCATCAGGCAAATACAACGTAAACTGTGCCCTAATTATCGGAAAAAGAAAACAATCCACCGACCTAAAAACCTCCCTAAACGATGCCTTAAGAGATTTTGGAGTAGCGGTGTAAGGAGTCAATAGTTCGCAAGATAAGTTTGAATAAATAGAATAAATTAATATACATAAATCACTATAAAATAAAAGAATATAATATGGAAAAGAATTATTGGCATATACAAATGCACTTACCTGATGGACAAGAAGGGGATAGTATAGATTCCATTAGAATGATAGATGAAGCAAAGCCTGTTATTGGAATGGTTGATTGGGATAATGTTCAGTTTAGGAACTTTAAGGATGTTAATGGAACTGGTCTTAAGGTTGGGGATATAATTCTTGTTAGAGAGGTTCAGTTGATATTGGCACTTTGTGAGGTTACGGGTGAGTGCTTTCGCGATGGACAATTAGAAAGGAAATATAAACATACTCATTTTAGAGAGGTTAAGGTTTTGGATAGGTATCTGGGATATGAAATTTTCCCACAGCCTCAAGGACTTCTTTCAAAACTATCTACTCATAAAACAAAGGCTTATAAGTTTGTTGATAAGTGGTATAAAAAACTATATCCACCGACAGAAGAACAAATAAGTGAAGAACAAGCACCAGAAGAACAAGTATAATATTATGAGTCAATCTAAAAGAATTATTATAACTATTCTTGCTATTGTAGGATTCTTTTCTTTATTTGCAGTAGTAATTGGTATTGGAACGAAAGCAGGCACTAATACTCCTGGCATATTAGGTATAGGTCTTCTTGCAGGACTTTATTTTGGCTTGAAAGCTATTTGGAGAAAACCAGAGCAAGATTTTCAAGAAGATGAGGAATTTGAAGAATATGAAGAAGAAGAACAACAACAAGAAGATGAAGAAGAAAGATAACGTGTATAGATTTATATGATTTTGTATATACGTTTAGATAACATGTATAGATTTTAACCTTTTCTATACATGTTTTTTTATTATTTATCATTGTTGTCCGATAAAACTTTTTCAATAATATAAAAATATAGGCTAAACTTTTGCAAGTTCAGCCTATTTTGATTTACTTTGTTTCTTCCACAAAAAAAAGATAAATCATAT
>JBAYYI010000090.1:0-6590 GCA_041673165.1 Bacteroidales bacterium
GATCCTTCGCTCATTAGTTGTAATCCTTCTGACATTCCTGGTATAATTCCATTCATTCCCATAATTACTGGGTCTTCTCCTCTTTCAAATGTGCTTTCAATAACCTTACCATCTGTTAATTTTAAACGATATTGTATTCTTACTCTATCTTCAATTGTTGGTTTAGCTCCTTTTCCTTGTTTGATAACTTTGTATTGTAAGCCTGATACAGTTGTTTGAACTCCTTCTTTAGATTTGTTAGCTGCTAAAAACTTAGAAGATTTCTCACGATTTACTTTTCCTTTCTCTGCAGCTGCTACTTTTTGCTTTTCTTGCATCTTTTTTTCGTACTCCATCATAACATTTTGTATGTTTTCTGGTTTGATAACATAGTTTGTGTCTCCGTCATAAGCTGCGTAGAAAGCATTCATTAGGATTTCAGCATTGATTTCCATGTCTTGAGCCTTCATTTGAGTTCCCATATTTTGTCCTATGCAATAAGATGCAGAGTCAATGATTGTTTTCAAATCACCTTGACTTACTTCTTTCTTTTGAGAGCAAGCTGTAAAGATTGTTGATAGCAATAGGATTAGTACTGCACTTTTTAAAACTACTTGTTTCATTGTTGTTTTGGTTTATTTTTATATTTTTAAACTTTTAATTGCTTGTTGAAAGCAGGTGCAAAATTAAACAATATTTCAATCCATCAATCAGATTTGCAAAAAATAGTTGATAAAAATTTTTATCTTAATTAGATTTGTCAGATATTTGCAACCTAAATCACTCAGATGAGTATAAAAAGACAGACCTAACCTAATTAGTTTATTGAAATGAAAAATAAGTATATAGATTTAATAGAGCAAACTTTTGAGTTCCCACAAGATGAATTCTTAGTTGAAGATAATAAGTTGATTTTCCACGATATCCCCCTTATGGACATAATCAAGCAATATGGAACTCCTTTAAGAATTACTTATTTACCAAAAATAACAACCCAAATTCAAAGAGCTAAGAGATTATTTAATGTAGCAATTGCGAAGGTTGACTATAAAGGGAATTATAATTATTGCTATTGCACCAAGAGTTCTCACTTCTCATTTGTTATGGATTCTGTTCTTGCAAATGATGTTAACATTGAGACTTCTTCTGCCTTTGACATAAATTTAATTAACGAGCTTCACGAACAAGGAAAGATTACAAAAGACCAGTATATTATATGTAATGGATTTAAACGTCCTCAATACATTGAAAATATTGGTGAATTAATTCGTCAAGATTTCATTAACGTTATCCCTATTATTGATAATATGGAAGAGGTTCTGCTATTAGATGAACATATTGACAGAGAGTGCCAGGTTGGAATTAGGATTGCAGCTGAGGAGGAACCAATGTTTGACTTCTACACATCAAGATTAGGAATTAGATATAACGATATTCTTTCTTTCTATAATACTAAGATAGCCACCAACCCTAAGTTTAAGCTAAAGATGCTTCATTTCTTCATTAATACAGGAGTAAAGGATTCTGCTTATTATTGGAATGAGCTTCAAAAATGCGTTAGTATTTACTGCGAGTTAAAGAAGGTTTGTCCTGACTTAGACTCATTAAACATTGGAGGAGGTTTCCCAATCAAGAACTCTTTAGCTTTTACTTTCGATTATGAATATATGGCTGAGGAGATACTAGCTCAAATTAAGGATATTTGCAATAAGCAAGATGTTGAGGAGCCAAACATCTTTACTGAATTTGGATCGTTTACCGTTGGTGAGTCTGGATGTATTCTTTATTCTATTATTGACCAAAAAAGACAAAATGACCGTGAGGTTTGGTATATGATTGACAGCTCTTTCATAACCACCCTTCCCGACACTTGGGGAATAGGACAGAGATTTATTCTTCTACCTATCAATAAGTGGGAAAATGAATATCAAAGGGTTTTCTTAGGAGGACTAACTTGCGACAGTCAAGATTACTACAGTGCAGAGGCTCACTCAAATGCTGTCTTTTTGCCTAAATACACCAATGAAGATGAAGAACCTCTTTATATTGGATTCTTCCACACAGGTGCCTACCAAGAAAGTTTAGCAGGCTACGGAGGAACTCAACATTGTTTAATTCCTCAACCTAAACATATAATTTTGGATCAAGATGAAAATGGAGAATGGTTTACAAAATTATTTGCTAAAGAACAAAGCCATAAGTCTATGCTTAAGATTTTAGGATACTAATTAGAAAGTATTTATGATATAACTTTATTTGTAAAAAAAGAATTACTACCTTTGCAACTAATTTTACTGTTACTAAACAGAGAGTTAAAACAAATTTATTAATTTTTACTTTACAAGATGAAAGAAATAAAATATTCAGGAAAGACCAGAAAGGAATCTGATCTACTGGGAACAAAAGAAATCCCTGTTGAGGCATTGTACGGTGTACAATCTTTAAGAGGTTTTGAAAACTTCAGGATTTCAAATGAAAGACATTGCGACTACCCTAACTTTATAAAAGGATTTGCTATAGCAAAAAAAGGAGCAGCAATTGCTAATCACAAACAAGGACTTCTAACAGACCAACAATTTGATGCAATTTGCAAGGCTTGTGATGAAATTAACGAAGGAAAATGGCATGACCACTTCCTTTCAGATATGATTCAAGGAGGTGCTGGAACAACTATGAACATGAATGCAAACGAAGTTATAGCTAACCGCGGTCTTCAAATCATGGGAAAAGAACTTGGACAATATGAATTCCTTTCTCCAAACGACCATGTGAACTGTTCTCAATCAACAAATGATGCTTATCCAACTGCCTTACATTTTGGCTTATATATGGAAAGCAAAACACTTATTGAGGCTATTGAAAGAATAGTTGCATCTTTAAATAAGAAAGCAGAAGAGTTTGCTGAAGTTATTAAGATGGGACGTACACAGCTTCAAGATGCAGTTCCAATGACATTAGGACAATCATTTAAAGCTTTCGCTGACGCATTAGACTCAGAAAGAGTAAGATTAATCAGAGAGATTAAAGATTTCTTAGTTGTTAATATGGGAGCTACTGCAATTGGTACAGGAATTTGTTCTCAACCAGGATATAGCAAGTTATGCGTTGATGCTCTTAGAGATATCACCAATTGGGATATTACCCTAACAGGAAACTTAGTTGAATCAACTCACGACACTTCTACTTTAGTTGGACTTTCTTCTCAACTTCGCCGTATTGCTCTAAAAACAATTAAGATTTGTAATGACCTTCGCCTAATGGGTTCTGGTCCAAGAACAGGTATTCACGAAATCTTCCTTCCAGAAATGCAACCAGGCAGTTCAATTATGCCAGGAAAAGTTAATCCAGTTATTCCAGAGGTAGTAAATCAAGTTTGCTATAGAGTTATTGGAAACGACACAACTGTTATGATGGGAAGTGAAAATGCTCAATTAGAATTAAATGTTATGGAGCCTGTTATGGCGTTCTCATTATTCAATTCAGTTGAACTTCTTGTTAATGGTTTCGATACTTTAAGAACTAAATGTATTGACAACATTAAGGCTGACGTCGAAAACTGTAGACATCAAGTTAGACATTCTATTGGAATTGTAACTGCTTTAAACCCAATTATTGGATATAAGAGTTCAACAAAGATAGCAAAAGAAGCAATGGAAACAGGAAAAGGTGTTTATGAATTAGTGCTTGAGCATGATATTCTATCAAAAGAAGACCTTGACACAATCCTACTTCCTAAGAATATGATTGAACCAGTTAAGTTGGATATTAAGCCAAGACGCATACTATAATAATAAGTTAATTCTTATTAGACTTCTAATAAACTAAGTCTTTCTTTAAATAAAGGAAGACTTTTTTTGAACCTTTTTTATTAAGCTAACTTATTTATTGTATTTCAATTAGTTTTTTACTTAAATATTTTAGAAAATTACTATCTTTGCATCTTATGGTTAAGGGAGAAAAACATATAATTGACATTAGAAACAAGAGGGCATCGTTTGAATACTTCTTCTTACAAACCTATATTGCAGGTATGCAATTATGTGGAACTGAGATTAAGTCAATCAGAGAAGGGAAGGTTAATTTAACAGATGCATATTGTTCTTTCTTGAATAACGAGCTTTGGATTAACGAACTACATATTGCTGAATATCGTTTTGGTTCCTACTATAATCACGAAGCAAAACGCTCACGCAAGCTACTTCTAAACAAAAACGAACTCAAAAAACTTGAAGGAAAAACAAAAGAAAAAGGGCTAACTATCATTCCTATACTCCTATTTATTGACAGCAGAGGGTTCGCTAAAATTGAAATTGCTCTTGCTAAGGGTAAGCATTCCTACGATAAAAGAGAATCTATTAAACAAAACGATTCGAAGCGTGAATTGGATAGAATGATGAAGAAAGAATATTAATTAAAGACTAAGAAATAAAATATAAACATTATAAATCAATTTATATGATAAAGAAGTTAATCAGTTTGGTTTTTGCAATTCTTTTCACATTTGTTGGATATTCTCAAACAATCCCTTTTGGAAAAGGCTATGTTATTAATGGAGAAATCCTAAACACATATGAAGGATTTGTTACTCTACGTTCTTATTTTAGAGATGGAAACGAAAGAGTTGACACTGCATATGTTGAAAACAAGAAATTCACATTCAGAAGCCCAATTAGCGAAGCCATTCCTGCCCTTTTGACAATTAATGGTATGAGAGAATTTAGAATTTATCTTGAACCAACAACCTATGAAATAAAAATTGATGCCAAAAAGGTTAGTAAAATAACTATCAAAGGTTCTAAGTGGACTGATAGTTGGAATCAGGTTACCACTCCTCTAAAAGGCGAAGACTATGACGTCCACCTAAGAAGATTAGAAAACTGGGTAGTGAATAATCCTGAGCATATATTCTGTGCTGATATCATTTCCTCATACTTAGCATATAAATGGGATTACGAAGAACTATTCAAAACCCTTAACACACTGTTAAAGCCAGCAACCCAAACCTACCACTATATCAAACTAAGAGAAAGAGAAAAGACTCTTGAATCAATTGCTGTTGGACAAAAAGCACCAGACATTAATCTAAAGAATCCAAGTGGTAAGGCTGTTAATCTATATAGACAATTAAATGGAAAGAAGTTCTTATTAATTGACTTTTGGGCTTCTTGGTGTCTTCCTTGCAGAGATGAAAATCCAAACCTTATTGTGGCATACAATAAATATAGTTCAAAAGGATTTGATATCTTAGGAGTTTCTTTAGATGTTGATGACAAGTTGTGGAAAGAAGCAATCAAGGATGACAAGTTGAAATGGGAGCAAGTTTCTGACCTAAACCTATGGGATGGTGAAGCTGCAAAGAAATATATGGTTAAAGCAATTCCTTATAATGTTCTAATTGATAGCAAAGGAACAATTCTTGCAAAAAACCTTAGAGGTGATGAGCTAATTAATAAATTAGAAGAACTAACCAGCACCTATGGATATTCAATTCAAGGAAATGTTGCAGGAGTTTCTGATGGCAATGTTAAGCTAAATCTCTTGCTTGAAGGAGGCGAAAAGAGAACCTTTACCACAAAGATAAGAGATGGAAAGTTTGAATTTAAGGGCGTTGTTGATTTTGTTTGTGTTGCTCAAATTCAACTTCCAACCAAGAATGGAGACTTCTCTTTCTTTATGGAAAATAATAGCATTCAAATAACAGGCTCTAAGGAAAATATAGAAAACATATCAATCAAAGGCTCTCCAAAGAATGATACTTATGCAAGTCTTGTAGATAGGTGTAATAAGTCTGCAAATCCTATTCAATCACTAATGAATGATGTTTCAAAAAACCCAAGCTCTTTCTATACTCCACTAATAATAAGCAATTACTTAGCAGCTTACTTAAGTGATAACGAATTAAAAGAGTTATTCTCACTACTTAATAATGATGCAAAGAGAATGTATCAATATAAACTCCTTCAAGACTACGTTCAAGAGATTCAAACTAAAGAAAAGGTTGGAGAAAAATTTATTGATTTCACACTTCCAAACGTGAATGGAATAGATATTAAAGCTTCCGAATACATTAAAGATAAGAAATATGTACTTATTGATTTCTGGGCTTCTTGGTGTACTCCTTGCAGAACAGAAAGCAAATTCTTAGTTCAAGCCTATGATAAATTCAAATCAAAAGGCTTTGACGTTCTTGGCGTTTCTCTTGACAAGGATAGAACAAAATGGCTAAAAGGAATTAATGATGATGGCTTGGTTTGGGAAAACGTTTCAGACCTACTTCAATGGAATAGCATTGTTGTAAAGCTTTATAAATTGGAATCCATTCCTCAAAATATCTTAGTTGACAATCAAGGTAATATTGTAGCTCGAAACCTTAGGGGAGACAACATTATGACCACACTTAATCAATTCTTTTCAAAATAACATTTAATTATATATGACTCAAAACAAACCAATGCAGAGGATGAGAAAGACCTCTACTGGCAAAGCTATCTTACAGTACTCAATGATTACATTAGGAGTATTAATGTACACCTTTGCTTGGTCAGCATTCCTTATTCCACAAAAAATAATTGGAGGTGGAGTAGCAGGTATTGCATCTATCATCTTCCTTG
>JBAYYI010000091.1:0-6546 GCA_041673165.1 Bacteroidales bacterium
TTTCATATCCATCATTACTTGCTTATTGGTTCACTATTACTTGCTATTTTTATTCAATAACCTTATAAGAGTGCAGTTTATTATTATAATCTCATGGTTTTCTATTATGCTTTTATATAAAACACTTAAGATAATGGCAAAGATACGTAAATAATTAGATTGTAAATATAGTGTAATCAAGAAATTTTATAGTAAGATGAGCTAATTAAAGCTTAGGAAAAGGATGGGAAATGATAATTGGGTTTAGTTATCTTTTAGCCAAGCAGCAAAGTCTTTAAACTTTTTATCATTGGCTTTTAACCAATCCGATGCTCTGGGATTTGATGATTTACTGATATAGTAACAATATGTGTCAATATGTTCTGAATTAGCTATTTCATCGAAGAAAGGAATATAGAAATCCCACCATAACCCTTTACTATCTTCTTTTTTTAGTTCTCCAAGAATATTGAAAAACGATTTAGTATTTTCTATAAACATCTCATCTTCACTCTTGTTTTCATTTTCTTCAATTGTCTTAGTTGCTTCAAGCATTGATATCATTAAGTCTGCATGAGAAAACTCTGTTTCTGTTTCTATTGAGTTGATGTTAATATTGAATGTATTGGGTTTGTCTTTGTCAGCCTTTACATTGCCATTGAATTGTTTTTGTAATAGGTTATAGGCTGTTCTGGATCTTTCGGTATTGGGTTCTAAAAATAGGAAATAGTGTAGGCAAACTAGGCTCTGAGCTTTTAGATTCTTATCATACATTAATTGTCCTAATAGTAAATGACTACTTGCATGGCTTGATTTAGTGTTTATTGCGTTAATTACTGCTTGTTCTGCATTATCGTATTCTTTTGTCTTATAATAATTCAATGCTAAGTTGTAATATAATAAGTGATTGTCACCAAATTTTTCAATTCCTTCCTTAAAAAGTTCAATTGATTCTTTTATTTTTCCTAAGTTATCAAGGCACGAAGCTTTTGTAATATATGCTGGCAATAGATATTTATCGTTTAGTTTAATAACTTTATCACTATGCTTTATTGCATTCTTATAATCCTTTGCATACATATATGTCATTGCAATTTCATAATTGGCTAAGGCTGAATTTGGATTAATTTTAAGAGCAGACTTATATGTTTCAATTGCTTTGTCATATTTTCCCTTATCATGGTACTCTATACCAATATTTACTAAGCTATCAACCTTATTCTGAGAATAAATCAAGGTTGAAAATAATAGTAACCCAATAATTAAAATCTGCTTTTTCATATCTTGTTTTGTTATTATTTTTCTTGTAAGTCTTTAATTATTTAGCAAAAATACAAAACTTCTTTTCATAATAATAGAATTTAGAATAAATATTTAATCCTATTATCCTATTTATATAAAAGTCTTTAGGGATTATCTCTTGTCAATTCTTTTCTCTTTTGATACTGTTTCTATTGGAATATTTAATTGATTTTACAATAATTGATTTGCTTTCCGATTTTATTATGGAAATTATATATCTTTGCAGGACAATATATCAATTGATATTCCTCAAGTCCAGTTAATAAATAGATTGTTTATGAGAAACATTCGTCAAGGCTTCAATGAATTAAGCACTATCAAAAAGATATTATTCTTTAATCTTTATGCAATTACTTTTGCTGTATTAATGATTATTTCATCATTTATTATAGACCCTTTGTTTAACTATTTATTTGATGGAGAAATTAATTTTGAAGAGATAATAGAGAACTTAACTAATATTGAATTCTATCTTGTAAAGATATTCGAGAGTTATTTTATTATATTCTTAGTTCTTCTTGTCTTACCTATCTCTCCAAAATCAAAGAAAGAATAAGTTTTAATAGTCAATTCAAAATACAATAAATAGAAAAAGGAGACCTTAGCCTCCTTTTTCAATTATTTAATGATAGTATTTACTATTATTTTCTTTGCGAATATTTACTATGTGAGGAATATAAATAGTAGTGGAATTATGATTCCTATTATCAGTTCTATCCCTCCTCTTCCCATAATTCCTTTCTTGCCTTTATTCATTATTAAGCCTGTTATGGTGATAATGATTAGGGAGCCTATGAATATGTCGGAGAAGATAGTCCACCACTTATTGGGGTTATAGTGTAAGCGATTTATGCTGCTGATTATTTGTCGTTTCTTTACGGATTCGTAAACGCCTTTTCCTGTTTCCAAACTTAAGACCATTGATGAACCTCCTTTAAGGAATACTTTCATCGTTAGGCTGTCGGGGAAATAGTGCTTTGTATAGTTCTTTGTTTCATCATAAGGCGTTAGGAGTTCTGTCTTTACTCTTTCTGCTGAAAAGTCTGATTGTATGAGTGGGTAGTTACCCTCTACAACGAAGTCATATTTCTTTATGGAGTAGTTGGAGTTGAAATCCGCCTTATGGTTTAGGAATATGCCTGAAAATGCATAGACTAATATTATGCCTGAGAAGAAGAAAGAAAGGTCACGATGTATTGTTCGTGACCATTTTCTTATTATTGTTCCTGAATTTCCTTTCTTCTTTTCTGCCTTTATTAGTTCTTTTTTCACTAATACTTTCTTCATTACTTGATAGAGTAAGAATCAGCAACTATATAATAGAATGAAAGGTATGCTTTTCCTGTTTTTGCTTTCTCTTCTGCAATACGTGTGCGGAAATTAGCTATTCTTTCTGCCTCTGAACTTGCAGCTGCTTCGTTTTGTGCTTTTTTCTCAGTATCACAGCCACCACCTTCTTCTTCTCCATGCTTTTCTGCTGTCTTATCTTTTAGACCTTCTTCCCATTTTAATAAGTACGCTTCGTCAATTCTTTCTTCTTGAACCTTTCCTGTTACAGAAACCATAGCATTTACGCATTCTTTTTTGAAAGCTCCTACTTGTTCTGATGCCTCAATGCGTATAGTTTTTGTATCATCTGATCCCATTAAGAAAATCTTCTTTCCGCCATGTGCACAAGTATGAGTGCAAACTCCTTCAATGATAATTGTTGTGTCAATTAACCCGTCTGCTTTCATAAGCAAATCATCTACTGAGTATGTTGTAATAGTTGTTTCTTCTGTCTTGTTCTTGTTTGAATTGCAGCTACTTATTGTTAGCATAGAAACAACGCCTATGCATGCAATTAATAATAATGATAGTTTTCTCATTTCTTTTCTTTTTTTGTTTGAAGAATTCAAGTGATTAATACTCTTTTCTTCTATTGTTAATACTTAATTTAATAATTCAATCTCTAATGTTTCTGTTCTATAAAGTTGATTATGGTTAAGAATAAGTCTATTTAAGTTCTTATTATTATATTATTTAGGTCAATTGAATTGCAAAGTAAGTCATTTTTTCTAATATACCTGTAAGTTTTTTAGTGAAAAGCCTATTCTTTATATGTTAGTTTTGCAATTATAACTATCTTTGCATCCCAAAATAAAGATATTATGAAAGATGTTCGTCAAAAATTTAAGTCTATAAGTCCTTTAAAAAAGATATTATTCTTTAATGTTTATTCTATTATACTAGCAGTTTTCTTTTGTGTTTTATCATTGATTCTTTTTTCTTTATTCGATAGTTTCTATGATGAGATTGCTTTTTTTCAAGCCATTATTATAAACCTCAGCAGTATTACTATTTATATTACATCAATTGCTTGGAGTTATATTATGGTTGCTCTTGCCTTACATACGGAGCTATTTCAGACAAAAGTGAAGAAGTAAAGCTTCATTCAAGTATAGAATATTTAGGATGATTCTTTAGTTTGTTGTTATTATGCTATTTAAATTATAATTAAACCCATAAGTTATCCCATTGATCTTCAAAATTAAGAATACATTTAATTGGTAAAGCCATTGGACTTCCTGGTTTTATTGGTTTTGCACGAATAAGATTATCATAATCATCTTCGACTTTGGAAGAGATAGATATGAATTGTTCTTTAGATAATATGAAATATCTGTAATTATTATGTATATCTCTAATGACAAAGACAAAGGGGCCTGAAATATTCTCGTAAAAATCAGATCTATTGTCTCTATTTCCCATTATTGAAAAGCTGCTTTTTTTATTATGGGGCTCATTCTTCGTCGTCTTTATTTGTATGGCTATTGTTTTTTGTGTTTTAGGGTCGAAGCAAAAAACATCAAATGTTGGGCAGTTGTTATTTGCAAGTGTGGGAACATAATTCTTTTCACATAAAATTCGCGCGACTGATAATTCTCCAGATAGCCCTATTAAGTATTTACTGTAATCTTTCATGGTATCTATTATAATTTATTTACCTTTTAATATTCTATATGCTGACTTTTATTAAATTTATGGGAGAAAAGATGGTGTATTCTTAGATTTATTTATTAATTTATCTCTATCTCCTCGATGCTGTGCAAATACATTGCAAAGACCAAGTATGTGGTACTCTGTATAACTCTTATCAAGATCAAAAAAGACTGTACCTATTCTTTCCATATATGTATTCTTGTATAGCGCTGCACTGTGATTGTCTAGTATTAAACTAAAAACAGAAAATATGCTAGCTACTCCAGCAACCATCCTATATCTATTTTCTATATCATATTTGTCAATAGGCTCATCTCTATTAATATCTAAACAAGCAGATATTATATCTCCTGTAAAAATTCTTTCTCCTCTATTGTCATTGAAACCTGTATATATTCCAGCAAATAATACTCGAACAATATAAAAATCTAAATAATTTAAAATATCTAACCTATCATCAAAGTCGAGAATATCAGGATTGTGATCTTCTTCATATTTTGGATCCTTTGTAATAAGATACATACAATCATCAACAAAAAAGAATCTACCAAAACTTGTATATCCAAACTCGTCGTTCAAGTCAATGAATCTAACTTTTACAAGTCCGTACTTTTCTCTGAGGTTGCAATTACTAGCAATATCGAATAAGTCTTCAAAACACTTTTCTTTGAGAGTTTCGAGGTCTTTTATTTGTAATTTGTTTTCCATTTTTTAATTTAGGTTATATTATTATTGATGCAGTTGATTTATGCAAATATATGAATTATATTTAGGAAAAGATTATTTTAGAATTAAATCTTAATCAGTTAGTCTAACTTCTTTCTTATACCTTTTTAAAAAATAGGAATTCTTCATTTGACCTGAATAATGATAAACACCAATTATAACTAGAGGGATAACTTCAACAAAAAAGAAGTATTAAATTATATTTGTTTATTGCTTGATTATTAGGGTTTCTTATTTGGGGTTCCTTTTTTTATGTGAAATATTAAAAGTTTTATTGTCATAGAGATTGTTTTTATATTATCAGTCTTTTTCTTCTTATCCTATTTATGTATTGGTATTGCTTCTCAATCTCTTCTCCCTAAAACCTAAGAAATAAATCGGTAGATATAAAATATTAGTAATTAAGGTAAATTAATTGTTAATTTTCTTTGCACGTATGAATAAATTGCTAACTTTGTGGCTTAAATAAACTATTTAACCAATAAAAATAATTAGCATATGGCATTCAATCTAAGAAACAGAAGTTTTCTAAAACTATTAGACTTCACCCCAAAAGAAATTCAATATATGTTGGATCTTGCTCGTGATCTTAAACGTGCAAAATACGCAGGAACAGAAGTTCAACACCTAAAAGGAAAGAATATAGCTCTTATATTTGAAAAGGATTCAACACGTACACGTTGTTCTTTTGAAGTTGGTGCATTGGATCAAGGAGCTCATGTAACTTATTTAGGACCTTCAGGAAGCCAAATTGGTAAGAAGGAATCAATGAAAGATACTGCAAGAGTTCTTGGTAGAATATATGATGGTATTGAATACCGTGGTTATGACCAAGCAACAGTTGAAACACTTGCAGAATACGCTGGCGTTCCTGTTTGGAATGGTCTAACAACAGAGTTTCACCCAACTCAAATCTTAGCTGATTTTCTTACAATGACAGAACATATTGACAAGCCTTTAAATCAAGTTTCTTTCTGTTACTTAGGTGATGCAAAGAATAATATGGGTAATTCACTTATGGTAGGTGCTGCAAAGATGGGTATGGATTTCCGTGCTGCTGCTCCAAAATCATGCCAACCAGAGGCAAGCCTTGTTGCAACTTGTCGTGAGATTGCAAAAGAAACAGGTGCTAAGATAATGATTACAGAAAATGTTGAAGAAGCTGTTAAGGGATGTGACTTCCTATACACTGACGTTTGGGTTTCAATGGGAGAACCAGCAGAGATTTGGGCAGAAAGAATTAAAATGCTTCGTCCATACCAAGTAAATATGGATGTTGTTAAGAAAACAGGTAATCCTAACGTTAAGTTCTTACATTGCTTACCAGCTTTCCATAACTTAGAAACTCAAGTAGGAAGAGAAATCCACGAGAAGTTCGGTCTAGATGGTATTGAAGTTACAGAAGAAGTGTTTGAAAGCCCAATGTCAATTGTATTTGACGAAGCAGAAAACCGTCTTCATACAATTAAAGCAATTATGGTTGCTACATTAGGTGACTAATAAGTTTAGAGGCTTTGGCTTTTAAAAATAAATACTAATAAGAAATCCTTATTCCAT
>JBAYYI010000092.1:0-6543 GCA_041673165.1 Bacteroidales bacterium
TCAGATGATGAGTACGAAGCATTGGTTTCAAAAGCTCTTCCTTTACTTAAAACAAAGATTAACAATGTTGTTGTTGCTGGTTATCCAGAGGCTCAAATTGAAAGCTTTAAATCACAAGGCGTAACTGACTTTATCCATGTTAGAACTAATGTTTTAGATAGCCTAAAGAAATATAATGCTTTATTAGTGAAATAAACCTAATAGCATATTAAAGAGAAAGCGTCATCAAATTAAGTTTTGATGACGCTTTTTGGTTTAAGACTAAAAAATAAGTTTAATGTTATTTCTTCATTTTAATGCCAAAGTTTTGTGGTTGAACTGTTAGTAAGAATCCAACTCCGTGTTTGTTTGCAAGCTTTACATCTGAATCATAGCTAAGATACTTTCTAAGTTTCGTTATGTAAACGTCCATACTTCTTGCATTGAAATAGGTGTCGTTCTTCCAAACCTTTTCAAGAATAACTTTTCTGTCAACAGTTTGGTTCATGCTTAAAGCAAAAACTTTTAATAGTTCACTTTCTTTTCCAGTTAGTCTAATTTCTTCTGCTTTATGTTCACTATTTCCTTTAAAGTTAATAACGTGACGGTTATAGTCAAAGGTGTAGTAATCTCCAATTTTGAAAACATTATCCTCTGGTCTATCACCGATTGCTCTTTTTGAAATTGCTTTTATTCTACAAAGTATCTCTTCCATTGAGAATGGTTTGCGAAGATAGTCGTCTGCTCCGATTTCAAAGCCTTTAATAATATCTGTCTGTGCTTGATTCTTTTCCGATATAAATAATATTGGGATTGTTGCATCAAGTTCTCTAATTGCTTCTGCGGTAATAAAACCATCCATTACAGGTAGTGATGTTTCTAATATTACAAAATCAATTTCCTCTGATGAATACACTTTTAAAGCTGACTCTCCATCTGTAACCAAAATTGTTGGAAAACCATTCTTGTCAAAATATGTTTTTAGGATTGGTCCTAAATTCATATCACTTTCAGCTAATAATAATTTTACTGTTCTCATTGTTATAATTTTTAATGATTAATAATTATTACCTATTGTGGCGATCAATGATAATTTTTTTTGTTTCTTTTCTTTTTCTACTTTATTATTCTAAATAATTTGTCCCATCTAATTTTCTTCAGCCCACTCATATCTTTGTTTATACTAAGCCAAACAAAGGATGCTTTCCCTACAATATGGTCTTCAGGAACAAATCCCCAAAATCTGCTATCTGCTGAATTATGTCTATTGTCGCCTTGCATCCAATAATAATCCATTTTAAAAGTATAGGAGTTTGTGATTTTGCCATTAATATAGTATTTGCCATTTCTTTCTTCAAAGCTATTCTTTTCAAAGGCTGTGATAACTCTTTTATAAAGTGCAATATTGCTTGGGTTTAAATCAATTTTCATTCCTCTTTTTGGAATTAAAATTGGGCCGTAATTATCAACATTCCAATTCAATGTTTCATCATAAGGGAATAGGTGTTTCTCTCCATATCCTTTTAAGCAAAGAACAGGTGTTATTGATTTTACATAAGGGAATTTCTTAATCTTAGTAACCAATTCTTGTGATAGAGGAAGAGTAGGGTAGTTTATTGAATTGCTTATATCTGTGCTATCAACACCAACCATTCTCAAAACAGAACCCTTATCTATTAGTTCTGGATGGAAGATTATCTTACAAGGTATTTTGGTAAAAGAAGAATAGGTTTTACCTTCTGAGCTTAGGGGCTCGATATCTAAAATATAAGGAGTTGTTGAAAGGCTTTCTATTTGAGGTTTAGTAAGGTTTGCATAGTATGATATATACATCATATCCATATCTTCTTTTGAAACACCAATGTTTAAGAGTTCATTTTCATTAATTGTAGCTCCATTTTCTGTTTCAATCTTATATGTGATTTGATAGTCTTTTGGGCTTTCAATTGCCTTACCATTAATAAATACAACTTGGTTCTCTATATGTAGGGTTTCGCCAGGAAGCCCAATTAATCTTTTAATAAAGTTTTCCCTCTTATCAACAGGTCTAACAATAATATCTCCAAATTCTTGTGGTGAGTTCCAAACTCTCTCTCTTCCATATTTCCTTACTAAGCTATAATAACTTTCAGCACTTTGATAAGTTGAAGAAAGGGTGTCTCCATCAGGGAAGTTAAAGACCACAGCATCTCCTCTTTTTAGGTGACTTATGCCAGGGAAACGATGGTAATCTAATTTTAACCATTCAACATAAGACTTAATGTTTAAAATAGGAATCGTATGATGAACTAAAGGAAACGCAATTGGAGTATTTGGAATTCTTGGACCATAAGCAACCTTACTTACAAAAAGATAATCTCCAACTAAGAGAGATTTCTCCATAGATGAAGTCGGAATTGTGTATGCTTCAAAGAAGAACATTCTAATTATTGATGCTGCAATGACTGCAAAAAGAATAGCATCAACCCATTCTCTTGTTGCTGAGTTCTTTATTTCTGGAAGTTCAGAAGGATGAGTGTAGGTTTCTTTCTTAGAAAAGCCTAACCAAGGGAGAATAATAAAAGGAAATAAGACGCCTGCAATCTGTAGTAGTAAGCCATTTTTGCGGAAAGTCTTCATTATTTCAATAATGACAAGCATTATTACAAATATATTAATAAAAGGAATTAAGAGGTAAATAAACCACCAAAACTTTTTATTTATAATTTTTACCACATACCAAGCGTTAAGTATCGGAACAATACTATACCATCCTTTGTATCCAGCCTTTTGGAAGATTTTCCATAGACCAACAAAGGAAACAACTAACAGAACTATTAATATTATTGTGTATAAGCTCATCTATTTCTAATTTTTTATTATTACTTTTGCACCTCAACATTTATTAACGACAAAGTTTAATTTATTATTGCTATGAAACAAATTCTTTTTTCTTTATTTTTATTAATTTCATCATTTTTAACGGCTCAAACTCTTGATAAGACAGAACTTTTATCAACTGATAACAAAATGTCTTTTACTTTAAATATGATAAGATATTATTATGCTGAAAAACCAGATATGCCAAAAATTGTTGAAAAGGGTATAGTTAATATGTTAAAAGAACTCGATCCACATTCTGTTTATATTACAAAAGAAGATGTTCAGAAAATGAATGAACCACTAATTGGGAACTTTGATGGAGTAGGTATTTCGTTTCAAATAATGAAAGATACAATTCATGTTGTTGATGTTATTAGGGGAGGTCCTTCTGAAAAGGTTGGAGTTATGCCAGGAGATAAGATAATAAAGGTTGATGATAAGATTTCGACAGGCGACAGCATTAAGAATGACTTTGTGTTTAAACACCTAAGGGGAGTAAAAGGAACTAAAGTTAATTTAACTATTGAAAGAAGAGGAAGAAAAGAACCAATTATATTTGAAATAATTAGGGACAAAATTCCAATTACAAGTGTTGATACATGGTTTATGCTTGATAAAACTCTTGGATATATACGCCTTGATAGGTTTGCACAAAAGTCAACAGAAGAAGTTGTTGAGGCAATTGAGGATCTAAAGAAACAAGGAATGAAAGACCTAATCTTTGACCTTAGAGGAAATGGTGGCGGATATTTAGATGTTGCGTTTAAAATATGTGATGAGTTCTTAAGTGACGACAAACTATTAGTATATACGGAAGGAGTTTCATCTCCAAAATATGATTTTAAGGCAGAAAGAAAAGGAACATTTGAGAAAGGTAAGATCGTAGTCCTAATTGATGAGAGTTCTGCATCTGCATCTGAAATTGTATCAGGAGCAATACAAGACTGGGACAGAGGAGTTATTATAGGAAGAAGGAGTTTTGGTAAGGGTTTAGTTCAAAGACCGTTTAACTTGCCTGATGGTTCTCAGATTAGACTAACAACTTCAAGATACTACACACCAAGCGGTCGTTGTATTCAAAAGCCTTGGGACGATGGTTTAGACTCATACTATAATGACTATATGAAACGCTTCCAACATAAAGAGTTAATAACACCTGACTCAATATCCTTCCCAGATTCTCTTAAATACTCAACAGCAAATGGAAGAATAGTTTATGGTGGTGGAGGAATAATGCCAGACGTTTTTGTTCCAATAGACACTTCAAGAGCATCTGACTATTTAATCAATCTACGTTCCAAAGGTGTTTTTAATAATTTCTCAATGCAGTGGATGGAAGAAAATAGAGAAAGCTTCCTTAAGCAAAATCCAAGCTTTGAAGATTATAATAATTCATACCCAAGCCTTAACCTAATGGAGAAATTCACTGCTTATGCTAAGAAAGAAGGAGTTGAGCAAAATGAAATAAAGAAAGAATGGGTTAATTCAATGATCTTAGACTATATTGTTAGACAAACAAAGGATACAGTATCTCAAAATTACAGTTCGTACGAAGAATATGCAAAAGAACTCCTTTCAAATAAAGAACTTTTAGATGAAGTTATGACAAAAGCAAAGAAGGAAGACGATAAGATGGAGGAAATGACAAAGCGTTCTGATGTTTTCATTGAGGCAAGTCTTAAGGCTATGATTGCAAGAAATCTTTATGGAGTGAAATACTACTACCAATCAATTAAAGATACTGATGATGGACTCCAAAAAGCAATAACAGTTATTAAGGACGAGAAACTTTATAATAATCTTCTTTCAAATAAGAGATAAGAGCTAAAAATTAAAAGCAAAAGGTATAATAAAAGGATTTCTTGAATCTTTGTTTTAGAAAATTGAAACAAAGATTCGAGAAATCCTTTCTTTGATTCAAGAAATTCTTTCAGTGATTCAGTATATTGGATACTATATCCAATTTTCATTGAAAACCTTATTGTTACTGCACTTTTTTACTCAACACAATTAATCAAATCAATAGAATTTCAATATCAGCTTTGGATGTTTTGTATAAATATAAAGGCATACCATACTATTATTTACCATTAATAACGCATTGAGTCTTCCGCCATTTTTGTTACAACTTCATTTTGGTAGTTATATAGTTTAACGTATGTTTTTGAAGATTCATTTGAGTTTTGAGGAGTAATTACAATGAAATTCATGGTTGTTGGTGCTACATTATTATGGTCAATCCATGTTCCAGAGTTTGCGTAAATTGATTTTTGTCCGTTATGGTTTTCTGATGCAATAATTTTAGCATCATGTGTATGTCCAAAGATTACAATTCTTTTATTTGAGTTAGGATTTAAAAAATATTGATTCTTCGCTTGATTGTCTGATTCGCTTGCCTTTGCAGAATTAGCAATTGCTTGAAGGGTAGGGATGTTTATTGGAACATGATTAAGTATTTGTCTTTGACTCCATGAGTCTTGAATGCCTTTGTAAAGATTAACATCTATAAATCCACCTGGTGTTGCTTGAAACGGTATTAAATCTTTGATAGAATAATTGCCTATATATCCATCAAAATTGGTTACAATAATGTTTTCATCAAATTTATTTTCAATGGGAAGTAATTTTACAGCCCATTGCCATAATGACCAATATGCATATAGTAAGTTTTGACTTTCATTTCCAGAAGTGTTTTGTGTTGCAGCTGGTAATGTGTCTCCCGGTGTATTGCAGTTTTGTACATGATGTAGTGCTGCAATTCTTGTAAAGAAATATCCAGGAGGTAGTATGCTCCCTGGAGCTATTTCTTGATTTGAAATTGGGTCAGGTGCACAGAAAAAATTATAGCGGTGTCCATGTTCAATTGCTAATGTTGGCATATCTACTGGTGTGTATGTACCTAATCCTAATTCGTTATCTCTTGCTTGATTTATTCCAGGGAAAATAAGATTAACATTTTCAGCTGTTATAGTTAAGTCATGATTCCCTGGAACATAAGTAACTAACATATTCCCTTCTTGAATTATTGAGTTAATGGCATCAACTACTCCCTTATTGGCTATGGCTATACGTTGAACAAAATCAGATTGATTATTCCCTTCATAAGTGTTTACTGAGGCAGGAACATACCACTGATCAAGTAAATCTCCTGCAATAACGAGTTCTTTAACATTTAATGAGGCTTTAACTTTATAAAGCATCTTTTCAAGTGCTTTAAGGTTGTTCTTACATTCAGCATAATCAAGATTTGCACCAAGATGCATATCACTAATAACAACAATCATATTTCTCTCATTTGTTCCATTACTGAAAGGGTTTATTGTTGTGGTATTATTTGTTGCTTCTTCATTATCGCATGAAGCAAACATGCCAATAATTAGCATCAAGAAAAATGAATTTAATAACCTTGTAGTAATTTTCATAGTTAAAATTTTTTAGTTTTCTCCTACTCTTAAAGCTTTTCGGAATCCGCTTATTGTAATTATACTTGCTATATGTTTTAATTCAACAAAGATACAAATTCACTAAATATAAACAAAAATATTCGTAAATAAATATCATATAATTCATTTGGAATCATTGTTGTCCGATAAAACTTTTTCAATAATATAAAAATATAGGCTAAACTTTTGCAAGTTCAGCCTATTTTGATTTACTTTGTTTCTCCACAAAAAAAAGATAAATCATATGGGCAAAAGTACA
>JBAYYI010000093.1:0-6375 GCA_041673165.1 Bacteroidales bacterium
GTATAGAGCATATAGGTATAGCTGTTTCCAATTTAGAAGAAGCAATTAAATACTGGGAAGATGTTATGGGACTCGAATGTTATAACATTGAAGAAGTAGTAGACCAAAAAGTAAAGACTGCCTTTTTTAAGGTTGGTGAAGTTAAAATTGAATTGTTGGAAGCAACATCTGCTGAAAGTCCTATTGCAGGATTTTTAGATAAAAAAGGTCCAGGGGTTCATCATATTGCATTTGCAGTTGATAGTGTTGATGAAGCACTTACTCATGTTGAGAAAGCTGGAGTAAGATTAATTGACAAAACATCAAGAAAAGGTGCAGAGGGATTAAACATTGGTTTCCTTCACCCAAAATCAACACTTGGAGTACTTACAGAGCTTTGCAGCGAATAAAGAATTGAATTATTAAATAATTAAATATCAGAATAATGGCTTTTGAAGATAAAATAAAGCAACTACTCGATAAAAGAGCAGAAGCAAAATTAGGTGGGGGTCAAAAAAGAATTGACGCTCAACATGCAAAAGGTAAACTAACCGCACGTGAACGTATTGAAATCCTTTTAGATGAAGGTTCTTTTGAAGAATTCGATATGTTTGTAACACATCGTTGTACAGATTTCAAGATGCAAGATAAAACCTTCCTTTCGGATGGTGTTGTTACAGGTTACGGAACAATAGACGGACGCCTTATCTACGTATTCTCACAAGATTTTACAGTATTTGGAGGTTCTCTTTCTGAATCTTTTGCAAAGAAAATTTGCAAGGTAATGGATCAAGCAATGAAAGTTGGTGCTCCAGTTATTGGGCTTAATGATTCAGGTGGTGCTCGTATTCAAGAAGGTGTTAATTCATTAGCTGGTTATGCTGAAATATTCCAAAGAAATATTATGGCATCAGGTGTTATACCTCAAATCTCAGCAATCTTCGGGCCTTGTGCAGGTGGAGCGGTTTATTCACCAGCTCTTACTGACTTTATTATGATGTCAAAAGAAAACAGTTATATGTTCGTAACGGGTCCTAAGGTAGTTAAGACTGTTACCGGAGAAGATGTAACTGATGAAAAACTTGGTGGAGCTATGGTTCACGCTACAAAATCTGGGGTAACTCATTTTGTTGTTGACACAGAGCAAGAAGGTTTATTATTAATTAGAAAACTAATGACTTATCTTCCATCAAACAATTTGGAAGAAGCTCCAATTTATCCATGTTCTGACCCAATAGATCGTTTGGATGAAGCATTAAACTCAATTATTCCAGAAAATAGAAACAAACCATACGATGTTAAAGACATTATACATGCAATTGTTGATGATGGCGAATTCTTAGAAGTTCATCGCAACTTTGCAGCAAATATTGTTGTAGGTTTTGCACGTTTCAACGGAGTTTCTGTTGGTATCGTTGCTAACCAACCTAACTATATGGCTGGTGTTTTAGACATAAACTCATCAAGAAAGGGAGCACGTTTTGTTCGTTTTTGCGATGCTTTCAACATTCCTATCGTAACTCTTGTTGACGTACCAGGTTTCCTTCCAGGAACAGCACAAGAATATAATGGTATAATCATTCACGGAGCGAAGTTCTTATTTGCTTATGGTGAAGCTACTGTTCCTAAGGTTACTATAACTCTTCGTAAATCTTATGGTGGTGCTCATGATGTTATGAGTTCAAAACAATTACGTGGTGATATCAACTACGCTTGGCCATCATCTGAAATTGCAGTTATGGGAGCAAGTGGAGCTATCTCTGTTCTTTATGGCAGTGAAATAAAGACTATTGAAGGAGATGAAGCAAAAAAAGCATTCATTGCTGAAAAAGAAGCTGAATACAACGAGAAGTTTGCTAATCCATACAATGCAGCTAAGTTTGGTTATATTGATGATGTTATTGAACCGAGAAATACTCGTTTCCGTATCATTAGAGCCCTTCAAGCATTAGCTACAAAGAAGGACCATAACCCAATGAAAAAACATAGCAATATTCCATTATAATAAAATAAGAGATGAAAGTTAATATAATAAAAACTGTTGTATTATTTCTTTCGCTTGTCTTTTCTTTGAGTGTTAGTGCTCAGAAAAAAGCTACGATTGAAACGATGCAGCAAGAAATAGACTCTTTGAAATCTCAAATAGCCAATGTTAATGCAGGAGGAACCTACGACCCATTGGTACCTCAAACTTACGCTGTAGATTCAAAGACACAAACTGTTGCAGTAATTAATCATAATGAGAATACTGTTGAAATACTAGTTCATACAAATGATGGATTTAAAAAAGAAAGTGTTTTACTTGTTGACATAGTAGCAGGTCGCCATGATGAATATGCTATTTTTAGACCTAAGAGTATTGCAATTTATGAAAATCATATCGTTTACTTAGCTTCAAATAGAGATAGCTCTTTTGTCAGAGTTATAAACTTTAAGGGAGAACTAAATCAAGAATTTAGATTTAATGGAGCTGCATCTGCATTTAGTTATGTGCCAGATATTAAAAAGCTTTTTATTGCTGGAGATAACGTTAATGGATACAATATATTTGCTATTGATGTTAAACAAGGTTTTGAGCATATTGATATTGCAAATTCACCATTATTTAACTATGTTAAGCCAAAGAAAGGTGATGAGATTTCAAAGCATGACCCTTATGGACTTGGTCTAACACTTATAGCGGTAAGTACAGTTTTCCTTGCACTAATTGTAATCTTCTTGTTCCTTCTTCTTTTTGGGGGACTTAATATTAGGTTCCAAAAAATGCAGGCAAAGAAACACGAAGTGAAAGATGTGAAACAAGCTGGAAAGAGTATTGCGAGTATAAGTGGAGAAGAGTTTGCAGCAATTGCGGCAGCAATTTACATGTATGACGATCAGTTGCATGATGAGGAGAACACAATTCTTACAATTAATAAGGTTTCAAAGACCTATTCTCCTTGGAGCTCAAAATTGCATAATATGAATGTTTATAAGCGATAATTATAAAAAAAGAAATTAAGTAAAATGAAAAATTATAAATTCAAAATAAACGGAACAAGTTATTCTGTTGACATAAATAATGTTGAGGGACAAACTATCGAATTAGAGTTAAACGGAACTGCATACACAGTTGAAGTGGATAAAGAAGTTAAGCAAACAAAGACACCTAAGCTTGTTCGTTCAGTTGCTGTGCCTTCAACTGACTCAACTCCACAAACAGCAAAAACAACCAAGTCAGGAGCACAAACAGTTAAGTCTCCACTTCCAGGAACTGTTCTTGATGTTTATGTTAATGTTGGTGATGTTGTTAAGGTTGGTCAAAAGCTGATAATGTTAGAGGCTATGAAAATGGAAAACATTATTGATTCAGACTTAGATGGAAAGATAATTGAAATAAAAGCACGCAAGGGAGACGCAATAATGGAAGGTGATGTGCTAATAACAATAGGAGACTAAAAAATGATAGCATTAGAATCGACAATGAGTTTCATGGATTTTATCCAAACGCAACTCGTACAATTTTTCGCCTACACATCATACGGGAACTTTACAATAGGTCACGTAATAATGATTGCTATAGGTTGTTTCTTCATCGGTCTTGGTATAATAAAAGAATACGAACCATTATTACTTATCCCTATTGGGTTTGGTATCATAATTGGTAATATTCCTTTCTACCCTGGTTTACGAACAGGTATCTATGAGTCAGGCTCAGTGCTAAACATACTTTATCATGGGGTAGCAAATGGTTGGTATCCTCCACTCATATTCCTTGGTATTGGTGCCATGACTGACTTCTCAGCCCTACTCTCTAATCCAAAACTACTTTTAATTGGTGCAGCAGCACAGTTTGGTATTTTTGCAGCTTACGCAATTGCACTTCAAATTGGTTTCTCACCAGCAGAAGCAGGAGCAATTGGTATTATTGGAGGAGCTGATGGTCCAACAGCAATCTTTATCTCATCACAATTAGCACCAGAGCTATTAGGAGCAATCGCCGTCTCGGCATATTCCTATATGGCCTTAGTTCCTGTTATTCAGCCGCCAATTATGCGAGCTCTAACAACTAAGAAAGAACGTTTAATTAGGATGAAAAGACCGCGTCCAGTATCTAAACTTGAAAAAGTATTATTCCCAATCATAGCCCTGCTCTTAACATGTACCATAGTGCCAACAGGTATTCCACTTTTAGGTATGCTATTCTTTGGTAACTTATTGAAAGAGTCAGGAGTAACTAAGCGTTTAGCAGCTGCAGCATCGGGCCCTATTATTGACACAGTAACAATATTAATTGGTATAACCGTAGGAGCTTCAACTCAGGCAACATCTTTCCTTAATTCAAAATCAATAGGAATCTTTGCATTAGGTGCTTTCTCTTTTATCATCGCAACATCAGCAGGGGTATTATTTGTTAAGTTTATGAATTTATTCTTAAGAGGCGAAAACAAAGTAAACCCACTTATTGGAAACTCAGGAGTATCGGCAGTGCCAGACTCTGCTCGTGTTTCTCAAGTTGTTGGGCAAGAATATGACAGAACAAACCACTTATTGATGCATGCAATGGGACCAAACGTAGCGGGAGTTATGGGGTCAGCAGTTGCAGCAGGTATCTTACTTGCATTCTTGAAATAAGAAGATAGTAATACAACTATACTATTAGAATATAGGTAATTAATCATCAGGATTAGTTACCTATATTTTTTTTGTAAAGAATTATACTCCTAAATCTTAGCTCCAAACTTTTCTTTCTTTGTTTCAATCTCGTGACATGCCCATGTCACGGTAGCTGACATGGGTATGTCACGTATGCTGACATGGGTATGTGAGCGAGTGCGACATACCCATGTCAGAGAGTATGACATGGGCATGTCACGAGATTGTCTCTTTGTTTCAAAAGTTCATCTCTTTGTTTTAGGCTCTCATTTCTTTGTTTTAGGTTTTTATTTCTTGATTTTATTAATGTTGGCTTGCATAATTTCGTACCTTTGCACTTGAATTATGAGTGAAGACAGAACCCTTTTATTAGAGAAAGAAGATACCGGCAAACTATTACTTAAATATGCTTTCCCTGCAATTGTAGCAATGATTGCTGCATCCCTATACCATATTGTGGATAGTATATTTATTGGACAAAAATTAGGTGCATTAGCTATTTCTGGTCTTGCTCTAACGTTTCCTCTTATGAACTTGGCTGCTGCTTTTGGCTCTTTGGTTGGGGTAGGGGGTGCTGCTGTGATGTCAATTCGCCTTGGAGAAAGAGATATTGAGTCCGCAAAAATGGTTCTTGGGAATGTTGTAATCTTAAATCTAATAATTGGAATTGGTCTAACGCTGTTAATTCTTCCATTCCTTACAGAGGTGCTTTATCTCTTTGGAGGTAGTGATGCAACGATTGGGTTTGCAAGCGAGTTTATGGCTATTATTCTTAGTGGGAATGTTTTAACCACTCTATATCTTGGATTAAATGCCTTGTTAAGGTCTTCTGGTTATCCAAGCCTTGCAATGTTTGTAACCCTGTTTTCAGTTGTCCTAAACATTATTCTACTTACCTTATTTATTATTATCTTAGATTGGGGGATTGCAGGAGCTGCTTGGGCAACCATTATTGCTCAGTTTGTTGCTCTGGTTTGCCTTATTTTTATCTTTATGAGGACGAATAAGGTTATTCACTTCACTAAGGATATATTTAAACTTAAGAAGAAAATCGTTAGAGATATTTTTGCAATTGGTATGTCTCCATTCCTAATGAACCTTGCTGCAACTGGTGTTGTTATTCTAATTAACCATAGTTTAAGGAAGTACGGAGGGGATTTGGCAATTGGTGCTTATGGGATAATTAATAGGGTTGCTTTTCTCTTTGTGATGGTGGTGCTTGGGATAACTCAGGGCATGCAACCAATAGTTGGTTATAACTATGGTGCTAAAAGATACGATAGGGTCTTAGAAGTGCTTAAGAAAGGAACAATTATGGGAGTTATAACAATGATAATAGCATTTTTGTCTGTTGAACTCTTCCCTCTAACAATAAGTAAGGCATTTACAAGTGACCAAGAGCTAATCGATATTGCATCAAAGGGATTTAGGATTGTCTTTATACTCTTCCCAATAGTAGGTTTTCAAATTGTGTGTTCTAACTTCTTCCAATCGATTGGTAAGGCAAAAAAAGCAATATTCCTATCCTTAGTTCGTCAGGTAATTGTCCTTATTCCTCTTTTAGTAATTCTTCCATATTATTGGGGAGTTCAGGGAGTTTGGTTAAGTATGCCACTATCCGACTTAGTTGCAACAGTAATCACAGCCATTCTAATTACCAGAGAAATCAAGATACTAAAATCTCAAACTCTAATATAGTACTTCAATTTATAGTTTAGACAAGGAGTTTATGGTCTTAGGCTCTTGAGTAATCGTTTCCCA
>JBAYYI010000094.1:0-6332 GCA_041673165.1 Bacteroidales bacterium
AAAAGAGAAATGAGGAAAAAACAAGTTGTGAATTGCTTTTAAGTTTGTATCTTTGCTTTACAGCAACAACAGAGGGTGCTTTAAGCAAATGTATTTTAGACAATTAGAAAAGAGTTTAGGATTTATTAAATCATCATTCAAACTCAATTAAAGGATAAAAGTTTAGGGTTTTATAATTCCTAAACTTTTATTTTTTGCTCTCTTTGTAGAAGAAAAATTAATTTTCATGTAGTTTTTGGGGAATTTCCAATAGTTAATTTACATTAATTTACAGTTAATTATTCTTAAAACATTTCCAATTGTTGAACAACATTAAGGTTCTCTTTGGGTTGTTTCCCAAAAAAGATTTCCATATTGCCAAATTGCTTATCGGTTATACAAAGAATTCCTACACTGCCATAATGAGGCAATAGCCTTTTAACTCTTGCTATATGAACATCTGCATTTTCTTTGGATGGGCAATGACGCAAATAGATTGAAAACTGGAACATAGTAAAGCCATCTTTTAATAATTCTTTTCTAAAATTTGCATAATTCTTCCTATCTGCTTTTGTTTCAGTCGGCAAATCAAATAGTACTAAAACCCACATTATTTTATAAGCATTAAATCTTTGTTCCAAAAATTGGATATTTAATTTTTCTTCTTGTCGAATTATAACATTGAGCAAGCGATGAAGTTGTTTCTTGCATAGCAATTTGCAATGGGCTTGTTTTTTTATTTATCTCAACGTCAATAATAGGTAGTTTTAAAATTTCTTGTTTAATTTGAGTTGTTAAAGTTTCTTCTTGTGGATATTTTCTAATAATATCAATAATTAATTTATCAGCAAATGGTCGATAAGGCTCCATTATATCATCTGCCAAACAATAGGAATTATATCTATTTTTATGATGAATTCCAAGAGTTGGCAAAAGACCAGATGCAACCAAAGAACGAGCAGTTATGGCTCTAAGTATTGCATAAGCATAGTTGAAGAAATTATTTGGATATTCACCAAAACGTTCTCTTTTAAAATTATCATGACTTTCTAATAAGTTTTTCCAATAATAAGCTGCTGCTCTTGCTTCATGATTCTTACTATCTCCACTAAAAACTGAGTTTGACCATGTAATCATATTTCTTACTGGAACATCAAACTCTTTTAATACCATTGCTTGATTATAAATCTTACTAACGATTGTTTGTTGCCAAAGGTTCTTTCTTAAACTCTCAGAAGCATTAATTTGAGTTTGAAATCTTTCACTCTGCAAAGTATTACTATCCAAGCATAATTGAAGTCCTATTGGATGATGAAATTGATTGCATGTTATAACTGCAACATTATTTTCAAGTAATTGCACTAACACCCTTTGAGTAATAGTAATTTGAGGATTATCCAATATAACTACACCAATATCTTCAATAGGCATTGTTTTCTTAGTATTGGTCGTATCTTCTGCTAATTGCACAACCAACTGACTATCTTTAACACTAAGATAAGCCCCAGAACCAAAGTATAGCGTGCGTTTAATCATAAGCTAAATTAATACTCTCCTACACCAACAATTTGTCCTATATGATTAACTCTTACTTTAACAACATGCTCAAATATTGGAAGACTCCTAATATTCTTATATGTTACATTCTTTAACTCTTTAGAATCTACTAATTGAGTCTCTAAATGATGTCTAAACATATAATTCTTACTTGACATCTTTTGCACCCTAAACAAATTAGGACTAATCAATGAGTAATTGATTGGGTTTAGTAGGTCTATTTCTTTTGGATTAAAGCCTGTTTCTTCATTTGGAAATACAAAGTATTCATTTTGTTTCATTGTAAATAGGAACTGCCATCCTTTATCATGATTATAAGATTTATCAATAATTGGAATACCAGCGTTTGCTCTTGCAGTTGCTTCAAAGAAAGAGATTACATTTTCTCGTAAATTGCCTTTTTCATCTTTATAAATAGCAACATGGTGGTTATTACCTGTATTAACAAAATCTACTTTTTGAGTATTTCTGTCTTTATCTATGATTAATTCACCCTTATTATCTTTCTTACTTCTAAGTGGTATCGGATTTATTAGCTCCCTAATCTTTACACTTTTAATCTTAATACCTTTTTCTTCATTAAGCCAAATTGGGTCTTCCTCTAAATTTGAAAATGCTTTCTTAGGGTTATTATCATATTGCTTTAATCTTTCTTCAAGCTTTCTTCTTATCCCTACATCAATAACCTTATCTATCTTTAAGTCAGGTGATATTTCCTTACGAATTGTATATCCTGTTTCAAATTCAACTAACTTAACTTTTTCAGGCACTTTGAAGGTTTGTAAAGCATCAATAAACAAAGGATTCTTATCTAATGAATTCTTCCCTGTAAAGGCTTTCTTAGCATCGTTGTCATTTTCTCTTAATCGCCTTAATAAAGCTTCTCTATATGATTTTTTGGCAACCATATTTATTTTTTCTTCATTAAAACTTGAGCCTATCTTTTCTTCCTTAGTTACATATTGTTTTAATTCTCCATAAATTGTTTCAAGGTGCAATTGTCCTCTTGGTGTAAGTTGAATCTTTTTATTTGTTCCTCCCTTTTGCTTAGTTGTATTAATATTCCTTGTAACAACTTTGTTCTTAGCCTTAATTGATACTAAAATATCCTCAAGTTGTTGTTTAGCCTGCACCCTAAAATCATTTAAAGGCATTGGAGGTATGAATTTCAAATTACCATGAGAATCTCTATATAATTCTTTTTGCTCTATTGCATAAGCATTACTTGATTTATCAGCTCTTGCATTTAGATTATTAAGATAATTGATATAGTTATGTTTTGTAAAGGCTATTGTTAGGGCATCCATAGCATGGTGGCGATGGTCATTTCTCTTAGTCCAATCCTTTATCCTATATATTCTCTCTGAATCTTTATTCTCAACTATCTCTGTCATTCCCAACTTATCGTACTTATCCCAATTTAATTCCTTCATAATATCTACCAATTGCCAATCCTTTCTTAATCTATCTGTAATTTGTCCTGAGGTAGAAACAACTTCTTTAGATATTTCAAGAAGAATTTGGCGAGCTTTTTTAGCAATATATTGTGAATCTCTAAGGTCTCTATCAATAAAGTCAGAAGGTATTTCAGAAGCTTGCATCTTCAACTTTTTATACTTTGTTCCTGAAATAGCCTTTGATTTATAAAGTAAATCTATTCTATTTAAGTAATCTTTTAGTCCTTCTTCTGAATATTTATTCTTAACGTAGTCATAAGCTGTCATTTCGCTTTTTTCTATGTTTGCAGTTCTAAGCTCTAATGTTTTATTAGAAAAAGAATCATCAAATAGCTTAGCTTTAGGAATAATATGTTCTATGTCAAAATTCTTATCGAATATTTTTTCTCGAGGGATATAAGTATTAGAATATAGAGTCTTAAAACCATTTTCTTTTAACTCTAAATATAGTTTATACCTAATTAAATCATTCTTGCTAACACTTAAAAAACCAAATTCTTTTTTAATTATATCTCTATATTCCTCATGTTCTTTAGTACTTCTACTTATTGCTTCGGTCATATTTTTTCTTTCCTCAGCATTGTTTTTCAAATCCCTTGCTAACTCAATTCTTATTTCTGCTGGCTTACCATAAGTATCTATTACTTGATTAACCACATTTATCATTTGGTTTAGTATCTTTTCAACTACTGGGTTACGCAAACTGTTCTTAGGCAATAACTCAAGCTTATCTTTTAATTCTTTATTCTCTAAATCTTCCTTAGTCAAAGAGCTTTTTGAATGCCTATATCCTGCCAATAAGCAAGCAACATCGAAACCATTACCTTCTTTTAAATGAGGTAAGATTTTCTTAATTGCTTTTGAACTTAAACTACCATAATCATCTTGAAAACTAATATTAGCAATAACTTTACCATAATCCTTTTCAAAACCATATTCTTTGTAAAGAATATTTAATAGTTTATCTATACCTGTCTTTGAATTATCTCCCTCAAAAGAATAAAGCAAATGCCATAACTTCATTATAGATTGTTTTTCAAACTCATCTCCTTCTAAATCTGTATTAAAATTAAGAATATCTACCCTTATGCTTAAAGATGTGAATACAGTTTTTACAATATCTAATATTTGGTCAGTATTCATCTTTTTAAAATCATACTCACCATGACCACTCATTTCAACAATTTGAGCAAAAGCATTAAATAGGCCATTGAAAGTTCTATTGCCTTCAATTTCCTTATAGTTTAAATCTAACTTATTATGATTCTCAAATAATAGCTTAAGGACTTCAGATTTTGAAAGTTTATTTTTAAGGTTTAACTCCTTAAATAATATCTCTTTTTCTTCTTGCTCTAATCCTCTTTCATTCTTTTTATCATCTTTTACTATAAGATTATTAAGTATCTGCCATATCTTAAATTCTTGAAATAATGGTGATGATTTAGGACACACCTTAGAGCCAATTGTGATATTCTTTTTTTTGCCCTCAACTTCTATTTCAATCTTTTCATTTTCAAATTCGCAATAGTTGATTAATCCTTTCTGACTCTTTAATCTTCTTTGATAGAATATTATTATATCTCTTATCTCTTTCTTAAGCTCATTTGTCAATTCTTTATGATATGTCTTTTGTGTTTCCCATATCTTTTCAAATTCATCTAAATAGTCTTGTCTATAAAATACCTTATTCTTTACACTAAAATGAGGATTATCATTGAATCCATTCATTAAGTATTGTCCTATTGTAAGCTTATTAAAATATAGTTCCTTGCTTCTATCACTAATTGCACCAAGATAACCACTTGTATTATTAATTATTCCATTTAAATCACTAATAACAAAAGCCAAAACATCCTTTTCAACTTTTTTGCTTAATGCTTCAACCCTCCATTGATAAGCTTCTACCTTTTTATCCTTTCCTTTATTTTCGGCTGTATAGATTCCATATTTAGCTAAAAATATCTTTGATGTGTTGGTTTTACTCTTGCCTATAATTTGATTTTTGAATTCATCGGTTAGTATCTCAGGATAGTATTGTTTTTGTGTTTCCCATATCCTTTGCAACTCTTGTTTAAGGTCAGATGTATAAAACTCAGGTTTGCTTTTCTTTCCTCTACTCAATACGCCAAGCATATACTCACCTGGTGTCATATCATTATTATATAATTCCTTTGCAATATCCATCCCATCTACCAACTCTCCCTCATCTTGACCTTTAAGTTTTCTTGAACTCTTATAGCCTCTCTTCTTATTAATCATTAACAACACTCTAGCCAACTCCTCTAAGCTAATCTTATCATTAGCTGCCTTAGCTCTAAGTTTATATGTTTCAAAAGTAGAGAAATTACTTGTTTCTGCAAGTATAGTATTATCGTTAATTATATTATTATCTTTAAGTATCTCTATTAGGTTTTCTCTCCTAAGCTTATATCTTTGTAGGTTTCTTCTTGCTGAACGTTTTTTTGTCCTACCAGCATTTGCTGACACCCCCTTTCCTCCTAAAAAATCTTTTATGGGATCCATAGAATCTTTCCCTGTTTCAGTACTTACAAAATTATCATACTGAATAACTCTAACACCAAGTTTAATTATTGAAGATTTTTCATTTTCATTTTCAGCTTCCTTAACTAAAGCCCAGCCAATACTATTAGTTCCTAAGTCTAATCCTAATATCTTTTTCATAATAATTATGTAATTATTCGTTAGTTATTTCAATGTTCAAAGGTATAAATATATTTTTATATCTTCAAATTTTTTCAAAATAATTTGCAAGTATAGTTTTTTTATCTATCTTTGCCGAACAAACTTAAAGCAATTCACAATAAGGATTATTCCGTTGTGAAAACATTTAAAGCGGAAGTGAAGTTTTATATTTCACTTTCGTTTTTTTATATCAATTGATAATTAGTAAGAGTAGAATTCCCAACAGTCAAACAAAATAGCTATAAAATATTTTTAATAAATCAAGAGTTTAGACTTGGCACTAAGCAAACTTGTCTTAGTGCAAGTCTGAACCTATTAAACTTATTACACCATTACACTATACTAAGGGGGGTGTAATAGTGTATGAAAGCTATCAATCAATTAGTTACAAAATTTAAGTGTATCAAAACCCTCAATTATTAAAAATTGAAAGAAAATTATGAATATAGAATTAGAAAAATATAAAGGAAAGTCAACAAGTTTACGAGTCCTAAATATGGGGAAAAGAATTCTTTATGAAGTAAAAATTAATAGGTGAAATAAAACCTTGTTTCAGCAGAATAAAACAAGGAGATATTTTTACAAAACAAGGATATATTTTCACAAAACCTTATTATAAATTTTTAAAACAAGGAG
>JBAYYI010000095.1:0-6218 GCA_041673165.1 Bacteroidales bacterium
GTTCGCCACACCTCAATCTTAATTATGTTTACGTTGGAGTTGATAAGTGGTAGGGAAGCCATCGCATTATTAAAGTTGTCATAGAAATACTGTGACACAAAATAATGTTTATTTACCTCGTATTCGTCAGCCTTAAAGTTGAAGTTTCTCATCTGAGCTCCGCCCTCAACCGTTACGCTACTCGACTGAGATTTCTGCTCAGAAAACACAGCATCGACAAATAGCTTACCGAATTTGAGCTTAGTCTTAACACCGAACAAAGTCTGTGAGCCTTGGATTAGGGCAGTAGGCAAAGGGAAACTAATATTCCCTGCTTCAATAGCTTGAATTATATTATCTTCCTTTCCTTCGTATTTTAGTTTTAGCTCGTTTTCAAAAGAGAACGTAGCACCTGTGTTATAGTTAAGACCAAATGAAATAGCTTCTCCAATTTTTGCTGTAACATTTAACTGAATATTTTCTTCAAAATCAAATCTTGTAACACTCCTTTGGTTCTCTTGAATTGACAGGTCTTCTCTATTATTATTAACAATAGCAAATCTCAGTTCCGCACTACCAGCTGGCCTAATATCAATAGTCTGACCACCGAAGATTGTCTCGAAAAGTTCTGAATTTACTCTCATCTGTGGAATAAGATTATCCAATACCCCTTCGTGTGAGGCAGTCATCTTAGAACTTGCAGAACGATTCTTCCAATAGGAATTAATCATCTTATCTAAGTCATAATCTTGATACTCTGCAAATGATAAAACCCTTCTTTCAACAACCAAATCGCCTATCCTCTTTATAAGAATATATTCATTGTTTTTCTCATCGTATTCGATAGAGGTAATAATGTTTGATGGGTTGGAAAGATGAAGAGGACTTGTGCCTTCTATACCATAACGAGTGCTGTCAGGGTTAGATAAGTTGTGAGGTCGTTCATTGGAATAACCTCTTATAGAGAAAATGTTAGAAATTAAAATAACGAGAAGGCATACGAACCCCCAGCTATGGTTTTTTATCTTCATTCAAAAAGTCTGCTATAATACTTTTAATGCTTGCTTAATCAGTAATTCAACACTTAAATCAGGACTGTGTTTCACGATTTTTTCTAACGCTCTTTCAACAACAATCTTACTAAATCCGAGTGTTTGTAATGCTAATAACGCCTCTTCATGTTTTTTATTGCTTAGGGTATTTGTATTAACAATATCAATATCCAATTTAGACAAAGGATCCTTAAGTTCTAAGATAACCCTCTGAGCAGTTTTTAAGCCAATACCTTTGACCTGCTTAATTGCATTAACATCCTCTTTAACAATAGCCACCAAGAGTTCGTCAGTGTTCATTGAGGAAAGCATCATTCTTGCAGTATTAACCCCAATGCCATTAACTGAAATCAATTGGCGAAAAAGCTGACGCTCCTTAGCCGATGAAAAGCCAAAAAGCTGATGTGCGTCATCCTTAATAACTTGGTGAGTCAAAATCCTACCACCCTCCAAATCCTTTATCTCAGAATAAGTGGTTAAGCTAATCTCTATATGAAAACCCACACCATTTGCATTCACAACAATAAATGATGGATTCTTTAAATCAAATTTTCCTTCAATAAACTCGTACATAATAATTAAATTTCATACAAAAGTAGTCATAATTTCTCAACCTAAGGCAGAGAGGAAATAAAATAAAACCCAAAAACAATTCTTATCATTGTTTTTATATCTAAATTTGCCAAATAATTAAAAACAAAACCACAAAAGATATGTCAGCAATAAACAAATCAGATATAAAGAAAATAACCGTTCACGTGCTTCAGTCAATGAAAACCAAAGGGGAGAAAATCTCTATGCTAACAGCTTATGACTACACAATGGCAAAGCTTGTTGATGCTGCACAAATTGACGTTATCCTTGTTGGCGACTCAGCAGCAAACGTTATGGCAGGATACGAAACAACCCTTCCAATAACCCTTGAAGCAATGATATACCACGCAGCCTCAGTTGTTAGAGCAGCAGAAAGAGCATTAGTAGTTGTTGACCTTCCATTCGGCACCTACCAAGGAAACTCCAAAGAAGCACTTTGTTCTGCAATCAAAATAATGAAAGAAACAGAAGCAAATGCAGTTAAGCTTGAAGGAGGAAAAGAAATCTTAGAATCAGTAAATAGAATACTTTCAGCAGGAATACCAGTAATGGGACATCTTGGACTAACACCACAATCAATCAATAAATTTGGCACCTATGTAGTTCGTGCAACCTCAGTGGACGAAGCCGATAGATTATTAGAAGATGCACACGCATTAGAAGATGCAGGATGTTTTGCAATAGTTTTAGAGAAGATACCAGCAGCCCTTGCTAAAAGAGTTGCACAAGAACTAAGAATACCAATAATTGGTATAGGAGCAGGCGGTGGAGTTGATGGACAGGTCTTAGTCCTTCACGATATGCTTGGAATGACACAAGAATTTTCCCCACGTTTCCTTCGTCGCTACCTTAGCCTTGGAGAAGAAATAACCACAGCAATCAACCAGTACGTAACCGACGTCAAAACCCAAGACTTCCCTAACGAAAAAGAACAGTATTAAAAAGAAACCAAATATATATGTAGAGACGCGATTTATTGCGTCTCTATTTGTTTAGTAGCATTTGCATTATATTTTATTTCTTCAACCTCTAAGTCAAGCCAAGTCCAATCAATCTTGTCTATCACCCATTTTACTTCTAATTTTGATGGAACCCTAATTCCTTCAAATGTTTTATATTCCTTAACTCCTATTTCCCATAGATATCGCTTTGCAGAAGGAGTATTGTCCTTATATCTCATTGTTTTGAACCCAGTGAAATCTCCTTCATTATTAAAATAGAAATTACCACTTACTTCTCTTCCTCTATAATTGAGCGTTGCTTTTGCAGATAAGGAATCTATCTCTTCCCATTTTATTAATCTACTTAAAGCCATTGAAGGCAACCAAACTATTTCTGCTAAATAACGCTGCATAGCTCCTTCATCTATATTTTCTCCTTTTTCATTTGCAACATTAATTAGAGAATTCAATTTAATTAACATTTCTCCTCCTCCCTCAATGAGCTTGTCTATTCCCTTAATTTTAATAAATGGCATCATCTTCATATCAAGCGTCCAAATAAATGCAGGTTCTTCTGCTCTTATATATTGTATAGCTTTAGCCGAATACCACTCTTTTTGCTCTGGCTTTAGTTTCATTAATACTTTTTGCTTCACATAAGCCAGCTTAATTTCTTTCCTACCAATTGTTCCCGACAAGCGTAACCATTTTTTAATAGGTTGAGGTAGGTTTATTATATCTCCTTCATTTATTATATGACTCTCCCTATATGAAACACTTGATATTATCTCTTTTGTTTCATTATCTATCCTCTTATTAAAGATATAGGAACCCATTAAAATAGATAATATAATAAAGATTATAAGGATCACTATTACTAATATAACTATTTTCATTTTCTGCATTTTAAAATTATTGCCTGTTACTTATTCTTCTTCCTCTTCGTCCATAATCTCACCAATAACTATTGATGAATCCTTGTTTATAGTTAAAGAATAATCATAATACATGTCTGTGTCTGGGATGCAAAGGGTGATTATAAATGAAATATGATTTTTGTTACCATCTAACATTTGGATTGATTGTAAGGTGTATTTGTTGAAATCGTCAACGTTATGAGGGAATTTATCAATGAAAGATGCCTTTGTAAATTCCTTATTCACTAATATATCTTTGTTTTTATATTTAATATTCATCACCAAAGTCCTATCAAAATAATATGATGTGTCACTATCCTTAAAGAAAGTTCTAACAATAGTTTTATTGTCTTTTAAAGTATAATCAAATGAAAAATCACCCCTACTCCCATTAGCAATAAATGGGTTAGAAAATACAGCTTTATACTTCGTGCTATCTTGTGAAACCCTATTGGATGGGTCTTTATATGACACGCTAACCCTTTTTTTCAACGCATTGCTTAAATCACAGTCATAGCGTTTAAAAGAGCAAGGACTATCTGTAAAAGCCTCAAGATACTGATTGTTTTTATTGATATAAATCCACTGCGAAAAACTCTCATTTATCCTATCAAACTCATTTTCCACGTATTCGCTATATATTTTTTCTCTTCCCTTTAAAACATACGAATAATCTTTCTTTATTTTCTCAACCTCATAATGTTCCAATAATTCCTGATGTTTCTTTTTCAAAATGACTAAATGATTATTGAGTTTCCCAGACAAATATACCTTATGCCCCTTGTAAAAATCATATCCATAAACATCGTCATTATAGAAATACTCAACAACAAAAGAACTGATTGTTATAATATAAACCTCTTTATCTTCTATTTTATTAAGATTGAAATAAAGCATTAAAGACATTGTATCGCTGTAATAACTCGCATTTTCCTTTTCAGCGGTCAAAAAGCTATCAATTAAACATAAAAGACCATTATCAATAATCTTAGCCTCATAGAAAACTACTGTATCAAATTTAGTTTGAGCATTTGAATTAAAAGCTAATAATGAAAACAGAATAAATAATAATATTTTTTTCATATAAGACTCATTTTATTTAATAAAATTCCAAACAATATCTTCACCTAGTATCCCTTTAACAAGTAAAATAGCACCAATAAGCATTATCATAATATACCAGAAAAAATCTACGAAACCTCTTAAATTGTTTGACATAGAAGTCAGCCCATATAATAGACTACCATCATCATTATCATCATTTTTTTTAGTCTTAATGATAACCCTAACAAAAAGGAAAAACCCAATTATAAAAAGCCCAATGCCAATAAGCATAAGATATAAAATCATATTTCCATTATATTAAATCAACTATTATTAACAATTTTGAATGTTTTTACAAGCTTCAAAGATAGGAAATAACTTTAGAATTAGTAAGAATTAGTTTGTAATAAATATAGAGAATTGTAATAACAAGTAATAATTCTGTAAATCAAAGGATTAGTTTGACAAAACAAAGCATTAATTGAGTAAGGTGGCAGGTTACTAAAATGAAACGCTGTATTAGAAAATCCTTCCTTTGATTTAATAAATTCTTTCTTTGATTTAAAAAATTATTACAGCGTTTTAATTTACTATTAGCTTCTTTGTTTGGTTTAGTATCTTGATTTGATAGATTCCTTTTGCAAAACCTGTCAAATCAATATTCAATTCTTTTTGGTTTGCTTCAAGTTTATAAGTTTTCAAATGTCTTCCTGTGATATCATATACAAATACATCCGTAGCTTTTCTTAGACCTTCTACTTTTAGAATTGTATTTGAAATTGCTGGGTTAGGGTATAGGATAATTGAGATTTCGTTATTGTTTATAATATCGTTTAAGCCTAAGAACACTTGACAAATTTCAATGCTTTCAGCCTCACATTCTCCCTCCAAAGCTTTTACTTTATAACAATAGTTTATACCATCAACAACATTTGTATCTCTATAAATTGTATTTGTAGTTGAGCCTATTGAGTCATTATCTCTATAAATGATATATTGATCTGCATCACCCTGCCAAGAAAGTTCAAAATAATTCTGAATATTATCCAAAGCCAAATCTGTTGGTGTATTTACTTGATTAACTATAAGATTTAATGTTATTATACTGTCGCAACCATTAATTGTTTGTAGGTTTTGAGTGTGTGTTCCTGTTGTATTTTCATTAAATCCATTAAGATTATATGTTTGTCCTTGACATATACTCGCTGTTATAGTTTGGTTATAGATTGGATTTACTATAAGATTTAAAGTTACTAAACTATCACAACCATTAATTGTTTGAAGA
Source organism: Bacteroidales bacterium (assembly GCA_041673165.1). Lineage (GTDB taxonomy): Bacteria > Bacteroidota > Bacteroidia > Bacteroidales > P3 > UBA10566. The sequence goes on from JBAYYI010000095.1 coordinate 5,813, forward strand.
TTTTGTATATAAGTTCCTGTTGTGTTTTCATTAAATCCGTTTAGGCTATAAGTTTCTCCTTCGCAAATTGTAGCATTAAAAGATGTAGTATATATTGGATTGACAATAAGATTTAATGTAATAATACTATCACAACCATTTATTGTTTGAAGGTTTTGAGTATATAATCCTTCTGTATTTTCATCAAATCCATTAAGATTATACGTTTGTCCTTGACATATACTCGCTGTTATAGTTTGATTATAGATTGGATTTACTATAAGATTTAGATTGACAATACTATCACAACCATTAATTGTTTGAAGCGTTTGAGTATATAAGCCTGTTGTGTTTTCATTAAATCCGTTTAGGCTATAAGTTTCTCCTTCGCAAATTGTAGCATTAAAAGATGTAGAATATATTGGAT
>JBAYYI010000096.1:0-6168 GCA_041673165.1 Bacteroidales bacterium
GGTTCAAATGAATCTGTTCTTCCATTAGATCCCCTGCCGTCATTATAGGTTTGTGGTCTATTTGGGTTATAGTTGGAATTTGAGTTACTTGAGTAGTTGTTATGGGAGTTTGTATAATATGTATTATAGTAGTTATTGTAGTTGCCATGGTAGTAACCTGATCCATAATAGCCACTATAATACGGGTTATAACCATAGTTTCTGCTCCATCCGTAGTTCTCGTAGTAGTAATAATCCCAATATGCATCACATCCATCAATTACTCTTAGCGCATATTCTCTTGCTTTGATTGAATACTGAACTGCTCTTCTATAGTTGCGGCGATGAAATTGGTCTTGTGCATATTCGTTATAATAAACTGCTCTTGAAAGATATGAACCGGACCAAACATCGTAGTAGTTGGCAATTGAGTATGCTTCATCTATAATGTAAGCAGTCTTGTTGATTGTCTTCCTTGCATTATTCCTATTATATCTATAATAAGACGCCTCTGCTGTGAAGCTTATAGTAAGAAAAGCTACTATTAAAAGTGCCATTCCTGCTAATTTTCCTGATTTCATTGATTGAGCTTTCATGATATTATATTTTAAATTGTTTCTTTACTCTACTAACAAACAAATTACGTGCCAAACTAATTTAATGGTAAGTAATAGGTTGTTTTATTTGCAAATAGATTGGAAGTCGCAGTAGTTGCAATTGTGTTTTTGCTGCTGATAATGTGTGTGTTCAGTATTTGAAATCATATCATTGATACAGTATTCCAAGTCTTTTTCAAATTCTTTTTCAATATCTAAGAAGTTATCTATTATTATAAAATCTTTTGAACTTTCTCCCTTTAATGCAACCTTACTTGTGTATCCTTCAACAATAGATTGCTTGATATATAGTATTTCAGGTCTTATTCTATCAAAAGAAAGTCCTTGCAGCAATTTATCAAAGGCAGTATTATTAGAAATTAGCCAAGAATAGATAAAGGCTTGTAGGATATAATCGTTTCTTTTTGGTTTCTCACCATCATAAAAGAAAACCTCATCCATATGAACAGGGTCTTTCTTCTTATCATTTGTCTTATAGTCCAAAACCCTTATAACCTTTTTTCCATCTTCATCAACCTTATAATCTATCCTATCGATATAACCCCCAATGTTGATGGGTTTGCCATCAATTGTTATTGGTTTAATGAACTTCTCTTCAAGAGCTATTATGGTAAAAGGAGAATATGCCATATCAAGTGAGGCAAGCTGAAACATATACTTAGATAATATATTGAGCTTTATTTTACTTATCTGATTATACTCTATATCTGGCAGTTTTCTACTGCTTTTCTTTAAGAATACTTTCTCATAGTGATTCTTAACAATAGCATTTATATTCTTCTTCTGCTCTTCAATATCGCTTTCATTAATCTTCCTTGCTTCAATATCTTTTAGTCCCTTTTCTTTCTTTGCACTAATAATATTATTATAGAACTCCTTTGCTGAGTCGTGGAATATTGTACCAAAGACATTGTCTTGCATATCTTCCTCAAATTCATCAACCGACTCTAAAGAATAGATATGTTTAAAGAAGAACTTCAATTCACAGTTCAAATAATCATTAATATAGGTTGGAGAAAGAAACCTGTCTTGAGACTTCTTTAATACCTTATTTATATATTCTTCTTTCTTTTCAACACTAATATCTGGCTCTATTGAAGACTTTATGTTTGAGATTAGGGTTTTGTATTTGAATGGTTTGCCACTTTCTATCCTAAGCTGTTGCAAAAAACGTGACATCTCTTTAGGCTTAACATCAGTTGTGTTAGAATTGTAGGCAAAGTGAAGCGATGAAGAGTGGTGGAATAGACGGTAAAAATAATATGCAAACACTGCAATCTTTCTTTCAATGGTTGTTAGGTTATAGGCTTTGCGTATTGTGAAGGGGATAAAGGAATTGTCTTGAGAAACATTAGGTAAGACATCATCATTGGTTGAAAGAAAGAGTATATGTTTGAAATCTAAGCTCCTTGTTTCCAAAAGTCCCATTATCTGAATGCCATTTATTGGGTCTCCTTCAAAAGGAATAATTATTGAACCTAATTGCTGCCTTATTGTTTGGAATAGCAATTTGCCTTTTACCTCTATATTATTGTTTTGGAATAAGTCCTTTAAATTATTTATCACACCTGAAAGGCGGTATATGGTTTCACTAAGTACCTCTTCAATGCCTTTCTGTCCTTTTGTTTCTTTCTCAGAGCTTATATTTGTTTTAACAACTATCCTTATTAGCTCCTCTATTGAAGAAAGGAGTTCGTTAGGATTTAGTGAAGGTTTGAGAAGAGGGGCTAATTCACCAAAAAACTCTATCTCTTCTTTATTTAGAGTGATTGCATTGTTATCAATTAGATTAGCAACGACTTTATTATAGTCCCCTTTGAAGTAATTATGCTGAACAAAGGGAAGAATATGAATTAGTCTTACTGTGTTTTTACGAGTTAGAGAGGATTGGAATTGAAGGTATTTGTCGATAAGAGAATAAAGCGAAGTAGCAATAAATTTATAACCCATAGTAATGTTTACCATAGTTTTATCTTTGCCTATCTCTTCAGGAAGAGCAGAAAGAACAGAAGGGAGCAAATCCTCATTACAAAGAACAATTGCAATATCACTTTGCTTTAAGTTCTCATTTTCTTTCACTAAGTTTTCAAGCCAAGTATTTATGTAGCCAACTTGTGAGTTTTCGTTCGTTGTTGAAATGATTTCTAATTCTTGGTTCCTTGTTCTTATAAGGTTAGTGTCAACCTCATAATCTTCAGGACTTGGATAAGTTCTAAGGTTTTCTCTAATAAAAAGTCCAGCCTCTTGCGAGTGATTATCCTTATAATAATCGTCATAATCCCAGTAGAAACGAGTTTCATAATTAGACTTAAGCCAAGAGAATACTCCTTTTTCAACATTGTTTAGGACATTAAACCCAATCATACAATAAGACCCCTCTCCTATCTTATCCGATTCTTTAAGCCTCTCAACTAAGTCACGGTAAAGCATTCCAGAATAGCCAATGCCTAAACCCTTAAGCTTTTCTTTATACTTAGTATAGATTTCAAGCAAGCAGTTCCAAACAGATATAAACCTTTCTTTTATTGTAGAAGTAGCATCGAGTTTAAAACATCCTTCAAAGAAACCATTTAATAGAGATTTCTGCTCATCAGTCAGAAACTCAAACCTGTTTTCTAATTCCTTATAGCTTTCAATTGTTGTGAAGACCTGCTCAGCTGATGCAAGGTTCTTGTCAATATCATCGAAGTCTCTTAGAAGGGTTTGTCCCCAAAAATAGAAATGATCAAAGCTTTCAGGCTCCTTTTCAGGCTTATCACGATAGTAAACCTCAGAATAAACTTCAAATAGATAGTAGATTAGGATTAGTTCTTCGGCTTCAATAAGCTGAGAGTACTTACCCACAAAATCATTAATGGTATAGTAGTTTGGAGAGAAGAAAGGCTTTTGCAAATACTCATAAAGAGCTTCATTAAAGAAGACCTTAGCCCTTTTATTGGTGAAAATAATATTTAAGTCTTTGAAATCATCGCCATAATGCTTAGAAATATTCTTAGCAACTGAAGAAAGAAAATTATCGTTAACCATATTGATTATCTTAGTGTTTTAAAAATTCGATATTTATTTTACTGCAATTATCTCCGATACAAATTCATCCTTTTCAAAACTAATAAACCAAAGGTATGGCTTAACAATTTTGAAACCCATTGCTTCTAATAGTGATTTGTATTCGTTTATCTGATTGCAATATCTTTCGAGATTGTTCTTAGAAGAGGCAAATTTATAATCCACTATTAAGATTTCTTTATCCTTACCTATCATAAGCCTATCGGGACGCCTTGAAGTAATAATATCTTTTTCTTTAGTAATTATATCAACCTCATTCATCACCTTATAAGTTCCATCAAACCAAGTCGCAACCTCATTAACAGAAAGCATTTTACTAATTATATCTCCAAAGTATGAAGTATCATCCTTAGATATCTCACCTTTAGCAATCGATAATTCAAGAGCCTTTTTTGCATCCTTATGAACTATTATATTTGAAAAGAGATTATGAAGAATAATACCCTTAAGCCTTGGACTAATCTCTTTTTCCTTTCCCTCAAGCATTGCCTTAACATACTGGCTTGCTTGTTTTGTTTGTGAATATCTTATCTCTGCTCCCTTAAAACCTGATTGCATAGGGACTTGCTCAGGCGATATTTTAAATATATTATTAGTATTTTTATCCTTTGCTTGCTTTTCTTCCTTGTTTTCTATCTTTTTACCCTCTTCTTCTAACTTAAAATAAAAATATTCAACCTCATCGCCCATTTGTTTAGTTTCTAAATAACCTTTATTTACAAGATGGTCACGTAGGAAGTGAGATACATTTGTTGTAGTATTTGATGTCTTTGGCAGCTGCCCTATGATTGAAATCCCATGCTTTGGTCTTGTTAGTGCAACATAAAGAATATTAAGATTATCAACATATTGCTGCATTTTTTCTTCCTGAAAAACTTCTGGATATAAGGAGTTCTCCAATTTGCCTGATGCTGCAAACAAGGTCGGTATCTTGTTCCTTATCTCAGGACTTATATGGTCGTTTAACCTATTTTCATCTAACCATATTTCTTCACTGCTTGTAAAAGACCAATTAGCATAAGGCAGAATTACAATAGGATATTCCAAACCCTTAGACTTATGAATAGAACTTATCCTGATGCCATCATAGTCCTCATTTATTGAAATCTTAGTCTCCAATAAGTCTTCATCCCAGTACTTCAAAAAAGAATTTATATCAGAAGTGTTTCCGCTCGTATAGTCTTGCAATTTATCGCAGAAAGAAGTTATAAAAGAAAGCTCAGTTTCGTCCTTATCTAAGTCTAAGTGCTTAATGATAAAGACAACTAATTCAAAAAGTGGTTTATTAAGAAGGTTCTCTCTACTATTTAGCCAAGATAGTTCTTCAGGCACCTGATTTACCTCACTAAGAGATTGGGAAAACGATTTCTCCTCCCCATATACGCTTCTCTTTATATTGAAAAGGGAAACAGTATTCTTATTATTTGAAATATATCTAAGACAATCAATAATTAGGTTAAGACTCCTTGAACTTGCAAAGCTAAAAGCATAATCGGAAACAACATTAAACCCATTTTCAGTAAGATGATTAGCTATCTCTGATATGTTTTTATTATTTCTTGTCAGTATTGCAATATCGTTATTCTTATATCCCTTATCCAAGAAATAAAGAATCTCTTCAATAATAACCTCTTTAATCTTTGGGTCATAGTCAGAAATATTAGCCCCTTCAACAAACCTACATCTAACCTCCCCTTTTCCCTTAACCTCATCTTTGTATTGTTGCTCCGAATCAGAAAAAACTCCCTTTATTTCAGAAGTATAATCCGAATCTAACTTCTCAATCCCATCTGCTAACATAGAAACCCCATCAGAAAAGACCTCATTATTAAAGTCTATTATGTTTCCGTCAGTCCTATAATTAGTACTAAGGTTTTTGATATTAGGAATGCGTGAAGAACTCAAACCATTACTATAGTTAATCCCCTTATTTATATCGTTTAATATCCTCCAATCACCATTTCTCCACCTATAAATCGACTGTTTCACATCACCAACAATAATACTCCTATTTTCCGTATTATCAATGCTATCAATAACTAACGGTCTTAGAGTTTCCCAGTTTAAACACGAAGTATCTTGAAACTCATCTATCATTATATATTTGAGCTGCGTACCAATTTTTTCGTAAATAAAGGAAATATCGCTATTATCGTCCAAACGAATTATCTCTGACAAGAGCTTAGAGGTATTGGATAGCAAAAACTTATAATCTTCTTTGAGGATATTATCCCTATGAGTAGCAATATTTTTCAAAAGTGCAATATTGTCAATATTAGGAAGGACTGCATTCCAAGTGTTTACTATATCAATACCTGAAATATAGACATCGTAAGCCTGGTTTAGGAGAGGCATTAGAGTTTCTGCTACTAAAACTTCGGTCGAAGGGGTTTGGTTTTTCTTAGTAAACCAAGCATTTGGGTCGTTTAAAGCTTTTATAAATCTAGAACTTTTATCCAAATCATTCTTTGTTGAAATAGCAATAAACATTCCTGCAACTCCGCTA
>JBAYYI010000097.1:0-5981 GCA_041673165.1 Bacteroidales bacterium
TGGTTCAAATACATGGATGCCTGTAATATCAACTTTGATAGGTAATACAATAAATCATAATTTAACAGATTTAACCCCTAATATAGATTATGAATTTAAAGCATATGCAACAACAGCATCAGGAACTACTTATGGAACAATCAAAAGCTTTATAACATTAGGAATAAATGGAGCTCATGAAAATAAAATATCTATAATGGTGTATCCAAACCCAGCAAATAGTCAAACTAACCTAATCATAACAGGAATAAGTGGTGAAACTAAAATTACTTTAAGTGACATTCAAGGAAGAACACTTAACACAATAAATACAAAAGCTATAAGTAGAATTTTAGAACAAAATATAGATCTTAACAATTTAGCAAAAGGAATATATTATATTAGAATTCAAAATTCAGATATTAATAAAACTCAAAAGCTAATTGTTAAATAAAAATTTGAATAACATTAATTTCAAAACTAAGGAGTATTTACTTTGAAAGAGCCAACCATTCTTTTATTTAACCATAAGTGGTTGTCTAAACAAAGGCAGCCACTTTTTTTGTATATAATTCAAAATAATTATTATCTTTGCTACTTCAATTTAATATTTTGAAAACAAAAACAATATAAGATGAAGTTAATAAATACATTTCTAAGAGTATTTTTCTTAATAACTCTTTTTCACTTTGGATTATTTGCAGCACCTGCTAACAAAAACCAAACCCATACAAAAACACAACCTAACGGTAAAACAATAAGCTATATATCAAATGGAGATGAATTCATTGTTTGGCTAAACTCAATTGATGGATACACAATGTTTGAAGATGCAAAAGGAGAAATATTTTATGCAATTAAAGATGAGAATGAGAAATTAGTACAGTCTAATGTCTTAGCATCCGACCCTCAATATAGATCTGCAGATGAAATACTTTTCCTATCTTCAATCAAGAAAGGCATTTTCTATAACTCATCTCAACTTGATGTATTTAAAAAAAGAAGAGAAGAGAGATATTCTAATAGAACTGTAAATTACACCCCCTCTACCTCCACTCCAAATTTCCTTGTAATAATGGTAAGCTTCTCCGACATTGCATTTAACACAACCAATGGAGTAACTATGGCAAATCAAATATCTCAAGCTAACTATACAACAAATGGAGCAACAGGGAGTGTTAAGGATTATTATTTTGATAATTCAATGGGAGCCTTAGATGCTAATTTCGTTGTTGTTGGACCATATATCCTAAGCGAAAATCAAGCTTATTATGGAGCTGAAACAGAAAGTGGTGGTCACGACATTAGACCAAGAGAAATGGTTGAAGAGGCTTGTTCTCTTGCAAGCCAACAAATAAACTTTGCTGATTTTGATAATGATGGTGATGGATATGTCGACATGGTTCATGTTGTTTACGCAGGAAGAGGTCATCATAATGGCGGAGGAACTGATGCTATTTGGCCTCACAGCTGGGTTGTTCCTTCTGCACCAACCTTCAATGGAGTTTCAGTATATAGCTATTCTTGTTCAAATGAGTTGAAAACAGAAACTCAAGTTGATGGAATAGGCACAATTTGTCACGAAATGGGACATGTCCTTGGACTACCCGACTTCTACGACACTGATTATGAAGGAACAGGTGGACAATCAATAGTTTTAGGATCTTGGGATCTTATGTCAAGTGGAAACTATAATAATGAATCCAGAACTCCACCTCACCTATCATCACTTGAAAGGCAGATGCTTGGTTGGTTCAATCCAACTATTCTAACCATTGACAGCACCATTTGCACCCTTCCAGCTCTTTCAGATAGCAATAAAGCATATAAAGTAAACCTAAGCTATAACGAATTTTTAATATTCGAACATAGAGATAAAACCAAATGGGATGCATACACACCTGCAAAGGGAATGATAATTTTCCATGGTGATAATTATCTAATAGACCAGTGGACTAATTCAAGAATAAATAAAATAAATATCAACCCTAACAATAGAGGCTTTTTTATTCTTCCAGCTTATGGCGATTCTTCAAATGTTAGTTCTGGCAGCACAACATACCCTGGAAATCAAAACATCACTTCATTTGTTGGGTCAAAGCTAAAAGACCAAACCCCAACAGGAAAAGCATTAGTAAACATTCACTATGACCAAGATACAATACTAAACTTTATTTACTATAATAATACCTTTGCACCAGTATTAACAATCCTTCCTATAACCAACTCAACTCAATCATCAGCAACCCTTAATGCAATAGTTACTGCCAATTCAATCACCTCCATGGGATTTGAATATAGAAAACTTAGAACATCCAATTATACTCAAGAGCTTGTTTCCACTAACCCACTCCATCATAACATAAGTAACCTTCTTCCAAACACAACCTACCAATATAGAGTATTTCTTAACTCCTCAACAGGACTATCATACTCACAAATAGAAAGCTTTACAACCGACTGTGGAATAATCCTCAATCCTCCTTTTTCAGAAGATTTTGACACCCCACTAACTTGTTGGAATAATATATCATCAGGAGTAAATAACTTTGACACCGTTTCAATTGGCAACCTACCAACCTGCTCACCACACTCTGGAACAAATATGCTAAAATTTAACTCCTATAACGCAGCCTCTAATGAATGGACAGCCCTTATAACTCCAAAAATTTCATTCCCTAACTATTTCTATAACGTTAGCTTTTGGATATATAGAACTAATGGATCCTATTCCAAATCAGATGAAGGAGTAGAGGTATATGTTAACTCCTCAATATCGTTTAACGGAGCAAGAAAAATCGGTTTTATTTCAAATAACAGACTTGCGGACCCAGTTGTAAGTTCTAATTCTTGGAATGAATACAGCTTTAATGTAGGCCCAGAAGCAGTAGGTGAGACTTATATAATGCTAAAAGCAGTATCTAAAAAAGGATACAATATATATATAGATGATTTATCAGTAAACTTACTACAATTTCTTTCACCAATTGTTAGAACAGACTCAATAACAAATATAACCCACAACTCGGCAACCATCAATAGCTCATTCTACCAAGGCACAGAAACAATAATTGCAAATGGAATGGAATATAAAAAAACAACCAGCAATAACTGGACATCAATACCACAACAATCCACCACAAGTCCATTTACAATAACACTTTCATCACTCAATCAAAACACATTATATAATGTCAGACCATACGTATTAACATCATCAGGGAAGAGCTATCCTCAAACCGTAGACACCTTTATGACCCAAATCCTAACACAAGCTGAAGTCGTAACAGGAGCCTCAACCCTCAATAACCCAAGTTCAGTAACTGTTTATGGAGCATATTCTTCAGGAAGCTATCCAGTAATAACAAGTGGTTTCAAATATAAACCAACCACAACAAACCTATGGACAACAATAACCCAAACAAATAACAACCCAACATTCAATAACAATTTAAATAATTTAGTAGCCAATACAAACTACCAATACAGAGCTTTTATAACAAATGCAATAGGAACAACCTTTGGAACAATAATGACTTTCTCCACCCCTAATGCACCACTAACCTTAGGAGAAGTTACCTCTCTAAATCCAGAGATAATATCAGAAACTGACTCAATCATAATGCAAGGAAAGTTAATACACACAGGCAACACAACACAAAACATTGAAATAGGCTTTATATACTCCAACTCACCAAACCCAGAACTCAACCAACCCGAAACCACAAAACAAACCATTCCATACACCATAACAACAACTGACTTCAGTTATAAAATTCAAAGTCCATGTCAAGAGGAGAACTCTTTTTACTATCGAGCATACATTAAAAACCCAATAGGTATATATTATGGAGATGATATAAATGTTCAATGCCTTCAACTAAACCCAATCGAACAAAACCCAATCAAAATCAACCTCTACCCTAACCCAACATCTTCAAGCTCTAAGTTAGAAATTGATAATGTGGAGGGAAATATTGAAATCACCATGACTGACATAAGCGGAAGAGAAATTCAAAGAATGAGCACAAGAGCTAATAGTAAATTTGAAACCACCATTGACCTTAGAAACCACTCAAAAGGGATTTACTTTATTAGCATAGTAACAGATAAAACAAAGAGAACAGAAAAACTAATCTTAAAATAATTGTTTAGATATTCAGTTATTATTGAAAAGAGACGTAATTTACTACGTCTCTTTTTTGTTATACAACTCTTATCTTATGAGAAAAATGCAACTATCCTTATTAGAAAAGTTAAAAAAAGCTTGCAAAAATTTGATTTTGGAGTTATATTTGCAGATAGAATAAACTAAAAACATATCTATATAGATTTCATACTCATACTTGCGGTTTAAAATAAGAAAACAATTAAACAATATATTAACAACAGAATTAGAAGTTGTATTTATAATTTGAATTCTGCAAAAACCCAAATGAAATGAAAAAAATAGTATTAATTTTATTTGCAATAATATTAGCAATAAATCTAAACGCCAAAGCACATGACTTTTCTGCAATTTATAATGGAAATACAATCTATTATAAAATCACATCATCAACTTCACCTCTAACTGTTTCAGTAACCTATGCAGGGATTTCCTATATGGATTACCAAAATGAATATATTGGATTAGTTTCTATTCCAAATTCAGTACAATATAATAATAATTACTATAATGTTATAGCAATTGATAGTGGTACTTTTTATAATTGTAACGGACTAACCTCAATAATTCTTCCGAATGCTATTACTACAATTCCTTACTGTGCATTTTTTGGTTGCAGTTTATTAACCACAATAACGATTCCAAACTCCCTAACTTCAATTGGTGATGATGCTTTTATCGGTTGTACAGGATTAACCTCAATAAATATTCCAAACTCTGTTACTTCTATAGGAATTTCTGCTTTTAGTGGTTGTATAGGATTAACTTCTATAATAATTCCAAACTCTGTTACGTCTATTGGTCTTGGTGCTTTTAGTGCTTGCACTGGTTTAGCCTCTGTCACAATTTCAAACTCCGTTACTTCTATAGAGCAAAATACTTTTATTAACTGTCATGGACTACTATCAATAATAATTCCGAGTTCTGTTACTTCAATTGGTGATGATGCTTTTGGTGGTTGTAGTGGATTAACCTCAATAAATATTCCAAACTCTGTTACTTCTATTGGTAATGCAACCTTTCAATATTGTAGTGGACTTACTTCATTAACTATCCCAAATGCTATTACTTCAATAGGAGATCAAACCTTTTATTCTTGTAGTGGACTTACATCATTGACAATTCCAAACTCCGTTACTTCAATTGGTTATTCTGCTTTTGGGAGTTGTAGTGGATTAACTTCTATAAATATTCCAAATTCTGTTATTTCAATTGGTAATAATGCTTTTAATAATTGCACTGCTTTAACCTCAATAAATATTCCTTCATCTGTAACTTCAATTGGAAGCTATGCGTTCACTAACTGTGGCTTAAGCTCAATAACATGCGAAGCAATAAATCCACCTTCAATACAAAGCAATAGTTTATTTGGAATAAGTCAATTCATGCCATTTTATGTTCCTTGTAATTCAATACCTCTTTATCAATCTGCAACATATTGGAGTTTATTAGGAAATTTAATTGGGATTAAAACAGTACAACATATTGACACTTCAATTTGTGAAGGAAGTATATACAGTGATTATGGTGCAATTATTGATTCTGCTGGCATTTATACTTTTATTGATGGTTGCGATAGTATTATTTTAAATCTAAGTATTATACCTTCAGTTATAACAATTTTTAATGATACTATATGCAAAGGGATGCAGTATAGTAATTATGAGTTTAATTTTATAAGTGATACAACAGGAACTTATACACGAACCCTTCAAGCAATAAATGGTTGTGATAGTATTATTACATTAAACCTAACTGTTAATGAAATTACAACTCCTACAAATCTTGTTTTAGATAATATTCAAAACTACTTTGAGCTATCTTTTCAATCCGA
>JBAYYI010000098.1:0-5899 GCA_041673165.1 Bacteroidales bacterium
CAACCTGTTTTTATCAAGTGTAAACTAAAATCAGGACGATAGAAAACAAATGCAAACTGCATTTAGTCTTAATTACAAATCTGTCAACTTTATTCAGGACGGGTCAAATCCCCATATTATACTTTTTTTCCTTTGTTTCAGTCTTCATTTCATGGCATGAATTGGGTGGAATCATGGCATGATGTTGGTTGATTCATGGCATGATTCTTGTAGTATCATGGCATGAAGTGGAGATTGAGTCTTTGAAAGAAAAGTTTGATATGAAGATATAGGAGGTTGGAACTAAGATTTTTGGTGTTGGAATGATGTTATTTGGGATTGGGATGAAGTTGTTTTTGGTTGAAATTTGGTGATATGTCATTGGAATTTAGTAGTTTTGTGGGGAGATAGTGTATTAATTTAATAAATAATAAGATTATGGGAAAAACGTTTGATATTTGGAAGAGGAAGTTTAAGGATGCTGGGGGTCAAGTGGTGGAAAAGTTTTATGCTTGTCCTAAGACTTTTATGGTTTTTGATGAGGACGATTTGGCAGAGGAGATTTCGCAGAGGTGTTCTTTGACTCAGGGCGATGTTATTGGGGCTGTGTCGGCTTTGTCGGACGTTATTAAGGAGAAACTTATGATGGGGGCGAGTGTGAAGTTGAAAGGGATTGGGACTTTTGGGGTTTGGGTGACGAGTGAGGGTTTCGATGATCCTAAGGATATTACTGCTAAGAAGGTGAAAGCGACTAAGGTGACTTATAAGGCTGATAGGAAACTTACGGACTCTATTAAGGATATGAAGTTTGAAACTATGCCTGCTTTACCTAAGGGTTTGATTGCAAAGAAGAGGAAAAAATAGGAATTAAACTTTAGTATTATTTGTTGGAAGTGAAAATTTTTATCTATATTTGTATGAGTGCAGAATGGAGTGGTTTGTTGTATGGGTTTAAATATGAAGATTTAAGATAATGATTAGAATTGAAAAGAAATGGCTTATTGCTATTGTGGGGACTGTTATTCATTTGTGTCTTGGCACTGTTTATGCTTGGAGCTTTTTCCAAACTCCTATAACTGAGTTGTCAGGATGGTCGAATGCGGAGGTTGCTTGGGCGTTTAGTTTATCTATTTTTATGCTTGGTCTTATGGCTGCTTGGGGTGGAAATAAGATTGAAAAATATGGTCCAAGAAAGCTTGCAGTTGTCGGAGGTTTCCTTTACGCCTTAGGATATATTGGTTCTGCTTATGCTCTTTCAACTGGAACTTTGTGGCTCTTATATGTCTCTTTTGGTTTAGTAGGAGGGTCGGGTTTAGGCTTGGCTTATGTTACTCCTGTTGCAACTGTGTCGAAGTGGTTCGCTAAAAAACAAGGTCTTGCAACTGGAATGGTTGTTATGGGTTTTGGTCTGGGTGCATTAGTGATGTCAAAGCTTTTGGCTCCTCTTTTCTTAGAGATTAGCAATAATGATTTAAGCAAGACATTCCTATATATTGGGCTTACCTTACTTGTTTTCTTGCCTCTGTCTGCTTCGTTTCTAAAACTACCTCCTGCTGAAAAGAAAATTATTAATGCAAGTACTTCTCTTAATATCTCACCTTTTAAGTTTATTTTCTCAAAATCATTTATCATTCTTTGGCTTATCTTTATGGTAAACATTGTTGCGGGAATGATTTTCATCTCTTTCCAATCTCCACTTTTGCAAGACCTTTTGAAATTGCAAATGCCTGCTTCCACAAACTTCGCTGACCCAGTTCTTATTGCCACATTATCAGCCTCAGGTGCAACTCTTATTGCTATAAGTTCTGTTTTTAATGGATTAGGTCGTTTCTTCTGGGGTGGGGTTTCCGACAAAATTGGGAGGATTAAAACATTTAGAATACTACTTCTACTACAAGCAATCATATTCGTAGGTCTTATCTTCGTATCTCATCCAATCCTCTTTATGATTTTTGTCTGCATCATTTTGCTTTGCTATGGTGGGGGTTTTGGTGTTGTTCCTTCGCTAATTAATGATGAATATGGTGCTAAGCTTATGCCTGCATTATATGGTGCAATCCTTACTGCATGGGGTTTTGGTGGTATTATAGGCCCTCAGATTGTTGCTTTTATGAAAGACAATTACCCAGATAAAGCAGGGTTTTATGCTTTTATTATTGGGACTATACTTTTAGTTTTCGGATTGGGCTTATCCTATTTCTATAAAGAAAAAGAGAGTAAAGTGGCTTAGGATAATAAATCAAAGAAAGTCTAACCTAAACTATTCTTTTATTCAAATAGGGTAGGGTTTCCAAGTAGGTTGAAGGTTTTTCGGTGAAAGGGGGTTGTGCCGTGGGCTTTTATTGCTTCTCTATGGTATTTTGTTGGGTAGCCTTTGTTTTTCTGAAAATCGTAGTTTGGATATGTCTTTGCAAGCTCTTCCATAAAATCATCTCTATAAGTCTTGGCAAGAATGGATGCTGCTGCTATTGACTGGTATTTTGTATCGCCTTTCACTATGCAAACATGTGGAATATCTATTGTGGAACGGAAACGGTTGCCGTCAATTAGTAATATCTCTGGTCTTGTTTTTAGTTTTTCTACTGCCCTTGTCATTGCAAGAAATGAGGCGTTAAGGATATTTATTTCGTCAATCTCACAATTATCCACAAAGCCAACTTCAAAGGCTAAGGCTTCCCTTTCAATTATCTCTCTTAATGCTTTTCTCTTTTTATGGCTTAGCTGCTTTGAGTCGTTAAGCATATCATTTGAAAACCCTTTTTTAAGGATTACTGCTGCGGCAACAACAGGTCCACATAAGCATCCTCTTCCTGCTTCGTCAATTCCGCATTCTATTGTTTCTTCGGACTTATAATAAGGTAGGAGCATTTTTTATTTGTTTAGAGATTAGGGTTGAGGGTTTATGGATATGATTTAAAAAATAAAGGGTTTAAGGCTACGCAATGCGATAAGACCTTAAACCCTTCAACTAATAAACTATCTAAAAAGATAATTACTTTATGTGTTTGATTATACTTTCAAATAGTATTCTGCCATCTGTGCTTCCCAATTCGCTATCTGAGGCACGTTCAGGGTGAGGCATCATTCCAAATACGTTTCTTGTCTTATTTGTTATTCCTGCAATGTTTTCAAGTGAGCCATTAGGGTTAGACTCTTCTGTTATTTTACCATTTTCATCGCAGTAACGGAATAGGATTTGGTCGTTTTTGTTTAGGCTTTTCAATGTTTCTTCATCTGCAAAGAAACGTCCTTCGCCGTGAGCTATTGGAATATTATAGGCTTTCTTTAGTTCCGCTTCCTTGGTGAAGATTGTATTGTTGGTTTGTGGTGTTATGTATTGGTTTTTGCAGATAAACTTTTGTTTATTGTTGTGAAGAAGTGCTCCTTCCAATAGATTAGCTTCTGTAAGGATTTGAAATCCATTGCATATTCCAATTACATATCCGCCATTGTTTGCAAACTCAATCACGCTGTCCATAATGGGGGAGAAACGTGCAATTGCTCCTGAGCGAAGGTAGTCTCCAAAAGAAAAACCTCCTGGAAGAACAATTAAATCGCAGCCTTTAAGGTCTGTGTCTTTATGCCATAGCTCTACAACTTCTTGTTTTAGGATATCTTGTAGAACATAAATTATGTCGTGGTCGCAGTTTGAACCAGGGAAAATAACAACTCCAGTTTTCATTATCTATGATATTTTTATTTTGTGCAAATGTACGAAAAAACTCTTTATTATTCTAAAAAACTTTCAACTCTTAGGTTAAAGAGAAGATTAGTTTAGTGATAATTAGTAGGAAAAGAATTGAAAATATGATGTTTGAATAGATTAGTTTCCTCTTTACATTGAGGAAATGAGCTAAGAGATAGCATAGGGCAGGGGCAAGCAAAAAGATTAGATAGTCTTTGCCAAGGTTATAAAGCCCAGGCAGGATTGCTATTGCAAAAAAGATGACTATGATATTTGTTTTCTTCCTATAATTTATGTTGTTGTCTGCCTTGCTTGATAGTAGTTTGATAAGAGATATTAGTCCTAAGAATCCAATTACTGCATAAAAAACAAAGTAAATTGGTTTAACATCAACAAAGAAATTAGGGATAAAGTTTGTTTTGTTGATAAAGGCTAATCCCTCTATATATAGTTTGTCAAAAATGAAATAGTAAGTTGCTAAAAAGATAACTGGGGTTAAGAAACCAAGGAGGCTAATAATCCAATATCTCCATTTGTAGAACCTATAGTTGAGTAGGGCAAACCAAACCCAGAGTATGAAGAAAATAGACGGCTTAAAGCAGAGAAAGGCAAGTGATACGAATAAGCTTGAACTGAAAACCTCGTCCAAACCCTCTGATTTGTCGAAAGAACGGAAAAGAAAATAGATGGCAAAGATGATGAAGGTGTTGAGGATTAGCATTGGGCTAATTGTCATTAGGTCATAGTTGCTGCTAAGAAGGAGAACATAGATAAAGGCTGGCAGAAAGGTTGTTGAGGGTGAGAGTTGGTTGGAAGAGAATATATTATTAATTATTAGTCCTTGAATAATGACTAAAACGAAAGCAAGAATTGTGCATAGGGTTTTGAGTGGTGAGAGTGTGTGGTAGATAAGTTTGTATATTGAAGTGTCGAAATTAGTAATTATTGGTGTTGGGGGTGAAAAAAAAGCAGGTATCCATAGTAGGATAGGTATTGTAGTTAGTATGGTTAACTGTAAGAGATAATTATTTTTAAAGGTTTTTACGAACATGTTTAAGCTTTAGGGTGAAATAGTTTGACAAAATTACTCATTATTCGTTATCTATGCAATATTTAGGATGATTTTAATGATATTTTATTTAGAAAGACTAAATCTTATTATCTTTGCATTAATTATAAAACAAGAATTACAATATTATTATATGTATTCAAGGACAGAATTATTGATTGGAGTGGAGGGACTGGAGAAGTTAAAGGGTTCACATGTTATGATTGTTGGATTGGGTGGGGTTGGAGCTTATGCTGCTGAAACACTTTGTAGGGCAGGAGTGGGTAAGATAACAATTATAGATGGTGATATAATAAATGAATCAAATATTAACCGTCAACTTATTGCCCTTTCTTCAACACAAGGGCAGAAAAAAGCAGAGTGTTTAGGTGAGAGGCTTAAAGATATCAATGAAAATGTAGAGCTAAGTATCATTGACCACTATATTCACGAAGAAAGGATGCTCGAGATATTGGAAGCAGATAAATATGATTTTATTATTGATGCAATAGACACCCTTACGCCTAAGGTGTTTCTTATTTTTCACTCTCTCGAACTTGGCATCCCTATCGTTTCTTCAATGGGAAGTGGTGGTAGGTTTGACCCTATGGAAATAAAGATAGGAGATGTTTCTCAGTCCTATAATTGCACCTTAGCAAATGCCGTTAGGAAGAGATTGCATAGGCTTGGGGTCTATACTGGTTTCCCTGTTGTTTTTTCTTCAGAGAAAGTTAATCCAGAGACTGTCGTTGAGGAATTAGGTACAAATAGGAAAAGTGTTGTTGGCACGATATCTTATCTTCCTCCAATCTTTGGTTGTATGTGCGCTTCGGTAGTAATTAGAAAATTAATTGGTCAAGAGATATATAAAGACGTCAAGGATAAACGTTACTATGCTAATAAAAAAGAAAAGAAGGAGATTATATGGTAGAAATGTTAGAAATTATATGTAAGAACAATAACTCAAAAATCTTAGTTCCTTTTGGATCAACGGTTAATGAGGTTGGAATGTTTGCAGGAGTTAAGACAGAATTCCCAATCTTAGGAGCCTATGTTAATAATAAGGTTCAAAATATAAGCTATAAGGTATTTATGCCTAAGACGGTTGAGTTTATTGATATCACTAACCCAAACGGAAGAAGAATGTATGCTCTTAGTCTTATGTTTCTCTTATATAAGGCAGTGAA
>JBAYYI010000099.1:0-5808 GCA_041673165.1 Bacteroidales bacterium
GAGTCTGATTGACATCCTGAAAACGATGAAGGATCATCAAAAAGTTGCATTAAACTAATTTGCCCGTTTGATTCTCCTGTTTCATATAGACTCATTGGCCGCATTTGTAACTGTGCTATTCTAAGAGTTCCGGTATGTGGGACCGCAATATTTTTTGAACTGGAACCAGTTAAATAGAAAGAACCTAATTCTTCAGGATGGTCATCGCAATATGATCTAACCATGCCCCAAACTTTTGGGGCGTCTTGCCATTCATCAAACAGGATTGGTTTTGGATTATTAACAAAGTTACTTGGGAGTGTATTAGCAATTTTCAATAGATTTTCTCTTTCGTCTTCGTTTTGAAAAGCAATTATAGTGCTGCATCTTTGCGATGCGGTTTCTGTTTTACCGCATCCTTTAGGTCCAACAATATTTAAAGCCACAAACGCTTCATTTCTTTCATCAATCAATTCATCGATAATTCTTTTTTTATAATTCTTTTGTTTCATTTTTTCCTAACATAATTGTATGGCAAAAGAAAACTACAATCAACTATTACTTTATACTTTTGTGCTTTTCTGATTTAGACATTTGTGCATTTTTACTTAAGACTTTGGATAAAATTCAAAAAACTAATTCAGGAGTTAGACTCCATCAACAAAGAACTCGAGAAGTATCATGGCCTAGACATCAGCGATAGCACCTTGAAATCGGGCATGGTGAACACTCAAGAAACGTCAGTTCAAAGACATACAAAATCAACTATAAAATCGTCTTGATTTAAGAAGTGTTTGTAAACGCATGAAAAAGCAGGTCTAAGTATTACATGGGCCTGTTTTGGTATCTAAATATATCTTGTAAACGGAAGTAACATGTATCATTTCCGATTAGAAAACCACTACTCTCTAATTATTACAAGCTATTAGGTCTTGGCAATAAAATGATATCCGAACCTTTTCGGAATCCAAAATTAGAATAATAAAAATCACACTCCAAAACCATGAGTTCTTCCTCTACCTTAAAAAGCTCATTCATTTCAAAATGAAGAGTTGCATCAATAGGGTTGAACGTAGAAATCTCTTTTCCAACATAGTCATAATCCATCACAGAATTTCTAGTTGAAAAGTTGGCCGAACTCATAACATGCCCACCATCTTTTGTGTCGACATGAACATCTATTCCATCCCATCCGACGGCTCCTAAAATATCATTCAAAGGAATATAAACACCAGTGTGACTTTTTAATTTAAAATCATCAGAATCGAGTATGTGCGGTTTTAAACTGCTGTTTTCACATTGATTTATAGATAGTTCTACATTAATGAAGTTGCCACTCAAGTTATTTGTTTTTAAATCTTTTCCTATTGTTTCTATGGTTTCGCTACTCCAGCATTTAATAACGGTGACCGTATAATTCTCACCATGTAAAGGAACATCTTCATTTAGAAAGTAATTCGTTGCAACAACTTCATCTGTTGACGAACATTTAGTAACTCCTGTAATTAGCCCAATAAGTCCACCTAAAATCAAAGTAAGACAAACAAAGGTCAATATTTTGCCAATAAACCCATGAAAATTCCAAAGTTTAATAAATGCATTCTTCATTATTTCTCCAAATATGTTCCCAACGTCGAATTTTTGCAAAAATATCAGTCAAAGTGTTTATTTACATTAATTTTACTGCAAACGACCTTTATTCACAAAACATCCAATGTCACTAACATACCACCAACAGGACAATGGACTACTTCTTCAGCGCTAAAGCCACAACTGTCTCGACATGCCTTGATACGCGCAGGTGCTCATGTGCACGCATATACGCGCAATCGTAGAGGCTATTGTGGAACCATGTTTTCTATATAATTTTGCTGTATGTGATTCGTTTCTTTCCACTAAGTTGATTCATCTTGAATAAACTAAATCCTTTTTCTTTAGCTAGTTTTTTCATCTTGCTCTCGTTTGATTTTTTAACTTTGAATCCAAGATATACTGCCTTGATATTTAAATAACGGAATCTGCCTCCTGCATTGGCAATTAGTCTCCATTCTGCTTGATATGACCAATCAGTATCTTTTGTGCAGAATAATTCCATAGATGCACCAATGTTGCCAGTCAAATGACCATCGGTTACGGCTCGCATAAATGCACCAATAGCGTCTTCAATCATCTTCTCGATAAATCTATTATTGTTCCTTTTTGTATAAATAACAGGACAAAGATTGGGAGTAACCTCTTGTCTTTTTGGAATATCGTATTCAATGCAGTATCCCTCGTAATTATTTCCATACAAGGACCACATAACTTTGTTATCTCTCTTCTCTGATAACGAGCATATGCCTACCCTATCACCAGGTGACATTGCGCTCTTTGCAAATCCATCTAGTTTTGCGCTCTCAATTACACCTTCAAAATTTTCATTAAATGTATTGAGTACCACAAACAACGGTTCAACCTCTGTTCTAGTCATGATACCGTTTGATGTAACCACCTTAGGAACTTTTTCATAATCTATGCCATCTTCTTTTGTGCATTGAAGGGCTAATTTTTTCACTTCTTTAGGAGATAAATTTTGAATGCCTTTCGGGCAAACTAACTTAATAATGAAATCAACTGCTTTTGGAGTAATTTTATGAGTCTTTTCGTTATAGAAATCATTAATTGTGAAATCATTAAGGCAATCAAAAGGATCATCGAGACCTTTAACCGGAGCTAAATATGCATACCCCTCTTCAATCATTTCAAAAGCGTATCTATCAAACGGTCTATATTTATATAGGATAATAGGAGTCTTTTTGAGAAAATCTTTCCTTGTTTCAAATTCAGACATGAAAGGAGTTGATTGAAAAACCAACAAATCTGTCATGTATTTACGTTTTTCTTTATTGTTCATACCTATCCAAATATCTTAAGCAAGGTATTAGTGAGCATTTCTTTGGTTTTGTCTATGTCCTCTTCAAAAACAAAAGGAACTCTAACTAAAACAACATCCACAAATTTTATATCGTCAAGTGATGAATTGCCTGTAAGTATCAATTCTTGAAGAATCGGCATATCGCTTTCAACATCTTCATATCTTAATAATGGGTAAATAATATAGGCCTTTTTTAGATTCCTTTTAGCCGCATATGTAGATACTTGATATAAATCTTGCTGATTGACACCGCGAATGAGTTGCATCTTCCAAAGAGTTTCGTCTTCTTTTGCGTCCTCAAATCTTTGTATTTTTTTGTATTTTGTATCCATCAAGAAGACTTTGTCTTCGATTGTGCATAATATATCGTGTCGCATCATGAATGCAGGACCATATGATTTTCCGGCATATCTAATGTCATTAATAAGGGGTTGATCACTTTTTTGTAGTTCAACTCTTCCTTTCCCATCCAAAATCGATTTAAGGAACCCACCAATAAAGCCCTCAAAAAGCAAAGGCATAGGAAATAAGAAGCAGAACGATTCTTTTGTGTCCATCGTATATCCAGGCAAATCATTGAGTAAAAAGATTTTGCAAAGAGACAAAATACTGCGATATTCACTTTGCATTCTATTTAGAGTTACCTTATCGCAGTCTCTAGCAATACAAACAACATCAGAAACATCGGACATTCTAAGAATAACGTTTCTAAATATTTTTTGGTTTACAGGTCGTGTTTGATTAAATAGTTTTCTACAAACATACTTAATAATGCGATTGAACAGATTGTCATATTCAAACGTTGAGTATTCGCATCTGAAAGTGTCATATTGACCGCTTGGTATTTTTCTCGAAATATAATCATTAATGTCCAATCGTCCTCTTATAACTCGGAGGTCTTCCACTCGATCTTCATATTTATAATATGATCCGTGCTCCAGCACTTGCGACAGTTTCTTAGCAAATAATGTAATAAATAATTCTTTAAAATTATCAATACCATTTAAATCGCTCTTGATTGAAACAAAAGGAAAATCTAGTTTTGAGCAATAATCAAGCCATTGGACCAAATTAGACATTAAATGATTAAGACTATTTGAACTACCTTTTGCTTCAAACACTTTTGGAAATATGTTGACTTGTTCACCGTTGAAAACAATTGTCCCAACATATTCATTGGTTCGAATGCTACCAAAATTTAGAAATGTTAAAAACTGTTGTTTTGAATTGTTATCACCATCGTCATAAAAACTCTTTCTTTGATTCCAGTTTTCCTGAAGAAAGTCTTTTAAATCTTCTTGAACCCTTTCATCCTTCCACGATTCAGGTAAATAATGTTTTCTTATTTCTGTTTCTTCGTAATAACAATATGGTTGCATATTGAACTCTATTTTTTCTTAATTCTGATACGCCCTGTCGCTGAACCGTCGATTTCAAAGTCAGTTCCGTTGATAGAATTTTCCACCAATGCTTTCACCTTTGATGTTTTATCGAAATAATACTCATATAAAAGAGGAATTACTGATTGATTCATAATGAGGTCAAGGTCGTTTTCTGTTTTATTGATAAAATAGGCATGACCTACAAGCAAATCAGTGCCATCATCGAAATCCTTTTTTAAGCGTTCGTTGATTTTTTCTAACACATTACGCAAAGCGACATCGTTGATTGATGATAAATCCACAAGTGTTTCAATAAATGAGAATCTTCTTCTTAAGGCTACATCAATCATTGAAATTGACTTATCTGCTGTGTTCATTGTGCCTATGATAAATAAATTGTTAGGAACAACAAAAACATCTTTAGATGTAGGTAACACAACCATCATTTGATTTTCTTCGCCCCAGCGTTTATCGTCTTCTAAAAGTGTTATTAATTCACCAAGTACTCTAGAAATATTTGCCCTGTTGATCTCATCAATAATAAGGACATAGTTATTGTTTTTATCTTCAAGAGCACTTGCGACAATTCTTTTGAATACACCAGGCACCGCTTTGAATTTAAATCTATTTGAATTAGAATCTGGTCTTAATCCTTCAATAAAGTCTTCATAACTGTAATTCTGGTGGAACGTAGTAAAGACCACTCTTCCATTCTTTAAATACTTATCGTAAGCATTCTTAATCCCTTCTCTACCGTGATATTGAGATTGTATAGTGATTAATGGTTTTTTCTCTAAAATGGAAACGGCATATTCAACCGTTGAGAAAGTTTTTCCGGTTCCAGGAGCACCATATAAAATGAAATTGAGTGGATAATCTTTATAAGTTCTCTTAGGGAAAGATGGTAGGAAGGCATCTTTTTTCACGTTTGCCAAATATGGCCTTAAAGTATTTAAAACATATGACATTCTGAAATCATGGATGTAAAAATTATTTTTTGCAGATGTTGACCTAGTTCCTTCAACGTTTGCAGACAATTGTTGAGGAGTGATTGCAGAGTCCGAGATATTTAAAGTTCTAGAAATATAATTGTCTTCGTTTGCAAGGGCTAAGACACAAATCTGGAATTTTACAAAATTATTTGCCCAAGGAGTATCTTGATTTTCACCAACACTGTGCGCACATTCTTTGATTGTGTCAGCAAGTTTGACTAACTTATCGGATTTAGTAGAGAGGTTATGGTCGTTAACATATTCGACATATTTATCCCAAATATCGTCATTTAAAAAGGTCTTATAAGCTGTGAGATATTGGAGAATATATGCATTTTCTATTGAAACAGTCGCATATTCTAGCATCTCTACATCTGTTATTTGATAAAGCTTTTGTCCGATTTTCTTAATGGCACCAACATATTCAAAAATGATGTGAACCCCATAACTTGTACTTATTTGATAAAATATTTGAGGTGATTTTATGAAAAAGGACAAAAGGGTACGTGGAATCTATAAAAAAGTTCCAGACGACATCAAG
>JBAYYI010000100.1:0-5730 GCA_041673165.1 Bacteroidales bacterium
GTATTGCTTTTTCTTAGGTGAACCCATTCGTTATCGAAGTTGATTTTTACGCCGTCAATGGTTAGAACATCATATGAAGAATACTTTTTAGCTATCTTTTCTAAGATTTTATCAACATTGATTTCTGGTGTAAGTTCCATTTTGTTCTTGGAAATATAATAATTTGGGTAAGAGTCTCTAAGTTCGCTTGTCTTAGTGTTTTTCTTTGCAAGAAGTGTTAAGAATAAAGCTATTCCAACTAAAGCATCTCTTCCGTAATGAGATTCTGGATATATAATCCCTCCGTTGCCTTCTCCACCAATTACAGCATTTGTTTTCTTCATCATATCCACAACATTTACTTCTCCAACTGCTGATGCAGAATATGATTGACCGTGTTTTTCGGTAACATCTCTTAGGGCTCTTGTTGAGGAAAGATTTGATACGGTATTGCCTTTTGTTTGTGAAAGGATATAGTCAGCAACTGCAACTAATGTGTATTCTTCGCCAAAAGGTTTTCCGTTTTCACAAACAATTGCAAGGCGGTCAACATCTGGATCAACAACAAAACCAACATCACATTTGCTTTCAATAACTTGGTCACAAATCTCTGTAATGTTTTCTGGAAGTGGTTCAGGGTTATGTGCAAAATTACCAGTAGGTTCTTCGTTTAGTGCAATAATCTCATTAACTCCAAGTGCTTTTAGTAGTAACGGAAGAACTATACCTCCTGTTGAGTTAACTGCATCAAAACAAACTCTGAAATTTGCCTTTCTAATCAGGTCAACATCTACTAAATCAAGGTTTATAACATGTTCTATATGTTTATCTATTGTTGTATCGTCTTGTGTTAGTTTTCCTAAATCATCAACGCTTGCAAAGTGGAAGTTAGGGTTTTCTGCTAGTTCTAAAACTCTTTTCCCTTCTTCTGCATTAATAAATTCTCCCTTACCATTAAGTAGTTTTAAGGCATTCCACTCTTTTGGGTTATGGCTTGCTGTAAGAATTATACCACCATCAGCCTCTGCCTCAATAACTGCCATTTCAACGGTTGGGGTTGTGGAAAGTCCTGTGTCAATAACGTCAACTCCCATACCCATCAATGTTCCTACAACTAAGTTTGAAACCATTTCGCCAGATATTCTTGCATCTCTTCCGATAATGATTTTAAGCTTATCCTTCTTAGATGTTTCTTTAATAAACTGTGAGAAAGCAGATGTGAACTTTACAATATCAATTGGGGTTAGTGCTGTTGTTTCTAAGCCTCCAATTGTTCCTCTAAATCCTGATATAGATTTGATTAATGACATATTATTTTGTGTTTTTATTTACTTTGGGTAATGATTGAATTGTTTTAAATCCTATACAAATATACAATAATTTCAATTATAACTATATAAGAAATGATTATTATTGTTTTTCTTCCATTCTCTTAATTGTTTCTTCTATTTGATTATATGAAGGGGTATGATTGATTATCCTTTTATCCTTATCTAAAATATAAAGGTCAGGAGTCATCTCAATATCCAAATTATATTTCTTTTGTAATTCCTCAGGTGTTGTTTTCAAAACAATCCATTTGAAAGGGTGAGCTTTTCTAAACTTAAGGCTTTGCTCAAGATTATTATCTAAGTCTATGCTGAACACTTCCACATCATATACGTTTTTGTATTCATTATAGAACTTCTCCAAAATATCAAGGTTTATCTTACATGACTCACATTCAGGGCTCCAAAAATAAACTATTGTGTATTTATTTTCTAAATCATAGAGGCTATGGGTCTTGCCATCAAAGTCTTTTTCTGTAATATTTTTAAATTTTTGGTTGGGAAGTAGGGGTCTGAGTTTATCTGCTTCCATTCTAAGAGCTTGTATCTCGGAAATGCTTAGCCAAGGAGTTGTTTCATAATTTATTGCCCTATCAACAATCGCTACAAATCTATCTTCAGAATATGAAAAAGGTACATTGCGATAAGATTTTATATAATAATCAACTATGTATTTTGCATAAATTTCTCCGTTCTTTTTTCTGGCTAATACAACAAAGTCTTTAATAGCTTCACCTATTGAATCTCCTTTTTGATAGGTTATTTCGGTCATAAAGGTTTGTAGTTTCTTAAAGAAATATGGTGTTCCAATAAATCTTTGGTCTGAAAAATCAAACTTATCCCAATAATGAGTCCTATAATAATAGGCAAATTCTCTTAGCTTAGAAGTGTCAAGTTTATTATCAATTAAATAATCTTTTGGAATTGTAATATCCTCAAAAACATTAACAAGCTTTGACATTAGATGGTTAGGATAGTTTTTGTAAAACTCTGTTTGAAAAGAAACAAATGCCTTACTCTCTTTTAAGAAAACAGTCTCTAAGCTATCTTTATTGGCTTCTTTGCTTTCTTTGAAGGTCTTTCTTATGCTTTTCTCTAATCTTCTTAATTGAGTATTAGCCTTTTGAAATTCAAAGTATAAATCATTGTCCATGCAACCATTAACCACATAATTCCAATCTCCATCCATTTCAATTTCAAACTTATTTGACTTATCGAAAAGGAAGGTAAAGATTTCATATTTATCAACCGCAACAATCCCAATTCCTTTATTAATACTATCTTTAAGGAAATGAAACGAACCATCCTCTCTTTGTTTTAGAGTATCATGAACTATTACATCCTTACCATAATAGGACTTAATAATAATATCATTATCTTCAATATCTCTTATCTTAAATGTTATATCATAGCTTTGTTGTGAAAGTAAGCTAATAGGAAGAAAAGCAAAGAGTAGGAGAGTTAAAATTGAATACGCTTGTCTCTTTATAAGCTTAGAGTTTAACTTTTCCTTCATCGTAGAGTTTTATATAGTTTTCAATATTTTCAGCAGGGATTTTCTTACCTATTATTCTGTTATCCTTATCAAGAATAAAGACAACAGGAGTTGATTCTATGTCAAAATACTCATGCCAATCATAATTTGCAACAAGTCCATTAACATTTAACCAATCAAGTTTAAGCATAGCAATCTTTTCTTTCCACTGCTTAAGATCCATACCTGAATGAACAGCCATAACTTCAACATCGAAGGTTTCTTTATTCTCCTTATAGTATTTATAAATCTTAGGTATTTCAGTTGCACAATGCCCACAATCATAAGACCAAAATATTAGTATCTTATATTTTGCCTTTAAGCTATAAAGATTATGCACAACATCATTTGTATCTGGGCAAGCTAAGTCTGGAACAGTCTTCATAAGCATTCCATTTTCCCATTTCTTAGCCCTTGCAACTTCTTTGTCAATTGCAGAAGGTGGCATCCAGGTTGCATCACCAGAGGCATAATACTTATTTATCATATTAATATAAATCTCATCATGACCCATATACGGGCTTTTCAAATATCTTTCTGTTATGTCGTGAACCAAGAACTTAAACATGCTTTTTGTTCCTCTTGACTTCTCAATCCAATGAACAGCAAGGCTAAAAATGCTATCCTTTGTTTGGTATTTCATCAGTTCATCCCAATAATAATTGTAAGTCTTAAAGAAAACAGTTTCAGGAGTTCTTAACATACCATCGTGTTGCAAATCTATATTATCAAAATAATGATGAATATAATAATCAAATCTTTCATTTTGCATAGCAGCAGAATCAATAGTATTATCCTCCTTATATATTGTTTGAGGTTCAGGAATTATAACACTTTTTGTAGCAGTTAAGACTTTAGTAAGTAGATGGTCTGGGTTATTTCTAATAAAGTTTTCCTTAATAGAATCATTACTATTTCTAACGCTTTCCATCCTATTATTAAATTCCTCTTCAGAAATCTTTCCTTTTAACTTATTAATCTTATTCGCCTCTTCTCCAAAATAAGAAGTCCCTCTCAAATAATAAAAATACTTTTCATTATCCTTAGATTTCTTAACCTTCATATACTTAACCCAATCGCTTTCTTTAGTATTCAAGCTAAAGAACTTATCCTTATCAACAAGAAACTCACAATACTTGCCACTTGAATTAGAAAAGAAATAAATACCAGGGTCTAATGCCTTTGTCTTATCTGCAAAAACAAATTTACCTTTCTTATTATATGCCGTATCCATAGCATAGGTGTTTTTCAAGTAGTAGTGACCAAGATACATTACAGAGTCAGTATTGTTTTCAATCTCAAGATTAATTGAGTATTGAGCCTTGGAAGAAAGACTTATAAGAGAGAATAGAATTGAGATAAAAATAAAATTAGATCTTTTCATAGAGTTTTATGCTTAATTAATCAACAAAGTTACAAATCTTAATACAATAAATAAAGTGAAAAAGTAAGTGTTTCTTGTTTTCTTTAATAAAGAATAACTATTTTTGCAGTAGTAATATTATATTTTATGAAAACTTCTTTAGAGGAATTTAGGCAATACGTTGCACAAGTAGGTGAAATTGACCCAATAATGATTGATGTTGAGAGAGCAGAAGGCATTTTTGTATGGGATAAATCAGGGAAGAAATATATTGATATGCTATCTGGCATCTGTGTAGGAAATGTTGGACACCGCAACCCAAGAGTTATTGAAAAGTTAAAAGAACAGTTAGATAAGTATATGCATATTATGGTATATGGAGAATTTGTCCAAAGTCCACAGCTCGACTATGCTAAATACCTTTTCAAACATATCCCTTCTAATTTTGAGCAAATCTTCTATGTTAATTCAGGATCCGAAGCAATAGAAGGAGCATTGAAAACAGCAAAGATTTTTACTAAAAGAACAGAAGTAATATCCTTTAAAGACTCATATCATGGCTCAACTCTTGGGGCAGTAAGTATGATGAGCGATGAGAAGTTTACTAATAAGTTCCGCCCCCTAATTCCGTCTTGCCGTTCAATTCGCTTTAATAATATTGAAGACTTAGAACAAATAACCACTCAAACAGCCTGCGTAGTTGCAGAAACAATTCAAGCAGGAGCTGGAATAATACTACCAAATCCTGGTTTTATGAAGAAGTTAAGCCAAAGGTGTAAAGAAGTTGGAGCATTATTAATAATGGACGAGATACAAACAGGCTTTGGAAGAACAGGTAAGCTCTTTGCTTTTCAGAACTACGACTTCGTTCCAGATATCCTTTGTATTGCAAAAGGAATGGGAGGAGGTATGCCAATTGGAGCATTCGTTAGTTCAAAGAAAATAATGGACAAACTCAATAATCAGCATCCACTAATAGGACATGCAACAACCTTTGGCGGTCATCCAGTTAGTTGCGTTGCTGCACTTGAAACCCTAAAAGTTATTATAGAAGAAAACCTAATGGATGAAGCCAACCAAAAAGGCGAAATATACAGGAGAAAACTCGTTCACCCACAAATAAAAGAAGTAAGAGGAATTGGATTATTTAACTGCATAGAACTAAAGAACCCAAGCCTATGGAAAAAAGTACTATTAAACTGCTTTGAAGAAGGCATAATAACAGGTTCCCATCTTTTCAATGAAGGCTGCATAAGCATAAAACCCCCTCTAACCATAACCTACGACCAAATAGACGAGTCAATAGAGAAGATATTAAAAGCTTTAGATAGAGTTTAGTTTATTAAATCAAAGGAATAAACCTTTAAAACGCCGTATTATTTTTCTGAAATCAAGTATTATTTTTCTAAGTCTTTGTTTTAAATCATTGTTGTCCGATAAAACTTTTTCAATAATATAAAAATATAGGCTAAACTTTTGCAAGTTCAGCCTATTTTGATTTACTTTGTTTCTCCACAAAAAAAAGA
>JBAYYI010000101.1:0-4974 GCA_041673165.1 Bacteroidales bacterium
TGGTGATTGGTCAAATTCTATTAGTGTTGATACCATAACACTTGATGAATCATAAATTGAATATTGAGCCGTTAGACCATTGTCGGAAGATATATACAATCCATTTCCTGTTCCATTAGCTCCATTAGCTCCGATATACCATTTGTTGGTTTGGTTTCCATTGTATATAGTCAAAGTATTATTAACTGTTGCGTCTTCAAAATCACAAATAAATGGTAAAGTGTTTGAGAACATTGGAAGTATTGTTTTTTGAGCATTTGTCCAAGAACCTAAGCATCCTCTTTGAACTGCTACCCATACAGAATCGCCAGGACTAAAGCCTTGTATAATGTAAGGTAGGGCTGTCCCTGTTGGTATTGGTATTATTGTTGATGTTGCAGGATTAAAAGGAGAATTTATATTTGTTGCATAAGCAATTCTATATCCACTTCCATTATCTGCTTGGTCGTAGAAATTAACATTAACAGAGGTTGTTGATGCTGGTTTAACTTCTAATTCATAAACATTTGGACAAGTAGGAGCGTATTCAATTAGGAAATCATCAATAAAAGCACGAGCATATTGACCCTCAGGAGCTATTGCCGCTAATGTAATATAAGATCCTGTTCCTTGATATTCACTTAGTAGAACAGACTTCTCTTCCCAAACATTCACTTGAGATATTACTTGAGGATATCCAACTGGAACAAATGTTGAGAAATCATTAGGGTCACTCATTATCCCAACCTGAATTCCTGCTGCATCAATTGTTGAATAATTCATTTTGAAACTAACTATTAGGCTGTCTATTGGAATAGAAGGGTAGATGGGAGTACAAATTGCTAATGCTTTATTATTATCTTGTGCTTTAAATTCTAAAGAACCATAGGGAGGTAGATATGAGAAAGAAACATTGGATTTATAATAGTCTGTTATAAGCTTTCTCCAACATAGTGGATAATTTATATTTGTTCCGTAAGTGTCAAAGTTCTGAGTATATGGTAGTGAACTAATATAATTACAATTAGTGCGGAATTTAATTACATTGCTTGCATCTGAATATGTTGTGTCGTTGCATAATGTTGTTGCAAAAACCTCATAACTTGTATTTAAAGCAAGGTCTGTTAAGTGATATTGACTTGTATGAACATCATCTATCGTCCAGTTTGTAGTTCCTTCTGTCCTATAATAAACTCTCCAAATAGTATCTGTTATATTATTTGGTACTATATTAATATCAGCCTCTGTTTGTGATATATTTGATACATATATAGAGTCTGGACTAGCACAAGATGTAATATGACTTACAACAATATCATCTATTCTATAATACTCAGAAGGATAAAGAGTGCTTTTTCTAAATGCAATATACTTGCCTGTTCCAGAAAGGACTGTTTGTGAAAACGATACTTCATATTCTCTATATGTAGGTTGAAACATTTGAATTGTATCAACAATTTCAAAACTACTTAAATCATTTGGATCTGACATTATACCAACTTCTAATGACCCTGTATTATATGCATTTGAAGCCTGAGCCCAAAATCCAACCTTTAATTTGTTGATGTCTTCACCCATTTGAGGAGTGATAGCATAAGTTTGAGAATTAAAATTTGAACGTATCTCCAAACCTTTAGTGGAATTACCTGTACCGCCATAACCTATTTTTGGATATGTATCAAATATCACAGGTCTATGCCAACAAGGAGGATAGCTTCCAACATAACCTGTGTTATCAAAGTTTTCTACCCATGGGAATACTGTTATTTCTCCACAATTAGTTGAGAAATAATAAATTGTTGTTCCTTGAGATACTTCTGAGCCACAATCTGTCTTTAAATATACATTATAAGAAGTGCTATGATTAAGGTTAGTAAGTGAATAGGAGGGAGAGCCAACCACATGAATAGAATCAAAATTACTTTCTCCATTTTCTTTATAGTATAGCCAAAAAGCAGAATCAGATTGGTTTGCTGGAACCCAAGAAATGTTGGCAGAGTTTGTTGTTATATTTGAAACAGATAATGATGTAGGTCTTATACATGAAGGAACAAATAATTGAGGACCACTTATATCATCTAACATTATCTCCATTCCATAATTATCAATAACCTGAAAGGCAATATATATATCATTTCCAATATAATTAGATAAGGCAATACTATGTCTTGTCCATATTGGAGTAATATTAGTATTAGAAAGGGTCAAAAGACTAATTGGGTTAAAAGAACTTACACTATTATCTGTTGTTGATAATAAGATATTTAATAAAGTTCCTGTTCCATTTGAAGGACATCTTACCCAAAAACTAATGCTATCTAAATTTGATGTTATAGATAGTTTAGGAGTAATTAAATAGCTTGTGTGACCGTTAATCGACCTGTTCGCACTTGCAGAAGCTACTCCCCTTGGATTAGAATAAGGAGAGTCCTCTCTATTCCACGTTTCTGACCCTTGCGTTGTGATTTTTGTCCAGCCTTCTGGGGGGAACATTGTTCCTTCAAAGCCTTCGTTTAATGTGGTCTGAGACCATCCTTGAATGGCGAAAATGACTGCCATAAGAAAGAAAAGTAATAATCGTTTCATTTCATCATTATTATTATGGTTAAACAATATAATTAACTGCCTATATGAATTCTTTTTTCCTCATTATATTTACTCTACATATATAACACTTAATAAACTAAAAAGTAAACGTCAAAACATAATTTCTTTCACATTTAATTATATTTCTCTCCAACAAAACATAAAAAAAAGAGTGGCTACTCCTTGTTAAGTAACCACTCCATAGTCTTTTTTGATTCTCTATTTTATCTCTGCGTATTAATTATTTATTTCTTTGTTTTAATAAATTATTCCTTTGATTCACGAAATTCTTTCAGCGTTTCATTTTCCTAACTCAGCGTTTCATTTTCACTATTCTATCTCCTTTGCAAATTCTTTTGGGATAATTAAATTGTTTGGTAGATAGGTTGTTATTGTGTCTTGGGTTCTCATCTCTTCTAAGGCTTCCCAGAGTATGGTCTTGATTTCTTCTATGGTGAAACCTGCAAGGCCGCAACCGATTTTTGTTAGATAGAATTTGAGGTTGGGGTTTTTTATAACAAATTCTATGAATTCCTTTAGGTAGGATTTGACTTTGGAGAGGGGGAGAGTGATGATTTCTTTGTCTTTGGTTGGTAGGGCGAAAGTTTGTCCTTCTAATCCATAACCCACACCCCAAACGGCTCCAAAGTACTCAAAGGCTATGTAAGCTGCTCCGCCTGCGTGAATGCCTGATTCATTGCTGCCAAAGACGAAGATTTCGTTTTTTTCTAAGCTTTTGATGTTTTCTGGGGTATAGGTCTGCATTATATTTTTCTTAGTATTTATGTCCTTCTTCTTGCATCTCTTCTTTGGTGATAGACTTCTTATCCATCTTTCTCCAAGTGTAGAATATGTATGCTAAAACGATTGGCATTAGGAGTGAAACTACCGACATTACTCTTAGTGTGAAATGACTTGAGGATGAGTTGAAGATTGTTAGTGATGATTGTAGGTTGAAGGTTGATGGGTAGAAGGCTGTGTTATTGTATCCTAAGGTAAGGAAGAGGCTTAGTATTGCAAGAATGGTTCCTATGCCTGCAAACCAAATTCCTTTTGTGTATATGGTTTTTGAGAATATCGTCTTGCCTAATCCAAAGAGTACGGATAGGGTTCCAACTAATAGCATTGCAAGAACGGCTGGCATATCGATTAGGTTATTGAAGTATTTGTATTTCTCCATAGATACAATGCCTGTTTGAGGGTCAACTGCATATCCTTTGGAAAGAAGGGTTACGGTTAGGAAGGTTACGAATAATACAACAAACATTGTTCCGCACATTGTTGCCGATCTTTTTGCTCTTTGTCGTATTGTGTCGTCATTAATGTTGTTTAGGAAGTAGAGTGAGCCTAAGGTGCGTGATAGTGATAGAACTACAAATCCAAGTAGTAGGTTTCTTGGGTTTGCAAGTGCTTCAAGTCCATGAAATGAGTTTGTCCACTGTGAGATAACGGGCATAAATGGGCTTGTTATATTGTCTTTATTTACCACAAACTCAGCTCCGGTGAAGAATGTGCCAACTGCAACTCCAAGTAGGAAGGTTGCTCCATAGCCATTGATTAGTAGGAATGCGTTATAGGTCTTTTTGCCTAAGAAGTTCTTCTCTTTTGAACGAAACTCAAAGGATACGGCTTGGATGATGAAGCAGAAAAGAATTGTCATCCACACCCAATATGCTCCTCCAAATGATGTGGAATAGAAAAGTGGGAAGGCTGCAAAGAATGCACCGCCAAAGACAACGAGTGTTGTGAAGGTAAATTCCCATTTCCTACCTATTGAGTTGACTAACATGGTTTCTTCTAAGTCGTTTTTAGATAGTTGTGGGATAAGTGTCTGTCCACCTTGAACAAATAGAAGGAAAACTAATAAGGCACCTAATAATGATATTAGAAACCACCAATATTGTATAAAGAATGTATAATCCATAGTGTTTATTTTTTAAAATCCTTTTTTAATTTGTTTTAACATTATCTTCATTTCTGCAATAAGTAGAACAGTAAATAGGACTGCGAACATGGTAAATGTTGTTATTACTGTGTTTGATTGTAGTGATGAAATGGCAGCATAGGTTGGCATAAGGTCTTGAATTACCCATGGCTGACGTCCCATCTCCGACACTATCCATCCGCTTTGAGATACTGCGTAGGCAAGAGGTATTCCTGCAATACATAACCAATTCAAATACTTATAGTCTTCATAAGGTTTTTTCTTATATCCTAAATACCACATTAGTCCAAAGAGGAAGAGGAAGAAGGTGCCAACTATTACCATAAAACGAAAGGCATAGAAGGTCAGTGGAACATTAGGCACAAGTTGAGACTCCTCTGTGATGAACCCATAACCAAAGTTTGCATAGTTTTGATTAAGAACACGAAGGTGCATTTCTGCATTATAGTTGTCGCCTACTTTCT
>JBAYYI010000102.1:0-4961 GCA_041673165.1 Bacteroidales bacterium
AGTCCATAGTATAAGGCATCACAAATTAGGGCGTGACCAATAGAAACTTCCAATAAGTTAGGTATGCTTTTATGGAAATACTCTAAATTGACTAAATCTAAGTCGTGACCAGCATTAAGTCCTAAGCCTTGATATTCTGCTTCCTTTGCTGCCCTAAGAAAAGGCTCGATTGCTTTTTCTCTATTTGCCAAATACAAACTTGCATAGCTTTCGGTATAAAGTTCAACCCTGTCTGCTCCACATCTTTTAGCTCCTGCAACCATTTCTTGCATTGGGTCAACAAAAACAGATACCCTGCAAACTTGTTTTAAACGAGCAATGATATCTTTTAAAACATCTTCATGCTTAACGGTATTCCAACCTGCATTGGAAGTTAAAACATTGTGAGCATCAGGAACAAGAGTCACTTGCCCTGGTCTAACCTCTTCAACCAAACGAATAAAATCCTCTGTTGGATTGCCTTCAATATTAAATTCCGTTTTAAGAAGGGGCTTCAATTCTCTTGCATCTGAATATCTAATATGTCTTTCATCAGGACGAGGATGAACAGTTATTCCCTCTGCGCCAAAACGTTCACAATCCAAAGCAACTTTTAAAACATCAGGATTATTCCCTCCTCTTGCATTACGAATAGTTGCAATTTTATTAATATTCACACTTAACCTTGTCATATCTTCTTCAATTATATTTTTGCAAATATACTACTGAAAATAATTAATTGGGTTTTTTTAACAGTCTTTTTTGAAATCTCTTATATTTAAATTGATTTTCTTATAACATTATTTACTTTGGTCTTTATTGCTTAGGTCTATATTTAAGTCTTGTTTTTACTCTTTTATTTCTTAGTTCAAGTTAATTGTTATACCTTTGTAAACTATTTATTTGGAAAAAAGATTGGATGTGTGTCTATGGAAAAGCGTTGGGTTTTAAAACAATACGGAGATAAGGGCTTAGTTGAAAAACTTGCTCAAGATCTTCAGGTGGACAAAACTTGCACTCGTCCAGAAGATTTTGAGGTTTATAAAATAATTGCGAATCTTCTTGTTCAACGTGGTATCAACAATTATGATGATGCAAAAAGGTTTTTCAGACCAAACATAAAGGATTTGCATGACCCATTCTTACTAAATGATATGGAAGAGGCGATTGAAAGAATTATGTTTGCAATTAAAGCAGGAGAGAAAATCCTTGTTTATGGAGATTATGATGTTGATGGAACCTCTGCAGTTGCTTTAGTTTACTCTTATTTAGAACTCTTTTACCCTGAAGTTGATTTCTATATCCCTGACCGCTACGATGAGGGTTATGGCGTTTCTTATAAGGCTATTGATTGGGCTTATGAAAATGGTTTTAAGTTAATTATCTGTTTAGATTGCGGCATTAAGGCTATTGAGCAAGTTGCTTATTCTTTAGAAAGAGGTATAGATTTCATTATTGCCGACCACCACCTTCCAGATGAAGAGCTACCAAAAGCTTGTGCTATTTTAAATCCTAAACGAATAGACTCAACCTATCCTTACAAAGAATTATCAGGTTGCGGAATTGGTTTTAAGTTAATTCACGCACTAAACATTAAACGAAACAAACTTTTTGAAACATTAATTCCTTATTTAGACTTAGTTGCAATTGCAATTGCTGCAGATATTGTTCCGATAACAGGAGAAAATAGAATTTTGGCATTCTATGGACTAAGGGTAATTAATCACCAACCACGTCCAGGTTTAGAGGCTATCTTAAAATACAGCAAGGTTGTTCATGTTATTGACACTTTCACTAATAAATTATATTTCAACAAAGAACTTAATCTTTCAGACCTTGTTTTCTTAATTTGTCCAAGAATAAATGCAGCAGGTAGGATTGAGACAGGGAAGAGTTCTGTTGAGCTTTTGATAACTAAGACGCTTGAAGAGGCAGGAGAGATTGCTAAGAAAATCAATGATAATAATACTACAAGAAAAGAATTCGATATTCATGCCACAGAAGAGGCAATTGATATGATTAGGAATTCTTATGACTTAGAAACAAGCAAGGCAACTGTTGCTTATAAAGATGATTGGAATAAGGGTGTTGTTGGAATTGTTGCTTCTCGTTTGATTGAGAAATTCTATAAACCAACAATAGTTTTAACCAAGTCGAATGATATAATTACAGGCTCTGCACGATCGGTTAAAAATTTCGATATATATTCTGCAATTGAATCTTGTGAACATCTTCTAACACATTTTGGAGGCCATAAATTTGCTGCAGGCTTATCTTTGAAGGAGGAAAACCTTGAAGAATTTATTAGATTATTTAAGGAAAAGGTAGGTGAAAATATTAGTGAAGACCAATCTACTCCTGAAATAGAAATTGACGATACAATTAAACTAAGCGCAATTACTCCAAAACTACAAAGGGTACTAAAACAATTTGCTCCTTTTGGACCAGAAAATAACATTCCAATTTTTCAATCAGATAATGTAGTCGATACTGGAAACATACGTCCTGTTGGACAAAAACATTTGAAACTTTCTGTAATTCATTTAGACATTAGTCATCTACCTTTTTCTTGTATTGGGTTTGGGCTAAGTAATTATTATGAAGAAATTCGTCATGGAGAAGCTTTTAACATAGCTTTTTATATTGATGAAAACGAATGGAATGGCAAGACTTCACTACAACTAAACATTAAGGACATTAAACTAAACAACAAACAATAAAATGGCATTAGACGATAAAAAAATAATATTTTCAATGGTTGGAGTAGGAAAGACATTCCCTCCAAGCAAACAAGTTTTAAAGGATATATACCTTTCTTTCTATTATGGAGCTAAGATAGGTATTATAGGTTTAAACGGTTCAGGTAAATCAACCTTATTGAAGATTATTGCAGGACTTGACAAATCACACCAAGGAGAAGTTCATTTCTCTCCTGGTTATAGCGTTGGATACTTAGAACAAGAACCTCATCTTGACGAAACCAAAACAGTTAAAGAAATTGTTATGGAAGGAGTTAAAGAGGTTGCTGACATAATAAAGGAATATGATGAGATAAATAATAAGTTTGCTGAGCCTATGAGTGATGACGAAATGTCAAAACTTATGGAACGTCAGGGAGAGGTTATGGAACTTATGGAACACCACGATGCATGGAATCTTGACAACAAACTTGAAAGGGCAATGGATGCTCTTCGTTGTCCAGAGGAAGATGCTGTTGTGAAAAACCTTTCGGGAGGAGAACGTCGTAGGATTGCACTTTGCCGCCTACTTCTTCAAGAACCTGATATTCTTCTTTTAGATGAGCCAACTAACCATTTAGATGCTGAATCAATTGATTGGTTAGAACAATATCTTCATCAATATAAAGGTACAGTTATTGCTGTAACTCACGATAGGTATTTCTTAGATAACGTTGCTGGATGGATTTTAGAACTTGATAGAGGCGAAGGAATTCCTTGGGAGGGCAACTATTCATCTTGGTTAGAACAAAAAACTAAGAGAATGGAAAATGAAGAAAAGACCGAATCTAAGAGAAAGAAAACTCTTGAAAGAGAATTAGAATGGGTTAAGATGAGCCCTAAGGCTCGTCATGCAAAAGGGAAAGCTCGTTTGAATGCTTATGACCAAATGATGTCGCAAGATACAAAAGAGAAAGAAGATAAACTTGAGATATTTATTCCAAATGGACCGCGTTTAGGATCAAATGTTATTAATTTTAATGAAGTAAGCAAAGCTTTTGGAGATAAGATTTTATTTGAAGGTCTGAATTTTTCACTTCCACCTGCAGGAATTGTTGGAGTTATTGGACCAAATGGAGCAGGAAAAACAACATTATTTAGAATGATTATGCAGCTTCAAGAGGCTGATTCAGGAAGTTTTGAAATCGGAGAAACGGTTAAGTTAGGTTATGTTGATCAGCAGCACTCAAGCATAGATCCTGAAAAATCTGTTTGGGAAGTTATTTCAGAAGGGAACGAGCAAATTCAAATGGGCGGAAGACTTATTAATTCAAGAGCTTACGTATCTCGTTTTAATTTTTCAGGTATAGACCAAAACAAGAAAACAGGCGTTTTATCTGGTGGAGAAAGGAATAGATTACACTTAGCCCTAACCCTTAAATCAGAAGCAAACGTACTCCTTTTAGATGAGCCAACTAACGATATTGACATAAATACTCTTAGAGCTTTAGAAGAAGGTTTAGAAAACTTTGCTGGATGTGCAGTTGTTATATCTCACGATAGATGGTTCTTAGATAGAATTGCAACTCATATACTTGCTTTTGAAGGGAACTCTGAAGCGTATTTCTTTGAAGGCTCATATTCAGAATACGAAGAAAACAAGAAAAAACGTTTAGGGGACGTAACTCCTAAAAGAACAAGATATAAAAAACTTATCGCAGATTAAAAAATGAAGAAGAAAGAAATAACAATATGTTTAGGCAGTTCTTGTTTTTCAAGAGGAAACAACAAAAACCTTGAAATAATACAAGAATACATCAAAACCAAAGGCTTAGAAGCCGATGTTAACTTTAAGGGACAATTGTGTTCCGAGCAATGTCAAGAAGGACCAGTTCTAACTATTGACAGCACTACTTATAAAGAAGTAACCCAGACTAAATTAATTGAAATATTAGATAAGGAGCTTAAGAAAGAGTAATGAATAAATCATCAGCAATCTATACAGAAAAGAACAATTGTCAGGATTGTTATAAATGCGTGAAGACTTGCCCAGTTAAAGCAATTAAACTTGAAGACAATTCTGCATCCGTAATTTCAGAATTATGTATCTATTGTGGGAAATGTACTCAAGTATGTCCTGTGAATGCAAAAAAGATAAGAGATGATATCCCTAAAGTGGTTCAAGCTCTTCAAAATGAGAAAATAATAGTTTCTCTTGCACCAAGTTATTTGAGTGAATATAATAATGAGAATATTAATAAAATAATTGCTGCATATAAAGAAGCTGGATTTTATGGTGTTTCA
>JBAYYI010000103.1:0-4949 GCA_041673165.1 Bacteroidales bacterium
TTAATCATTTCCATCTTCTCTTTTGCTGTTCTCTTTCTGTAGTTTTCAAATTCAGAGTATAGTCTTAGGAACTTATCGTTCATCTCTTCTAATTTCCTTGCCATTTCTTCAAATTCATCTATTTCTGTTTGCTCTTCAACTATTTGAGAGTCGATATCTTCTATTTCTTTGTTCTCTGTTTCTAAATTCTGTGTTTCTTCTTTGTTCATCTTGTTTCTTTTTTTCATTCTCTTGCTCTATTTTCAATTTCTATTCCCTAAGCTGTTCCGGTGACAGATTGTCATCTTTTAATAAAGACATCCATTGGACTAAGTGGTCTTTCTTTTATCCTCCACTCAAAGCCTTTAATTTCCTTTTCTTCGTTTGTTAGTTTCTCTTCGTCATCGGTGAAGAAAACTGGGTCTGTTAGGGTTGTTATTCTATCTATTTTGTTCTTCGATATATAAATCCTCATCTGGGAACCTGTTCCTACATTAATGCCTAATAGTTCATCGGGTTTGTCTTTGTTTTCTTCCCATATATAGTAAACAGATTGAGCATTTCCATACACCTCAACAAGATAGAGTTTGTTTTTATCGAAAAAGCCTTTCATCCTCTTACCATATATTTGATTATATCTTGTATCGGATAATGAGTCTGCGTCTTGAATAACGAAAGCTTTAGGGAACATCTCAGCACTATAGATACAGTTCTTTCCTGTATTCATTATGATTGTATCGGCTGTGATTTGGCTTTCTTCTGACCACATTATTGGTCTGCCAAGCATTGTTAGGATGGAGTCATTCATTTGAAATATCATCGTGTCGGCTGCTCCTTGAATATCGTGACGGAAATACTTGGCATCATTATAGGCAAAGATTTCTTTAACGTGCATGGCTGTGTCGTGATTAACCCAAAGAGTGTCTGAATGAAGGAATAATGTATCTTCTTCATTGACTTGACGCATAAGAGGTTCTTGGGTTATGAAAGTAAATGAATTAGTATCTACATTATTAATAAATGCCCTTTGCCCTGTTATTATAACTCTTTGCAGGGTGTCTTCTATGAAAACATTCCTTATCCCCTCTCCTATTTTTGTGTTGGGGTTATAAAGTAATGTGTCGGCTTGAAGCAATCTTTCTTTGTTAATCATTTGCGATTGCTTATAGGATACAGATTCTTCAGTTTTTGTACTATACCAGCCAAGTTCGGTGTAAATAAAGGTACTGTCCTTAGTTACTATGTCGGTTGGGCCAAAGAAAGTTGCTATATCTGTGCTAGTGTTATAGGTCATGGTGTCGGAGAAAACATTAGTCTTTTCGGATTTTATTTCAACATCCTTTGCAAACCTTATCTCCTTATTGGTCATATAATATGTGGCTTTTTGGCTCCTAAGGGTCGACTCATTATCATAAATATCTGCCCACTGAGTATAGCTTACTGTGTTTGGAACTCTTTCTAAGATTAGATAGGTTGTTGTAAGGGTTATATTATTGTCTTTCATTATTACTTTCTCGCCAAACATCTCCGCAATCTTACTTACTCCCTCGTAATAGAGCTCGTCTCCCCAAATATGTAAAGTATCTTTCTGAACAATATGTATGTTGCCAAAAGCATTAAAGTGGTTCTCCTTTTCATTAAAAATAGCAGAATCACAATACATCCTCATCCCCTCATGCTCAAACTCGACCTTCTCCACCATAATGATTTCATCAGGGTAAGAGGGTCGAGTTTCGCTCCAATTAGCTTTATAATTTATCTTCTTTTGGCTAAATAAATTGGGGGTAAAGATTATAAAACAAAGAAATACGAATATGATCTTTAGTTTCATTTTGATTTATTAATCTTCGTATTCGTAATCATCACCAGTTCCTGCTAAGCCTTGGTATTTAAATGATTTATCGTATAGAAGTTTTATAGTTTTAACGTCTTTTCTTCCTCTAATCTTTTCTGTTAATTCAACATAGAAGTACTGTTCAAGTTTTCTTTCAGTAACTGTTCTCTTATATTTTGCATCATATTCAACCTTACGAACAATTGAAATCTTAGCATTTGGATAACGCTCGTCTAAATCTTTCATAATCAAACGAGGATAACGATCAGGATCAACATCTGTTGTTGTGGTAACTAATGAACCATCAGGCATATATAATGCTTGAAGGTTTGTTTCTCGACGGTTTTTAAAGATTGCATTATAGCAAGTGTCTTGCATTTCCCACTCTTCAACCTCAGTTCGTGGAAATTTCTTCTCAAAAGCTTTGGTTACTGATTCTGGAATCTTAGGAGTGTCTAAAGCTTCTGGGGTTTCAATATCTACTTTTCTACCTCTTTTGCCACTACTTTCAGGGTCTTTATTTGCAGCAACATAGTTTTCGTCACCTATCGTAAGTCCTGTTCCTGGAAGTGCTGTTCTGTCTGCCATTTTCTTTTGTTGGCGTTCAATGTCCTCAGGGTTTAATCTTGCAATATAATCTTTCTTAACATAACCTGGGTCAGGTGCATTTGTCTTAATAAGTTTTCCTCTTGTGTCATAAATCATCTCGTATTCGGTTTGACCTATTCCTTTCATCGAAATAACGAGTCTATAGTAGTTATCGCCACCATAGTCTTCAACATATTCTGATTTCTTTATCCTATAACCAGGGTAGTTGTTGATAAAGTAATTTGCAACCAAAGTAGGTAGCTCTTGTTCTGGAACGTTAAAGATTGTGAACTGCCAGTTTCCATTTGCAGTAAGGAAAACTCTACCTGTTCTATTATCAATATCTATTTCTGCAACATACTGTCCTGTTTCAAAAAACCAGCCAAGTAATTTATAGTCAGTATAAGTGTTTTCCAGACCCATTCTTACTTCTTGAGGAATGTCTGAAAGTCTTAGTTTTTGACCTTGAGCTGATAATACACAAACAAATAAAGCTATTGCCAACAAAAATTTTCTCATAATTTATTATAGATTATATTTATATTTTAAATATTGTATCTTCTCTATCAGGACTTGTTGAAACAATCGCAACATTAACTCCTGTTATTTCTTCTATTGCCTTGATATAGTCTTTTAAGTCCTTAGGCAATTCATTGTACGTTTTAATCCCTTGAAGGTTACTATTCCATCCTTGGTGTTTTTGTAGTATTGGTTCTATTTTATCACCTAAGTCGTAAGGTATTTGAATAGTTTCCTCACCATCAATCTTATATTTAACACACATCTTAACGGTATCAAAATCATTCATCACATCAACCTTGGTAACAACTAAGTCAGTAACTCCATTTAGCATACAAGCATAGTTTAATGCAGGGATATCAATCCAACCACATCTACGAGGGCGTCCTGTTGTTGAGCCAAATTCTCTTCCAGCTTGTCTAAGTTTATCGCCTGTTTGGTCAAACAATTCGGTTGGGAAAGGACCACTACCTACTCTTGTGCAATATGCCTTACATAAACCATAAACCCTGCCAATGTTTGAAGGAGCTATTCCTAAACCTGAACATACGCCAGCAGTTATTGTGTTTGAAGAGGTCACAAAAGGATAAGAACCAAAGTCAATATCAAGCATTGAACCCTGAGCTCCTTCTGCTAATATCTTCTTTCCTTGCTTTAGAGCATCGTTAAGGAAGTATTCGCTATCTATAAACTTGAATGTTTTAAGTGTTTCTAATGATTCCAACCATCTTTTTTCGTATTCTAAGAAAGGTGTTTCGTCTATTTGGAATGAATCAAGATCGTGTCCTAAAGATTTTAAAAGTCTTAGGTGGTCTTGCTTTAAGTTATTGTATTTTTCTAACCAATTTGATTTCACAATATCTCCAACTCTAAGTCCAACACGAGCAATCTTATCGGTATAAGAAGGTCCAATTCCTTTAAGGGTTGAGCCAATCTTTTGCTTTCCTTTTTCTTGTTCGTTAGCCATATCCAACATCCTATGTGAAGGAATAATTAGATGAGCTTTTTTAGAAACAAATAGGTTTTCATTAGGGTTTACATCCCTTGCTTTAAGGTCTCTTATCTCTCTTTGGAAAATTAGGGGTTCAATCAAAACTCCATTACCAATTATATTTTGTTTCTCTGAGTGGAATATTCCAGAGGGGATAATATTTAATACGTGCTTGGTGCCTTGGAACTCTAATGTGTGTCCAGCATTTGGGCCACCTTGAAATCGAGCTATAATATCATATTGAGGTGTTAGAACGTCAACAATCTTTCCCTTTCCTTCATCACCCCATTGCAATCCAAGTAAAACATCAATTTTATTCATTATAATAATCTAAATTTGAATTAAAAATTAAGTACAATCATATGTACAAACTAACTGCGAAAATACAATTTTTTTATCGATTATAGCACATTTAA
The DNA here is from genome assembly GCA_041673165.1 of Bacteroidales bacterium. Classification (GTDB taxonomy): domain Bacteria; phylum Bacteroidota; class Bacteroidia; order Bacteroidales; family P3; genus UBA10566. The sequence goes on from JBAYYI010000103.1 coordinate 4,328, forward strand.
TCTAAATAAAAGTGGAAATCAACCAAATCAACAAGTGGAGCTTTAATAAATTTCCCCACCTCTTGACCATAACTCATTGCAACTTCTTTGAAAATATCCTTACATATAAAGCCTACACTGCCAACTACATTGATTTTATAATTAGAGTAATCGGAATAAAGAATTACTTGGTTTTCAAAAAAAGAAACAAAGCATTCCTTAATTAAGTTATGGCAGTACTGATTCTCTTTCCTATCCAATACAAATTTGGCAAAAGAGGCTAAAAAATAATTAGGAACACTCCCTTTATATAATCTATTAAGAAAATCGGCTTCTTCACCAGGGTAAATCGTTGCAAATTCTTTATCTAAGTCTTTTGGCAAAAGGAGTCGAAGATAGTTGCGAAGAATTAACTTACCAATATTAGTCCCTGCCCCCTCATCACAAAGAACATAGCCTAATGCAGGTATGTTTTCTGTTATATCCTTCCCATCGTATAGACATGAATTAGAACCAGTCCCTAAGATTGCACATAATCCTTTTTCTTCTCCACATAGTGCCCTTGCAGCACCAAGCAAATCGTGGTCTATGTCAATTGAGGCATTAGTAAAATAAGTTGAAAACAAATCTTTAAGCTCTTTTT
>JBAYYI010000104.1:0-4918 GCA_041673165.1 Bacteroidales bacterium
AAAGGCTATTGAGATATGCGACAAGATATTTGTGAACCAAAAGAAAGAGCACATACTACTGAAAGCCAAAAGCCAGAGAGTATATTTTGGGAACATAATCAATAAGACAAGGACAATAGATGAATGCCTATGCACAGTCTTTCGAGCACCCCATTCCTATACAGGAGAAAACATAGTTGAATTTTCAGTCCATGGCTCACAGTATATAGCTACCCAAACCATAGTGGCACTAATTGAAAACGGTGCAATACCAGCCCATGCAGGAGAGTTTACCAAAAGAGCCTTCCTTAATGGCAAATTAGACCTATCACAATCAGAAGCCGTAGCCGATCTAATAAAATCAAATAACGAAGCCTCACACCTACTTGCCCTCAAACAACTTAGAGGAGGCTACCACGACACACTCTATGACTTAAGGCAAAGATTAATCAATATGTCCTCCCTCCTTGAACTTGAACTTGACTTTAGCGAAGAAGACGTTGAATTTGCAGATAGAACACAACTAATCAGCCTACTTAACCAAACCAAAGAAGAGGTAGTAAAACTGATAGACTCCTTTTCCTTAGGCAACTGCTTCAAAAACGGAATACCAGTCACCATAGTGGGCAAACCCAACGCAGGCAAATCAACCCTACTAAACGTCTTTCTAAATGATGAAAGAGCAATAGTCTCCGACATAGAAGGCACAACCAGAGACACCATAGAAGAAAAGATAAACTTACGAGGCTTAGAGTTTCGATTCATCGACACAGCAGGCATAAGAAAGAGCAGCAACACAATCGAACAAGAAGGCATAAAGAGAACCTATAAAGCCATAGAAGATTCCAAGATAGTACTCCTATTAGTTGATATAAGCAAGACCACCCCCACAGAAGCAGAAAAGGAGATAGAAAGTCTCCAATCACAAATAGACTTTACAGACAAAACCCTAATCCTAATAGGCAACAAAGCCGACAAGGCAAGAACAAAAGACAAAGACTGGGACAAACTCTCCACCATTCAAATCTCAGCCTCTAAGAAACAAAACATAGGAGAAATCTTAGACAAGATGCTATCGATCATAAACCCAAGCGACCTAACAAACAAAATCTTTGTCACCAGCTCACGCCACCTCGACTCCCTTAGAAAAGTCTTTGAAGCCATTTCCACCACCGAATCCGATTTCCAAAACAACCTACCCTCCGACCTCATAGCCTCCAACATCCGCACAGCCCTACACCATATAGGCGAAATCACAGGCGAAGTAACGACCGAAGACATCTTAGGCAATATCTTTTCTAAATTTTGTGTTGGGAAGTAGAAGAGGAACAATTAAACCTAAGACTACCACCCCCACCCTTGTAGAGAAACGATTTATCACGTGTAATAAAAAGAATTATATAAAAAAGATTAAGAAATATTTTGTTAGTCTTTTTATTAATATTAACTTTGCAGGTATCAAACAAGAAATTTAAGTAGTTTAAATATTAATACGAAAGATCATGAAAAAAACATTAGCATTATTACTTATTATTGCTTCAGTTTCTACAAATACATTTGCTCAATCCTGCCTCAGTTCTGTAATTTTTGATTCGTTAAACAATGTTATTCTTTCAAATCAAACAATTCAATTAAACCTTGAAAGACCTTCAATACTTTTAAACTCAAAAACCTTTGCACCAGTAGGATTAACAAGTTCTTATACCGCTGAATCTATCCCATACGCTCCCCCTGTTACTTTTAACTCCGGAGTCCAATACACCTTTCCAGCTGATGACTGCTGGGGAGAATTAACGTCGCTTAGTTTTGGGGATCCTCTTCCTCCTGGCGTTCCTCCTTTTTCATTTGACTTTTACGGAAACACTTATTTAAGTTGCGTTATAGGTGCAAATGGACTCATTTCTTTTGATCCATCTGTTCAAACAATTGGGACTGTTACCACTTCAAACTATACTTTTTGTCAGTGGAACTATTCCGCTTCACTTCCTTCTACTTCTCTTTATATGAATAGTATTATGGGACCTTATCATGATATACATTTTGGTTGTGGAGGAAGTATGTATTTTCAATCAATAGGAGAATATCCTTGTAGAAAGTTTGTAATTAGTTTTAATCAAGTTCCATTATTTTTTTGCACATCTAGTTTAGTAACAAATATGATAGTATTATATGAAACTACTAATACTATTGAGTTTTATATGCAAAGCAAACCATTCTGCACAGGATGGAATGGTGGACGCTCCATTTTAGGAATTCAAAATGCCAATGCAACAGAATCCACAGTGGTACCAGGCTACAATTCATCAACTCCGTGGAGTGCAACAAATGAAGCTTGGAGAATTAGACCGGTGGGAGACCTTAGTTATTTCACTCAATGGTATAAAAGACCTACCTCTGGAACAGACAGAACAATGCTTAATTCAACAAATGGAAATATACTAGCTTGTCCTGATTCTATTGAAGGTGCTCAATATTATATAATTGAAACAAGTATTATTACAACTAATGGAGATTCAATAATTATTTCTGATTCTTGTTTAGTAAGACCTCAAAATACTTTGCATGTAATAAATATAACAGATACAATATGTAATGGAAATACGTATAACCTAAATGGATTTAATGAAAGTACAGCAGGTTTTTACACCCAAAACCTACTAACAACACAAGGTTATGATAGCATAGTGAATCTAAATCTTACAGTTAATAAAGTTACAACCCCTACAAACTTAGCTTTAGATAATTTTGAAACCTATTTCGAACTCACATGGGAAGGTGATGCAGAAAGATATGTAATTTATAGAGATAATGATTCAATAGCTTCAACCACGCACACTATTTATAGAGATAGTAATGTTGTTGATAGTTTAACTTATTGCTATCAAGTAAAAGCAGTGGATGGAGAATGTGAATCTGAAATAGCAGAGATTTGTCAGTTATATATTGGGCTAAATGAAATTATAAACAATAACGACATTTCAATTATCCTATACCCTAACCCAACAACTGGCAAAACAATATTAGAAACTCAAGGATTAGATAAAGCAGTTGATGTATTCATATATGACATCACAGGGAGATACTTGAAAACTTATAAACTTGAAGCAAACCAAAACAAATTAGATATTGATTTGACAGGATTTGCAAAGGGAGTCTATCAAGTTAAGGTGATGAACCAAACAAAGAAGTTGATAGTTAATTAGAAGATAATATCTATAAGATTAAGGCGATATCAATAACACGATATCGTCTTTTTTTTGTACTAAAGAATGCGTAGGATTAATGTATTTACTACTTTAGCAGAATGAAAAATTAAAAATAACCTAAACCTATTAAATACCCACAACCACCCCCACCCTTGTAGAGACGTGATTTATCACGTGTGAAATAAAATAAGAATCGGATTAATAAATCCTAATAGGAATAACGTGGGTGATAACATATCCAAATAAAATATTTCAACAAACATCTTTCCTTTCATAAAGTTAGTAGCAGAGGTAAAGAGGAATACCCAATATTCTTATTGGGTTTCGCTTTATCTACTAAAATTGGAAAGTTGTATTATTTATACTGTTAATTTTCCACTTTCCAAAATCAATTATTCATATAAAAATTAAACAAAATAAGATGTCAATACAATTAGAAAAATACCAAGGACAGAAAACAAGATTTGAGTATCCTAAGTGTGGAAAGAAAAGATATATAAATACTATAAATTACAAGTACTTAAAAATAGCAAGACATAATATTTTTAATAAATAAAGGTTTAGGTGTTGGCACTAAGCTAACTTGTCTTAGTGCAATACCATACCTATTAAAGTACATTACTATTGTATCATTGTATCACTATACTAAGGGTAGCGAACAATCGAACATTGATTCATTATCAACTGGTTATAGAAAAAACGTGATACAATCAAGAAAAACAACCAAAAACCCTGCAAAATTAAAATACATATCCGACCCTGTAGAGACGCGATTTATCGCGTGTCAATAATAATAAACCAATAAACCACAAAACCAATAAACCACAATTAAATAACATTGATATAATAATAAAACACCATTAATATGAAAACTAATACGACGATGACACGCGATAAATCGCGTCTCTACAAAGATGAACCTAGACAAAGACCCGTATTGATGTGGCATATATGTTCCTACGCCTAAATTGTAAAGGATTTGTAGAACAGTTCAATAAATCCTCCAGCCATACTGCGTATTAATTTTCTAACTCTGCGTATTAATTTCTTAAAACAGCGTATTAATTTCCTGGGATAGCGTATAAATTTACTGAGACTGCGTATAAATTAACCTATACAGATGTATTGACTTGCTTAAAAGTCTAGAAATAAAATTATCGGTGTAATGGTCATTATCAACAATGGAGACGCCCAATTGGTCGTCTCTACAATGGCAAAGGTCGAAAGACGTTGAGGGAGATATTTATTTATCTCCCTCTTTTTTTTTGCTCCTACGTGTTAATATTCTTCTCCGTTCAGAAATACTCTTTCGACTTTGTTTATGCCGTAGTAGTAGGGCATGTATTCGAGGTTGGGGATTTCTTTGGTGATGTAGAAGTTGGCTGTTTTGCCTCTTGCTATGGTGCCGTGGGAGTGGCTTATGCCCATTGCGTAGGCGGAGTTGAGGGTTGTGGCGTTGAAGGCTTCTTGTGGGGTCATGCGGTAGTTTACGCAGGCGAAAGAGACTATGGTTTGCATGTTGCCACTTGGTGAGGAGCCTGGGTTGAAGTCGGATGCCATTGCTACGGGTAGTCCTGCGTCCATCATTTTTCTGACTGGGGATAGTTGCATATTGAGGAAGAAGGCTGCTCCTGGTAGTACGGTTGGCATGGTTTCGGAGCCTAAGAGGCATTCTATTTCGGCATCGCCTACAAATTCTAAGTGGTCACATGATAGGGCGTTGTGCTTTACTG
>JBAYYI010000105.1:0-4805 GCA_041673165.1 Bacteroidales bacterium
AAATGTTGGAGCAGCCATAAATGAGAACCGTAATATTATTGGATTTGCTGACCTTGGGGAAAGAAAACCTTATGGACAGAATCCTTTTATTGAGAGTCCATCAGGCTTAAATTACCCAGACTGGAGAAGGTCTAATGATTTCCTTTCTGCTGTAAATATCGATAATATAAGAAACATTAATAACGTAAGCTCATACCTTCAATCAATGGGTTTTGTTGCAGGACAGAACTATGAAAAGGTTGAAAGCGCAAGAAAGCTATCACAATCTGAATATTCATTTAATGCAAGGCTTGGGTTTGTATCCCTTAATCAACCATTGAGCAATGACCAAGTTCTGGCTGTTGCTTTTCGCTATCAAATAATTGGAGATACAACAATATATCAAGTTGGAGAGTTTTCTGACGAAGGAATAAGCGACCCTAATTCTTTAGTTGTAAAACTTTTGAAAAGCTCAACCCTAAATGTTAGAAACCCTATGTGGAAGCTTATGATGAAGAATATATATTCTCTGCAAGCTTATCAAGTACAGAGGGAAGATTTCAGATTAAATATTCTTTATCAGGGTGACGAACAAGGCATTCCTACTGGATATTTTAATGAAGGAACAAAAAAAGGCGTGCCACTACTTCAAATGTTTGGCTTAGATAGGATGGATAACCAACAGAACCCATACTCTGATGGAGTTTTTGACTTTATTGATAATGCTATCACTAATGGAGGAACTATTGTTGCAGATAGGGGTATTATTGTTTTCCCTTATGTAGAACCTTTCGGTAAAGACCTTCGCTCACTATTAGATGATGAAGATATTGCAAATAAATACTGTTTCGACTCACTTTATAGCCTAACCATTTCTCAGGCTCAGCAGTACCCTGACAAAAACAAGTATTATTTGGAAGGAAGATATAAGTCTGAATCTGGCTCTGAGATATCATTAAATGGGATGAATATACCTCAAGGTTCGGTTAAGGTTATGGCTGGAGGGATTGTGCTTATGGAAGGAGTGGATTATACGGTTGACTATGCAATGGGTAGGGTGAAAATCATAAATCAAGGTTACCTAAGCTCTGGCACACCAATAACTGTTTCAACAGAAAGCCACGAACTTTTCAGCATGACGACCAAAAGAATGATGGGACTTAGGGCAAGCTACGAGTTAAATAAGGATTTCAATCTTGGAGCTACTCTTTTGAATCTTCACGAAAGTCCAATTACTACGAAAGTTAATTATGGAGAAGAGCCGATGAGTAATACACTTTGGGGCTTTGATTTCAACTATAAAAAAGAAGTAAACTTTATCACAAAGCTTGTTGACCTTCTTCCTTTCTATTCAACAAATGCACCTTCAAACCTTTCTCTTACTGGAGAATTTGCACATTTCATTCCTGGCAACCCATCTGTTATTGGAAATTCAGGAACAGCATATATTGATGACTTCGAAGCAGCAAAAACATCTATTGACTTACGTGCAATTGGTTCATGGCACATAGCAAGCACACCACAAGACTACAATTCTTCAAGCCCTCTTTTCCCAGAGACATCACCTTCCTTAGGCTGGGAATATGGATTTAATAGAGCAAAGGTTGCTTGGTATAGTATTGATGATATATTTTATAGCTCAACAGCTCCTTCAAACATAAATAAAGAAGACCGCTCAAAACCATATGCTCGTCAAATCTTAGAAAGAGAAGTCCATCCAAACAAAGAAATAGCATCAGGTCAGCCAACAAATATCAGAGAATTTAACATTGCATTCTATCCTAAAGAAAGAGGTCCTTATAACTATGACACAACAAGTGTTTTCTCACAAGGATTAGCTCCTGATGGTTCACTTGCAAGACCAGAAACTCGTTGGGGAGGAATTATGAGGAAACTTGAGGCAACAGATTTTGAAGCTGCAAACATAGAATATATTGAGTTTTGGTTAATGGACCCTTTTATCGGACAAGAAAATTCGGAGGGAGGAAAGCTTTATTTTAATATTGGAGATGTTTCAGAAGATATACTAAGAGATGGAAGGAAGAGTTTTGAGAATGGACTACCAACAACTTCTGCTATTATAGATGTAGATACTACCATTTGGGGACTTGTACCTAAAACACAAGCTATTGTTAATGCTTTTGATAACGACCCAACTTCAAGACAATACCAAGACGTTGGATATGATGGGCTTTCTTCAAGGAATGAGGCTAATTTCTTTAATCGTTTCTTAGCAAAAGCACAAGAACAACTTGATATTGATGCCTACACTAAATTAAGTACAGACCCTTCCGCAGATGATTTCCGATATTTTAGAAGTACATACTATGATAATAACAATGTTAAGATAACTGATAGGTACAAGCATTTTAACAATTCAGAGGGTAACTCCGCAATATCAGACAACACAACCGAGCTATATGCAACACAACAGACCTCACTTCCAAATGTTGAGGATATAAATCAAGACAATACCCTAAGCGAAGCCGAAAACTATTATGAGTATTCAATCAACCTCGACCCACTAAATTTAGTTGTTGGACAAAACTACATAACAGACATTCAAAATGCAACAAATATCACCCTACCAAATGGAGAGTATGTAGATTGTAAGTGGTATCAGTTTAAAATTCCTATTCGTAATCCTCAAAAAACAGTTGGATCAATTCAAGGCTTCCAATCAATTCGTTTTATTAGGATGTTTTTAAGAGATTTCAAAGAACCTGTAATCCTACGTTTTGCAACCTTTGAACTTGTTAGTGGTGATTGGAGAAAATACTCTGATAACCTACTTACACCAGGAATGTACCCAACAGGAACCCAAACAGAGGGAACCACCTTCACTGTTGCCTCAGTTAACATTGAAGAAAACGGAAAGAGAGTACCGGTTCCTTACGTCCTTCCTCCAGGAATTGATAGAGAGAAAATGTATAGCTCAACCAGCTTCCAACAAATGAATGAGCAAGCACTAAGCATAAAGGTTTCAGACCTTTCCGATGGAGATGCAAGAGCAATTTACAAGACCTCGGAATTGGATATGCGTCAATATAAGAAGCTTAAAATGTTTGTTCATGCTGAAAAGATGTATGAAAAAGATGCATATAAGAATGGAGAAGTTAGTCTATTCCTTCGTTTAGGCTCCGACTTTACCAATAACTACTACGAATACGAACTACCACTTAATTTCACTCCTTGGTATACAGGAGCAAGTGATGACAAAAACATTTGGCCAGAAGCTAACAATGTTGAACTTGACTTAGAAAAGATTGTAAAAGTTAAGGAAAACCGTAATGCAAAACTTCGTTCAGGAGATAACACAGCCTCTTCCCTACTTCCATATTATGAAATTGTTGATGGCAGGAAGATAACCGTTCTTGGTTCTCCAAGCATAAGCAATGTTAAGGTGATGATGATTGGAGTTAGAAACCCTAAGAAAGTTCATAATAACGATAATGACGATATGATGCCTAAGAGTGTTGAGGTTTGGATAAATGAACTGCGTTTAACCGACTTCAATAAATCCTCTGGATGGGCTGCGACAGGATTTGCAAGAACAAACTTAGCCGACCTTGGCGACTTGTCCCTTTCTGGGTCTTATCGCTCGGCAGGCTTTGGAGGCTTGGAACAATCCATTTCTGAAATCTCACAAGATAATATTGGAGCTTTCGACATCTCAACAAATCTTGAATTAGGTAAGTTCTTCCCAAAAGAAACAGGAGTAAGACTTCCAATGCACTTTGACTACTCACAACAAGTAAGCAACCCTCGCTACAATCCATTAGACCCTGACGTATTACTTAAAAACGACCTTCTAACCTATAAGACTGAAAAAGAAAAAGACTCAATAAGGAATATGGTTCAAGACTATACAGCAAGAACTAACCTTAACTTTATGAATGTTCGTAAGGAAAAGACACCTACTGCTGATTCCAAACAATATCTATTAGGAATAGAAAACTTCGATGCCTCTTATTCCTATTCAAATGTTTATCGTAGGGATGTAGATATAACATATAACTCAAAAACTCAGCATAGAGGAGGAATAAACTATAACTACAACTTCAAACAAAACCCTATAAAACCATTCTCTAAGATAAAGCTATTCCAACCAAAGGCTTTTGCAATAATAAAAGATATTACATTCAACTACAAGCCAAGGACAATGTCCATAAGGACTGAAGCTGTTAGAGATTTTGAAGAAACACTTATTAGACCCAAAAGTCAAGGCATAATTATTATGGAGCCTTTCTATTTCAAACAATTCTATTGGAATAGGGTCTATACATTTGCTTACGACATAACTCAAAACCTTAAAATCAACTATAACGCATCAATGAATGCAAGAATTGATGAGCCAAGAGGAAAAATTGACACAAGAGAAAAAAGAGACTCCGTTTGGTCTTCTGTTTTTGACCTCGGAAGAGCTCAGCAGTATAGACAAAAGACTGATATCACTTTCAATGTGCCAATAAATAAGATACCATTTTTGGAATGGGTTAGAGTATCGACAACATATAATGGAGAATATACTTTTTCAGGTTCAAGCCAAGCATTAGAAAGATTAGGAAACACAATTGAAAACTCAGCACGTTTTTCTGTCAACACTAACTTTAGCTTCTCAACAATCTACACCAAGATACCATTTATAAAGAGAGCCTTAGCAGATAGCAAACCCTCTATACAAAAGAAATCAAGTCCAAAACCACCAAGAAAAGATAAGGACGAGAAAGATGATGAAAAGAAAAAAGAAATTGATTTAAAAGACCCTAAGCAAAAGCAAGATACGGTTGAGTCAATGGCGTCAAAGATATTTAAAGCAGTTGGTA
>JBAYYI010000106.1:0-4722 GCA_041673165.1 Bacteroidales bacterium
CGTAGTTCTTTGTATTAATAAATCGTCTTAATTAAGAAAATAAAAGTTATTTGATGTAAGAAGCAAACCTCTATGAACGACTAAACAATGAAAGAAAAACCAATAAAACTACTTTAGAGACAAATAAAATTAAAATATTTAGTACTTTTGTAGATTATATAACATAGAAATGCAGACAAAACATATAACTGACCCTATTCAACATTATTTAGAATTATTCGATAAGAGATTTTCTGAGAGCTTAGAATTAGAAGGGTTTTTTATTGATGATATTATTAAATATATCCTTGAAAAGAGAGGGAAAAAGATTAGACCTATACTAACATTTCTTTCAGCTAATATTTGTGGAGGAGTAAGTAGCCAAACTATTCGCTGTGCATTAATATTAGAACTATTACATACTGCGTCTTTGGTTCATGATGACGTTATTGACCAGAGTGATAAAAGAAGGGGAAACAATACTTTAAACGAGCTATGGGGAAACAATACAGCAGTCCTTTTTGGAGATTACCTCTATGGGAAATGCCTTGAACTTATAGAAACACAGAGCGACTTTAACTTATTGCCAAAATTTGCAAAGATAGGAAGTGAACTGCCACTTGGAGAGCTACTACAAAAAGAAGTTTCTGAGGGAGTTGATTATTCGGAAGAGACATATTATAAGGTAATAGGCAAGAAAACAGCTGCAATGATGGAAGTCTCTGCAGAGCTTGGAGCAATAAGTGCTGGGGCAACAAAAGAAGAGGTTAATTCGTTAAAGACTTTTGGGTTCTATATGGGCTTAGCGTTTCAGGTAATGGATGATATCTTAGACTTTTCACCAGAGTTCAATACTGGAAAACCTTATGGCAATGACATAAAGGAAAAGAAGAAAACCCTACCACTAATATATCTTCTAAATGATAGCTCTCAAGAAGAAAAGGATGAAATTCTTAAATTTATTAATCAAGAAGAAAAATCAGAGAAAGAAATACTTGAATTAATTGAAAAAGTTAATAAGGGTGGATATATTGAGAAGGCAAACCTGAAAGTCCAATCATTTTGCAAGTTAGCAGAAATTCAACTTAATGGATTTAAAGACAGTGAAAGCAAAACAGGATTAATAGAGCTTTTATACTCATTAGCTATTCGAAAAAAGTAAATATAATTATCAAAATAAATCACAAAATACAATGAAAAAACTTATTCTAACATTAGTGGCATTAGTTTTCAGCTTTGGAATTCTTTCTGCACAGGATAATCAACCTAAATCAGAACTACCATCCATAACAGTTAAGACCTTAGAGGGCAAATCAATTAAAGCTTCTGAGTTTTCAAATGAAGGAAAGCCTTATGTAATATGTTTTTGGGCAACTTGGTGCAAACCTTGTATGATGGAGCTTAATGCAATGGCAGAACAATATGAAGATTGGCAAGAAGAAACAGGAATAAAAATCTATGCAGTTTCTATAGATGATGCAAGAACATGTCCAAAAGTTAAACCATTAGTTAGCGGTTCAGATTGGCCTTATGAGGTTATTTTAGACCAAAACTCAGAACTAAAACGTGCCTTAGGTGTTAATAACCCTCCTCATACTTTTATTATTAATGAAAAGGGTGAAATAGTATGGCAACATATTGGTTATGCTCCTGGGGATGAAGAAAACTTGATTGAAGTTTTTAGAAAAGTTATTAAAGGGGAAGAACTAAAATAATATGAAAAAAACAGGATTAATTTTATTATTAGTTATTATAAGCTCAAATGCTTTTTCACAAGGGATATTTGGAGGAAAGGTAACAGGAAACTTCCAAATGGATCTTCAAATGTCAAAAGAAGACACTGTTATTGGAGCTGAGAAAGTAAATGAAAAGGCTCTAATGAATGCCTTCACAAACATTCTATATACAAATGGAGACTTCTCAGCTGGAATGCGTTTTGAGGCATACTTAAATCCTATTCTTGGATTTGACAAACAATATAAAGGAGCAGGCTTTGCATATCGCTTTGCTTCATATAAGAAAGACTTCTTGGAGATAACAGCAGGTAACTTCTACGAACAATTTGGTAGCGGTCTTGTTTTTCGTTCCTATGAAGAAAGAAACCTTGGATTGGATAATGCAATGGATGGATTAAAAGTTGTAGCAAGACCGATTAATGGTTTAACCATTAAAGGAGTTATTGGTAAACAAAGATATTATTGGGAAGATGTATGGGCTTCTGACGACTTTGGTCTTATAAGAGGAATTGATGCAGAATTCACTCTTAACTCTTTAATCAAAAGCATAGAAAACTCACCTTTGCAAGTTAATTTTGGAGGAAGCTTTGTTAGTGTTTACCAGAAAGCTGAAAATAGATTTATTATTGACCCTGTTTCAGGCGATAGTTATAAGATAAACACTCCAGAGAATATAGGTTCAGGTGCAGCAAGAGTTCAGATGTCTTATAAGGCATTTAACTTAAATGCAGAGTATGCAAAAAAAGGACAAGACCCAAATGCAGTTAATGGATATATATTTAGAGAAGGACAAGCTGCACTTATTTCAGCTGGCTATGCTGCAAAAGGATTAGGAATAAATGTTTCGGCTAAGAGAATAGACAATATGAGTTCTAAGTCTAAGAGAAACGAAACAGGAAATATGCTTAATGTAAACTATCTTCCTGCCCTAACTCGTCAACATGCTTATTCTCTTTTTGCAATGTATCCTTATGCAACGCAAGTCAATGGAGAAGTGGGTATTCAAGCAGATATTATCTATAAGATTAAGAAAGGCTCAATGCTTGGGGGAAAATACGGAACAGACCTTAAGCTAAACTATTCTCGCACTATGTCAATAGAGAATGAATCTTTAGCTCCTAACCCTGCAGGAAACTATGAAGGAACTGATGGCTATTCTTCTTCTTTTTTCAAAGTTGGAGATGAATTGTATTTTGAAGAAATTAACCTTGAAGTTTCAAAGAAATTAAGCAGTGATTATAAGCTTAGCTTTATGTATTCTTACCAAACCTTCAACCCAATTGCAATTGGTCACCCAGGAGAGGAATTTGTTTATGCAAATGTTTTTGCTGCAGATCTAACTCAAAAGCTATCAAAAAAGAATTCCCTAAGATATGAACTACAACTTCTTTTAACAGAACAAGACTATGGAGAATGGGCAGCAGGAGATTGGATACAAGGAACTGTTGAGTATAACTTAGGAGGCAAGTTCTTTGCTGCAGTATCTGACCAGTGGAACTATGGCAATGCTCATGGAGAAAAGGTACATTACTATAATCTTTCAGTTGGCTACACTCATGGAACAAGTCGTGTTCAAATTAGTTATGGCAAACAAAGAGAAGGTATAATGTGTATTGGAGGAGTTTGTAGGATGGTACCTGCATCGAATGGTTTGTTTGCAACAATTACAAGTAGTTTTTAATTAAACCCTAAGAAAGACAAGAAATGAAAAAGATATTATATAGTTTGTTATTAATTATTCCAATCTTTTGGATTAGTTGTGACACAATAGAAGATGACCAAAAATTAGTATATCCAAAAGGACAAACTCGTGAAACAACTCCAATAACCGTAACAAGCTCAAAGCAAAGAGTGTTATTAGAAGATTTTACGGGATGGAGATGTACTAATTGCCCAGCTGCCGCAGAAAAAGCTACCGAATTAATTACAAAATATGGAGATTCATTAGTTGTTATGGCAGTCCATGCAACATCATTTGCAAAACCTTCTGCAGAAAATAATAACGTAGATTTCCGCACTGAATATGGAGGCCAATGGGCTACTTATTTTGGATGTACTTCTCTGCCTGCAGGAATGATAAATAGAACAAAAATTGGAAATGCATACAAAGTTAATGACGCAAGTTGGGATATTTCCATTCAAAATTCACTTTCCACCAAAGAACATATAATGGATATTAACCTTGGTGCAGTTCATAGAGTTGCTGATAATATGATATTAGTAAGCTGCGAGAATGAATTTCTTAAGAATTATGCCTCACCTACCTTAATATCTATTTTAGTTTTAGAAAGCGGAATAATAGGTGTTCAAAAAAGTAATGATAATCCACTAATTGAAGATTATGAATTTAATCATGTATTAAGAAAAAATGGACTTGTTGATTATTTTTTAAGTATTATGCCTATTTCTAAGGGTCAAAAAATCAACAAAAACTATTTGATTGATATAGATTCTGATATCAAAGATATAAAGAAATGCTCTGTAGTCGTTTTTGTTACAGATGCTGAAACAAAAGAAGTAATTCAAGTTAATACCATAGAATTATAACCACAGTATGTAAGGTAATATACTTTATTGTGTCTTAATATTAGAAAACATTTAATAAAATTTGTTTTTCGGAGAATTCAATAGTATATTTGCATAATTAAAACCAAGATTCAAGATGAAAAAACATATATTTTTTATAGCGTTATTAAGTTTAGCTTTAGGCCTTAAGGCTCAAACTTTCCAGTTCACACATGAAGGTAATGTTATCAACGATACAATTTTTCTACACCTTGACACAAATTTCCCTGACTTTGACATAGAAGGTGGTGAAAGAACTGATTATTTCGAGATAACAAACCTTTCAACATCAAACAAGGAGGTTAGAGTTTATATAGAAAAACATTGTTGTCCGATAAAAAATTATAATCCCAATTAATCCAAGTTAATTATCTTATAATCAATTCTCCAATTTTATTTTCAAAAAGTCAAGCCCCCTCTTTTTTATGTCTCGAATAATGGT
>JBAYYI010000107.1:0-4706 GCA_041673165.1 Bacteroidales bacterium
TCACATAAAA
Organism: Bacteroidales bacterium; assembly: GCA_041673165.1. Classification (GTDB taxonomy): domain Bacteria; phylum Bacteroidota; class Bacteroidia; order Bacteroidales; family P3; genus UBA10566. The sequence goes on from JBAYYI010000107.1 coordinate 11, forward strand.
CAATATTTGGAAAATCAAATGAAAGTAGAACGCGTTAAAATAACAGACCAAGAGAAAATGGCTATCGTAAAAGAAATACGTATGCAAGTTTTCATAATCGAGCAAAATGTGCCCTATGAAGAAGATTGGGACGAGGAAGAATCAGAAAACTATATAATCTATAACGACCAAGACTTAGCCGTTGGAACCATGAGATGGAGAGACTTGGGAGATGTAATCAAGATAGAAAGAGTATCAGTTTTAAAAGAACACCGTGGCAGAGGCTATGGCGAGCTGTTGATGAGATGTGCCTTAGATGATCTCAAACTTATAACCACAAAACCAATAACCCTACATTCCCAGCTCCTTGCAATACCCCTATATGAGAGATTAGGCTTTGAGAAATACGGCGAAATATTCTACGAAGCCGAAATTCCTCACTATGCAATGAAATTAGTTGAAAAGCATAGGAAACTAAAAGAGCTAATTAATAATGCCTTGGAAGAAGAGGATAATAATAAGGCTATTAAGCTATTATCTAACATAATCGAAGTTAATCCTCATTTAATAGAAGCCTATTACGCAAGAGCAAGTCTGTATGTTGAGAAAGAAGAGACCCTTGAGAAAGCAATAGCTGACCACACAAAGATAATAGAACTAACACCATGTGATGGCTTTGCTTATTTTTTCAGAGCAGAACTATATGCAGAAAACAAGGCAAAACATAAAGAAGCCATAGCAGACTACAATAGAGCAATCGAATTAGAACCAGAAAACGCAGATTTCTATTTTTGCAGAGCTGAGTTCTATTCAGACAATAAGGAAGAAGAAAAAGCCGAAGCCGATTATCTTAAAGCAGAAGAGTTAGAAGCAAAACAAACTCTAGACCATAATGACATTTAATCACATATAATATAAACCAATATGAAAAAGAATTTAATTGTTTCAATGATGATGTTTATTCCATTTATTGCTTTTTCACAAAACTCGAAAGACGTAGTCGTAGTGAAAGATTCCATAATAAGAGGCGATGTATTTGACCCAAAGGAAGAGATTATTCAAACACCGAACACTCAATCATCAGATCTAAAAGTTGACCTATCGCAAGAGCCTGAAGATTTAATTTATACTGCTGTTGAAGTAGAGGCTGAATTTCCAGGAGGAAAAGATAAATTAATGAATTACTTAGCAACAACCCTAAAATACCCACAAGGAGCTAAAGAAAATGGAGTAAAAGGGAAAGTAATGATATCCTTTGTTGTTGGAATTGACGGAACTATCTCTAATATTAAAATCTTACGCGATATTGGTTATGGATGTGGAGAAGAAGCAGTAAGAGTTGTTAAGGCAATGCCAAAATGGGAACCAGCTAAGCAAAGAGGAAAACCAGTTAGATACCAATATGTTCTTCCAGTAACGTTTAATCTACGATAATAATTGATTTATTCTCCTTCCAGTTCAATAAAAAGAACAAATCCGGCACCACTGAAAAGACCAAAGAGACGCGAAAAATCGCGTCTCTTTCTGTTTTCAAAAAATCATAACTAATATCCCAAAAAATACAACGCTGAAAGAATTTCCTGAAACAAAGGAATAAAAAATTAAAACGCCATAATAATTTTCTAAAACAAAGAAAGGATTTCCTAAAACAGCATTTCATTTCACTAAGGTGCCACCTTACACATAGTAACCTGCCACCTTACTCGAGTAACCTGCCACCTTACACATAGTAACCTGCCACCTTACTCAAATAATCCTTTGTTTTACTAAACTAAACCTTTGATTCACAATATTATTCCTTAGTTTTACAATTCCCTCCATTCATCACATCAAATTCCTTGCTAAACCAAGTCACAAAAACGCGAACTAATCCCCTTTATTCTAAACTTTCCCTTAAACATTGCAATCTATTCCAAAACAATTTCCTATCTTTGACGCATGAAAGATAAATACAACAAAACAATAAGGACAAATCTAGCACGAGTGAATGAATGTTAATACTATTGTGAATGGAGTAAACTAAAAGATAATTCAAACAATTTATTCATTGATAACAGAAAAAAGAAATAACTATGAAAAAAATAATATACAGTATTGTATTATTAATAATATTAACAAGCATTGTACAGGTAGATAATAAAAAATCTTCTATTTATGGTACTTATACAAATGTTTCGGGAGGAATTTATAGGAAAAAATTTGACGTATCTTTAGAAGTACTAAGCCTAAATAAAGACAATACTTTCATATATAAAAGATATTTAATAGTTAAAGAAATTCCACAAGAGATTCAATATTGTGATACAACGAATGGAACATTTATTTTTATTTCAGATAATACAATAGAATTAAATAGTTATGGAGACAGACCCCAAGCAAGGTGGGTAGGTCCTAATACTTGTGCTTATTTTGAAAATACGAAATTATATATTATTGATTCTTCCACTGTAACATTTAATGATGATAAAGATATTGATTTTGATGGCTACTTTAATTATTCTAAGATTAGATTTTATACAGATGAAGATATTATTATTCATAAAAGAAAGATAAGAGAAAAAGGTGGCAATTAATATATCCGTCGAGGTGGATTTCTTGATTTGCAAGCGGTAAACCGATAAGTGCTCCACCTCTTAATTACTATAAGGATTTGTAATCCGTAATATAAACAAAGTCAAAATAATGCAAGGAAAGATGAATAAGTATCGGATTGAATCATCGGCTTGCCGCTTGCATAGTAAGAATCCTAATAGTAATAACGAACTGGATTACTTATCGACTTGTCGCTTACAAAGCAAGAAATCCAGTTCAACGATAAGGATAAATCCTGCACGAAGGAAACAAGGAGGTTTAAAGTTTTATTATTAGAAAAGAGCGATATAGACAAAGAGACGCAATCATTATAATTACGTCTCTAAATTAACCAAAAACTAAATAAGGATTAACATGGCTTATTCTTTGATTATCTTTTTGATAATGGTATTGGTTTTTGTGTCTATCCTAACATTATACAATCCTTTTGAAAGGTCTCTTAGATCCATCTCTAAGGTAGTGCTGTTAGGGTTAAGGGTATATGATTTAAGTATTCTACCTTGTATGTCGATTAGTTGTATCTCTGCTTTTTTGCTTAGTCCTTCTATTTCTAAGACTGTTTGTCCTGAGGTTGGGTTAGGGTAGAGTTTGGTTTGAAGGTCTGTGCTAAGGATGTCGTTTAGGCCTGCAAAGCATTGATAGTTTATGAAGTCTTGCCAATTTGTTGCGGTTTGATAGTCTTGTAGTGATGGGCAAGGAACGTTAATTTGTATGGTTTTAGATATTCCTTCAAATGATGTTGCAGATATTGTTGGTGGGTTTATGGGATTTGATATGATTCTGTTTATATTTATGCAACCATTAAATGCATTTTCCCCAATTGATATTACAGTGTTTGGTATTGCTAATGAGGTTATGTCGTTGCAGTTTGTAAATGTATTATCTCCTATTGACACTACTTGATATGGTATGCCGCTATATATTACTGTTTGAGGAACGACTAATGCATCTTCTGGTCTTATTATATTCTCTAAATAATAAGGTGGGTTTGATAACTGAGTTGTTAGTTCTATAGAATGATTTATATCGTCTGTTATATTAAAGAAGAAAGCGTTGTTTCCCATAACAAAGGCAATATCATAATCTTCTGTATAAAGGTATTGGAAATTGGTAAATTCTGACCATATATTAGCTGTTTCATAGTCTTGTAATGATTCAAATGGTACGTTAACTGGTATTGTTTTTGTTACTTGATAAAATGTGCTATCTTGAAGAGTTGGTGGGATAATTGGGTTTGAAATAATAGATGTTAGACCTATACAACCTGCAAATGCAAAATCTCCTATTGAAGAGACAAGGTTAGGTATTGTTATTGAGGTTAGACCTATGCATTGAAGAAATGCAAAATCTCCAATTGAGGTTATTGTGTTAGGTAAAAGTATTGATGTAATACTATCACAAGTACTAAAAGCTTTATCTCCTATTGATTTTACGGTATAGGTTGCTGAGTTATATATTATGGTATCTGGAATTACTACTGTTCCTATTGGTTTTGTTGTATAGTAAGGGAAGTATGATAATTCTGTTGTTAGTTCTAAGGTGTTATTTACACTATCTGTTATATTGAAAAACAAATTGTTATTAAGGTGTATTACAGAGAAATTGTATGTTTGTACTGGAGTGCATTGGTAATTGGTAAAGTCAGACCAGTAATTAGCATTTTGATAATATGGTAGAGATTGGCAAGTAACTTCAAAAGGAATTGTTTTTGTTACGTTAAGAAATGTGCTGTCTTGAATAGTTGGAGGGTAAATGCGATTTGAGATAATGGATGTTATGCCTGTGCAGTTTGCAAATGCTAATTCTCCAATTGAATTAATAGAATTAGGAATGGTTAATGAGGTTAGATTGGTACAATTAGCAAAAGCTCCGTCTTCAATTGATGTAACAGAATTAGGAATTGTTATATGCGTTAAGCCAGTACATGATCCAAAAGCATTATTTCCAATTGATATAATAGAATTAGGTATAATAAAAGTGTTTGGACTAAAAATGCCTTAAAAAGCATTGTCTCCAATTCTAACAACTGCATATGTGATTGCATTAAAAACTACTGTATCTGGAATGACCGTTGCCAAATAGTCCTGGGTTGTGTTATAAGGATAGGTATTGCTGTAACTCGTAA
>JBAYYI010000108.1:0-4621 GCA_041673165.1 Bacteroidales bacterium
TCAATGTTATGAAGCTCCTGTTACCTTCGACGAGTTCCTTCCTGGTGCAGTAATTAATACTGTTGATGAAATATTTAGTATTTGTATGAATATGGAACATAGTTTTATTGGTGACCTTAGTTTTGAAATTGTATGTCCAAGTGGAGATGCTGTTATTTTAAAACACTTTACTTACGCTGGTGGAGCACATTTAGGGATATCATACAAACCAGACAATGGCTGTTTACCTGCAAATAACCCTCAAGGAACTGGTTGGACTTACTGTTTCTCAAATCAATATTTGAATCAATCAAGAGGAGTAATTAGTGGTTCAATGTCATCACCTATTGACTCTACAAATGTTAGAGATACTATAAAATACTTTCAAACACCAATTCAATCGGCAACCACTATGGCTACAGGATACGAAACTGTTGACCTAAACGGATTTGCAAACTTAGTTGGCTGTCCTCTAAACGGAGAATGGAAACTTAGAGTTTGTGACTATTGGGGTATTGATAACGGATATGTTTTCTGGTGGGATATGTCATTAGGACAAAATGGTACTGCAGATTGGGATTACCAAGTTCCTCTTGATACAGTAATATTAGATGGTCCTTTCATTATTGGACATTCAGACACTTCCCTATATATTGCCCCTCCAATTGAAGACTGCGGAAATTTCCACTACGATATTCATATTATTGATGACTTCCGTTGTGCTTGGGACACTGTAACCACACTTAATGTTGTTTGTTCACCAGTTGTTAAACTTGGAGATGATATTGAAATTTGCGAACAATTCTCAACCACTCTTGATGCTGGAAACCCAGGTGCATCAGAATACTTATGGGAACCTAACGGAGAAACTACTCGAACCATTACAGCCCAGACCTTAGAGAACTCCAATTCCATTGTCACCTACGTAGCCCAAGTAACAAACACCAACGGTTCTTTATATTGCTTCGGAAAAGATAGCATAAACCTTATCGTTAGACCTGCAGCCTTGGCGGCATTCTACAGCGACAAAACACATTTAGAGGGTTGTGAACCTTTCAACTTCAAACTCTTTAGTTCAACATCTACAAATGCAGATAGTGTAATATGGACAATAGGACAAACCAAGACAAACCAAGCAAATCCATCCCTAACTTTCCCTTATGGAACTTATGACCTTAAACTTAAAGTTATATCTAAGTACGGATGTCAAGACTCTATCTTCCAACCTAATTTCATAAGTGTATATAAGAGCCCTATAGCAGACTTCGGATGGCAACCAACCAATCCTTCAACAACAGACCCAAGCGTCAACTTCCTCAACCTTTCAAGTCCTCAAGACCCAAATAACATATACTTATGGAAGATACAAAACAACAAGACCAATGATTTAAGAGAAAACATTATTGGATTAGAACCTAACTATACTTGGCAGCCAATTCCTGGCTCAAGCGTTGTTGGAGACTACAACATAACTCTTGATGCATACAGCAGCAACTTAGCTCCAAGTGGTCTTACATACGAATGCCATGACACAATGAGTAAAGTGATTTCAATTATAAATGACAAACTATTCTTCCCTAACATAATAACTCCAAATGGTGACGGTGTTAACGATGTATTGAAAATTACTAACCTTGTTGACGGACAAGCATACCCAGACAACGAACTTACAATCTATAACCGTAATGGAAAACGTATATTCTTCAAACAAGACATTAGATCTAATGAAGAAATATGGGATCCAGCAGCAACAAACACACCATCAGGAACCTACTTCTATAGATTCGTTGGAAAAGGACCAGTAAGGAATGTTGAATACAACGGAACAATAGAAATTATGAGATAAACCTAAATAGGATATCTCCTAAACAAGAGAAGAGGCTACCTAAACTTAATTAGATAGCCTCTTTTTCTATATATAAACTTTTTATTATTTCAATCTACACATAGATTATCAAATTCCCTTTATTAGAGAGATTGTCTTATTTTCACAAGCTTAGTTAGTAAATCCTCAACCCTATCAAGCGAAATCATATTCTTACCATCACTCTTAGCCACCTTTGGATTATGATGAGTTTCCATAAAAAGACCATCAGCCCCAACCGCAATTGCAGCCTTAGCAATAGTCTCAATCATCTTTGGCAAACCACCCGAAACACCCGAAACCTGATTTGGCTGTTGTAGAGAATGAGTTATATCCATAATAACAGGCAAGTTATTTTCTTGCATAGTTGGAATAGAGCGAAAATCAACAATAAGGTCTTGGTAACCAAACATAGTACCCCTATCGGTTAGCATAATTTGATTATTACCCGCTGTTCTAATTTTCTCCACAACATATTTCATCGACTCAGCCGAAAGAAACTGTCCCTTCTTCACGTTAACAATCTTTCCAGTCTGAGCAGCAGCCAAAAGAATATCAGTCTGACGACAAAGGAAGGCAGGAATTTGAAGAATATCAACATACTCAGCCGCAATAATAGCCTCCGCCGCAGAGTGAATATCAGTTACAACAGGAACATTATATTTATCCCTAACTCCTTTCAATACTTCCAAAGCCTCAATATCTCCAATCCCAGTGAAGGAATCGATGCTTGAGCGATTAGCCTTACGATAAGAAGCCTTAAATATTAATTTTATATTTAGCTTATTAGTAATCTCAATAAGTTTTTCACAAATTTCAAAAGGCATCTCCTTGTTTTCAATCACACAAGGACCAGCCATAAGAAAGAAATTCTCCTTATTATTTATTATATTATTGTATAAATCCATTCTATCAACATTATTTGTTAGTAATTCTTTTTATCTTTGCGAGTAATTGAATTGCAAAAATAATAATTTTGTACCCATATTAGGCAGAAATGAAAAATAAAAAACAAAAACCAACAATTCACAAGATAAAACTATCGGTGCAAGATGAAAAACTTTTGCTCCGTTACTGTGCAAAAAACAATGTTGGCAAAACAATTGCGATAAAGCGAATACTAAGAACTCACCTACAAGAAAGCCTTGAAGAACTTGAGCCAGAAGCAGAAAACCAATTAGGACTCTTTGACGCCGTTCAGATGAATATCTTCGACCTCTAGAATTATACCCCATTTCCCCCATAATCCCTACCTAATTCCCATTTCAACACCAAATCATACGCAAAACCAAACTGCATTTAGTCTTAATTACAAATCTGTCAACTTTATGCAGGACGGGTTATTAATAATTTATAATAAATACTCCATGCTTCTCCCTTGGCAACAGAGAGCCTCTCCCTTGCCAAGGGAGTAATCCTCTGTTGGCAAGGGAAGACTCCTCCCTTGGCAAGGGAGCATTATGGATACAAAGATATGACCCGTCCTGAATAAAGTTGACAGATTTGTAATTAAGACTAAATGCAGTTTGCATTTGTTTTCTATCGTCCTGATTTTAGTTTACACTTGATAAAAACAGGTTGATAATAATTTTAGAGACAAAGGTCCCTATTTTGATACAAAGATATACTTTATTTTCTATTTATACATATTCGTAGATTTCATCCTCTATATATTCTTCTTTCTCCTTTTTTATTTTGTAGTAGTTTTTCCATCTTCTTTGGATTACTCCAACTAGGCTATGCGCAACGTTAGGTGTTAACATATCGATACTTGAATGCGGTCTTTCGTTATTATAGAAGTCAATGATGGTTGAGATGCTTTCTTGTGCCTCTTCTATGTCTTTGAAGTCCATATTATGTATCCATTCTTGTTTTAAGACGCCATTAACTCTTTCTGCTATTGCATTTTCTAATGGATCGCCACTTTCTGTCATGCTTATCTTTATTCCTTTGTTTATCAGTATGTCGGTATATCTAATGCAACAGTATTGTACTCCTCTATCGGAATGGTGGATTAGGTTTTCTAGTCCTTCTTCTGCATTATCTATTGCCATATCAAGTGCTTGTGTGGAGTATTTGGCTTCAAGGGTTGGGGCTAGTCTCCATCCTATTATTTTTCTTGAGTAGGCGTCTGTTATTAGGTTTAGATAGATAAATCCTTGCTGGGTTTGGATGTATGTTATGTCTGTTACCCATAATTGATTACGTCTATAAGGGACAAACTCTCTTATTAGGTTAGAGTATTTATGAAAGCGGTGTGCAGAGTCTGTTGTTGAGCAGCGTCTTATCCTTGTCTTGACTAAAAGACCTTCTTCTCTTAGCCAGGAGATAAGCTTGTCTCTGCCGGGAACGGGTAGGTTCTTCTGAGATTGTATCATGACAAGTAATTTTCTCGCTCCCATCTTAGGACTGAGTTTCCTTATTTCTCTAATATACTCTAGGATTATCTCCTTGCCTGCAAAAGACTCGTATTCTTTGTTATTGTACTGGTAGTAAGCTTGCCTACTATAACCAAACAGGTCGCATATTCCACCTAAGGAGGTGGTTTCTTCTTCTGTGCGCAGGGTTCTTACTGTTTGGTGCCAGGCTTTTTTCTGATTGGGATCTTAAACATGTCTTCTGCTACATCAATCATTGTGCTATAGGCGCGTGCCCTTAGGTTAGAGTACTCTAAGGCTTTTTCTAGCTCCTTGATACGCTTCTCTAGCTTCTTCTTTTCTAATGCATCCATATCTGTTTCGTCTTCTGGAAGTTCTAATTTGAACTCCGATAAAGGTG
>JBAYYI010000109.1:0-4614 GCA_041673165.1 Bacteroidales bacterium
TTTTATACCTTTGCAACTATTAATTATATTTTCTATGCATTGCAACAAAATAATAGATGTTAAGGATCTAAGAATATCTTTTTTACGAGAAAAACAGTGGTTTGAGGTTGTGAAAGGGGTTAGTTTTTGGGTTGATAGGGGTGAAATTCTTGGCTTGGTGGGCGAAAGTGGCTCGGGTAAGAGTGTTTCTTCTCTTTCTATTATGGGGCTTTTGCCTGAGAAATACTCTAAGGTTAATTGTGGGAGTATTCTTTTCTATGATAAGGATAAGAAGGAGCCTGTCGATATTCTTGGTTTGAAAGAGAAGGAGCATCAAAAATATAGAGGGAAGAGAATTGCGATGATTTTCCAAGAGCCTATGACTGCTCTTAATCCTGTGCAAAGGTGTGGTAGGCAGGTTGCTGAGATTATTCTTTTACATAATAATATATCGAAAAAGAAAGCAAGGGAAAGGGTTTTGGAGCTTTTCGCTGAGGTGCTTCTGCCTGATTGCGAGAGGGTCTTTAATGCTTATCCTCATGAGCTTTCTGGGGGTCAAAAGCAGAGGGTTATGATTGCGATGGCTCTAAGTTGTAATCCTGATTTACTTATTGCTGATGAGCCTACGACTGCTTTGGATGTAACGGTTCAGAAAACTATCTTGGAGCTTTTGAAGTCTTTGCAAGAGAAATATGGTATTGGCATTTTGTTTATTACTCATGATTTGGGAGTGATTAAGGAGATTGCTGATAGGGTGATTGTGCTTTACAGGGGTGAGATTGTGGAAGAGGGTAAGGTTTCTGATATTTTCTATAATCCTCAAAACTCTTACACTAAGGGTTTGATTGCTTCTCGTCCTCCAATGACTGGAAGACCTAAACACTTACTTACTATTTCGGATTTCCTTAGTGATGAAACTCCAAAACAAGATTTAATTTCTCAAAAAGATAGGCAAGAAAGCCATAAACTTATGTATTCTCAAGAGCCTTTGCTTAAGGTTAGTGATTTAATGGTGGAATATGTGGTTGATAAAAACTTATTTGGCAAAATTACTAAGAAGGTCGTTGCTGTTAATAATGTTAGTTTTGATTTGTTTAGGGGTGAGACCTTGGGCTTGGTTGGTGAGAGTGGTTGTGGGAAAACGACTATTGGAAGGGCTATTCTCCAGCTTATTGAGTCTTGTAGTGGTAAGATTGAGTTTGAGGGGACAATGCTTAATGAGATAAAGGGTGAGAGGCTTAGGAATATTAGGAAGAAGGTTCAGATAATTTTCCAAGACCCCTACTCTTCTTTGAATCCACGTTTGCCTATTGGGGAAGCCATTTTGGAGCCTATGGAGGTTCATAATCTATATGCCAATAAAAAGGAAAGAAAGACTAAGGTTTTGGAATTATTGGATAAGGTTGGTTTGGAGAAAGAGCATTATGACCGTTATCCTCATGAGTTTTCGGGTGGACAGCGTCAGAGGATAGGCATTGCAAGGTGTTTGGCTCTTAGTCCTGAGATTGTTATCTGTGATGAGAGTGTTTCGGCTTTGGATGTTTCGGTTCAGGCTCAGGTTTTAAATTTAATTAATGATTTAAAGCGTGATTATGGGTTTTCTACCATCTTTATTTCGCATGATCTTTCGGTTGTAAAATATATGTCGGATAGGATGATTGTTATGCAAAGTGGTAATATTGTTGAATATGGCGATGCTGATGATATATACTCTAACCCACAGACCTCCTACACCAAAAGACTTATCTCAGCAATTCCTCAATAATTATTGCCGATTTGGAGAATTTACCTATATTTGCAAATTGCAAAATGCCCTATACTTTTTTGTTTAGGGTTATGTCAAACGAATAACTAACTTTATGCTTAATGTAGATGTAAGTTCCGAGATTGGACAATTAGAAGGTGTAATATTGCATAAGCCAGGCATTGAAATTGAACAGATGGTTCCTCAAACCATTGAACAGTGTCTATATAGCGATTTATTAAACCTTAAGATTGCCCAAAAAGAATACTATTATTTTCAACAAGTATTGTCTAAATGGACTAAGACTTATCAAATTAATGACATCCTTACCGAAATCCTAAAGGATACCTCAATTAAACTATCATTGGTTAATGAGGTTTTGGAAAAGGAAAACAAAATAAACTTATCTGAAGAATTACTTTCAATTGAAGCCTCAGAGCTTTCAAGAATACTAATTGAAGGTAGAGAGAATATGTTAGATCCTCTCTATAATCTCTTCTTCACTCGTGATGCCTCTTCATCACTTTATAATCAAGTACTCATTCACACAATGCAACATGAGGTGCGTTCGAGAGAGAGTATTATTATGAATTATATTTTCAAACACTATTTCAAAGCAGAAACAATAAGCACCCTTTCTCATAGCAAAGAAGCAAATACTGAGGGTGGTGATGTTTTGATTGCAAGAGAAGACGTTATCCTTCTTGGTCAAGGAATGAGAAGTAATAAGAAAGGACTTGAATTTCTAATTAGTCACTATTCTCAAAGAAAATCAAAATTCAATATCTTAGTGCAGAACCTTCCTTTCTCTCCAGAATCATTTATTCACTTAGATATGGTATTTACTATGCTTGCTAAGGATAGATGTATGACTTATGAGCCTTTGATTGTTAAGAATTATGGAAACTTCGATGTTACCCATATTGAGATTGATAATGGAAAGGTTTCGTTCCATCAAAAGCCTAACTTTATGAAAGGATTAAAGGATTTGGGATTTGACCTTGAACCAATCAAGTGTGGAGGTAATAATCCACTATATCAAGATAGAGAACAGTGGCATTCGGGTGCTAACTTCTTTGCTTTAGGTGAAGGAAAAATAATTGGCTATTCAAGAAATACAAATACAATTGAGGCTTTAAACCAATCTGGCTTTGAGGTTTTGAGAGCAGAAGACATTTGCAACGACAAGGTAAGTATGAAAGACTACGACCGTTTTGTTGTAACAATTGATGCTGCTGAACTTCCTCGTGGAGGTGGTGGAGCAAGGTGTATGACTATGCCTATTAGAAGAACAAAGGTTGATTGGTAGAAAGATTTATAATAATAATAATAAAATAGATTTAATGAAAAAGTATTCATTTATAAACAACAGCTTGGGATGGTTAGTTTTTATCATTGCAAGCATAGTTTACCTTCTTACCGCAGAGCCTACTGCCTCTTGGTGGGATTGTGGAGAATATATTGCAACTGCATACAAACTTCAAGTAGGACATCCACCAGGGGCACCAACATTCCAAATCTTTGCTAGAATCTTCTCTCTTTTTGCAGGTGGAGATGTAACTAAGGTTGCTTATATGGTAAATGCACTAAGTGCGATTTGTAGTGGTTTTACTATTTTATTCCTTTTCTGGACAATTACTATTTTTGCTAAGAAACTTGTGAAAAAAGGACAAGAGATAACAAAGGGTCAAATGATTGCTATTTTCGGTAGCGGTCTTGTTGGTTCGCTTGCTTATGCTTTCTCTGATACTTTTTGGTTCTCAGCTGTTGAGGGTGAGGTTTATGCAATGAGTTCTTTCTTTACTGCACTTGTCTTTTGGACTATCCTTAAATGGGAAAGTGAGTCTGATGACAGACATAATCTTCGTTGGATAATCCTAATTGCTTTCTTAGTAGGAATTTCTATTGGAGTCCATCTACTTAACCTTCTTGCTATTCCTGCAATGGCTTATGTTTTCTACTTTAAGAAATACCCAAAGACAACAAGAAAAGGCTTTATATTAGCAGGTCTTCTTTCAATTGTAATTGTTGGAATAGTGCTTTATTTCGTTGTTCCTATGATTGTTTCCTTTGCAGGTAAGTTTGAAATATTCTTTGTTAATTCAATCAAAATGCCTTTCAACTCTGGAACAATAATATTCTTTGCCTTATTAATAGGATTAATTATTTTTGGACTTAAATACTCAAAGGATAATGCAAAGCCTCTTCTTAATACATCTATTCTTGCATTCCTATTCCTTTTAATTGGATACTCTACTTTCTTAGTATTGGTTATTCGTGCAAATGCAAACACACCAATCAACGAGAATGCACCAAAGGATGCTGTTGGACTTCTGACTTATTTAAATCGTGAACAATATGGACAAACTCCTTTGCTCTATGGCCCATATTACACAGGAAAAGCAACAGAAAGCAAAGAAGGAACTCCAAAATATATCAAAGACAAGGTTAACAAACAATACATTGAGGTTAAGTCTGGCGGAGAAGCTATTTATCCACCTGAACACTGCACAGTTTTTCCAAGAATGTATTCTTCATTAGAACCAAAACATGAAACCTATTATAAGTATTGGGCAGGAATTACTCACGATGGTAAACCGACTTTCTCCCAAAACCTAAAATACTTCTTCCGTTACCAAGTAAACCACATGTATTGGAGATACTTTATGTGGAACTTCGTAGGAAAACAAAACGATATTCAAAGCTTAGGAGTAAACCACTCTAATTATGATGCTGAATCAAATGGAACAAAAGATTTGATTAATGGCAACTGGATATCAGGTATTAAGTTTATTGACCAAATACGCTTAGGGCCTCAAAACAATATTCCAAAAGAAATGAAAGAGAATGCAGCAAGAAACACATTATATTTCCTTCCTTTCCTTCTCGGA
>JBAYYI010000110.1:0-4555 GCA_041673165.1 Bacteroidales bacterium
TAAGCTCTTTACCTATCGCATATCACAAATGATAAGAGATGAGGTAAATCAAGGAATAGAAATAGAAGATGAAACCTATGATTACGCCTTTGATTTGAATGAGTTTTTTAGTACAAATGGTCAAAGATTCGTCTATGAAAAAGAAGTAAAGCAGTTTTTGATAAACCTTTCAACAAATAAGAAATACCCTTTCTCTACACCTGAACTTAGGGAAGAGCTTAAGCATACATTTTGGTATGTTGGCAATAGGGTAAATTCAGTAAAGGCCCTTGAGGGACTATTAAAAGAAGACCCTGTTTTTAAAGACTATGAAATAATTATTGCTGCAGGCAATGGAAAGAGCTTTGAGGAAGAAGAGAATGATTTTTATGCTAATGAATCTTCTTATAATAGAGTAATAGACGCTATTTCTAAACACGAAAAAACCATTACTCTCTCATGTGGACAATTAACTACGGGAGTAACTATCAAAGAATGGACAGCTGTTTTGATGCTTACTGATATTAAAACTCCTTCGCTATATATGCAGGCTGCTTTTAGGGCTCAAAACCCATATAAAGTGTATAAGGACGATGAGCTAATTATAAAAGAATCTGCATATCTCTTCGATTTCGCTCCTACTCGTGTGTTAGAAATATATGACCAGTTTGCTAATGGATTAAATCCAAAGGCAGTAGGTGGTGAAATTACAGAAGAGGAGAGAGAAGAGAATATAAGGGAGCTTCTGAACTTCTTCCCTGTTATATCGGAAGACACCAATGGTGAGATGGTGGAATTGGATGCTAAGCAAGTACTTACATTTCCTAATGCATTGGCTGCTACTGAGATTGTTAATTCTCGCTTTATGACCAATCTCCTCTTTAATGAAAGCGTTAGAAGTGTTTTCAATTTTCCTAAGGAAGTAGAGGAAATTTTAAACAAGATGCCGATAGAGAAGAACAAGCGTTCAGAAAAGCCTAAAGGCGATATTGAGATTGACCTTGCAAGGGATGCTCATAAAAATAAGGCTCAAAAGATTAATCAGAACTCAGAACTCATTCTTGGAGAGAAGATATTTAGGGCAAACACTGAAAGAGTTATCGATGAATTGTTTAAAGACAACAAAGAGATAGTTCCTATTGAGAAAATAGCCAAGGAAATTACTGAAGTAGCGGAACCTCTAATTGCAAAATACAAAGAAGTCTATAGGGCTACCAAAGCCGAGACAGATGAAGTTACCAAGCAAATAACAGAAAAGATAGAAGAGATTGCAGAAGAGTATAATAGTGCTGAGATAAAAGACAAGGATATTCTTAAGCAAAGGGTAATTGAAACACTCGAGGTTGATTTTGTTATGAATAAGGTAACGGAGAAGGAAGAAAAAGAGGTAGAGAAAGTAAGCAAAACAAAAGAAGAAGAGATAAGGGAGAGGCTACGTTCTTTCACCCGTACCATTCCTATGTTTATTATGGCAAATGACTCCAAGGAAGAGATAACTATTGATAATTTTGATAAGGAAATTAATGATAATGACTTCCTCGACCTAACCAGCATTACCAAAGAAGAGTTCCATAAGCTCCGTGATGGATTTGACTATGAGGAAGACGGAGAGAGGAAGACCTTTAGAGGTGTGTTTGATAAGTATAGATTCAATGCTTCGATAGCGGAGTTTAGGCTTAGAAAAGAAAAGCTATCTGATTATTTTACTGCTGAAGAAGATATATTCGAATTTATTCCTAACCAAAAGACCAATCAAATCTTCACACCTAAGAGAGTGGTGAGAATGATGATTGATAATCTTGAGGAACACGACCATAGCCTATTCACTAGAACCGACTCAACCTTTATTGACCTCTATATGAAGTCAGGCATGTATATTACCGAAATTGTCAAAAAGCTATTCCAGAATACACGTAAGCACTATAATAGCGACGAAGCCTGCCTAAAACATATATTAGAAAACCAAGTCTATGGACTATCACCAACACCTATACTACAAGGCATAACCCAAACTTATATATTCGGCTTCGATGGAGACAAGACTATTTCAAGAAAGAATTTTGTTCAACACGACCTTACACCCGAAGCAAAAGAAAACAAAGCAAAAGAAAAATTACAAGAACTATTTAATTGGAATAATGATATGAAGTTTGACGTAGTAGTAGGAAATCCGCCGTATCAGGAAAGTGTAGAAAAAACAGAAAGTCAATCACAAGCTAACTCAAAATGGGTATATTATCTATTTCAAAATATAGCTGATAAAATTGGGAAAAGGACATTATTAATCTATCCTTTTGGGGGATGGTTTGATGATAATAGAATATTTCAAGGCTTTGGTGAACGGATTTTGAGTGATGGACATACTATTTCAATAAATGCCTTTGAAGGGAGTAATGATAAACGTGCGTGGTATAGAACAGACAAAGAGCCTAGGCCTATATTTGGAGATGGGGTAAATCTATCTGCGGGAGTTTCTGTTATTAATCGAGATATGAATCAAATACATGAGACTTTTGAATACTCTAATAGGATATATTCTGACACAATTAAAAGAGTAAGTAGAGTTGACTGGGAAGCATTATCTCCAAGTCCTGACTTTACAGTAGGTGCTAAATTAATAGGTGACAAGATAAAAACATATGTTTCAAATAAAACATTTGGGATAGAAAGTGATTTCATAGAGAATAACCCTATGCTTTATTCATTAGATCCAGAGACGTTTGCAGACCCTATAAGAATATTAACTAATGATAAAGCTGGCTCTGCCGGCAGAGCAAAATGGTTTTATGTTGAGAGAACAACCATTGAGAAAAACAAAAACTTAATAGATAACTACAAGGTTGCAATGCCTTCTGCTTATCCTAAGAAAACATTAGTTTCTGGAATTCCTACTATTAATCAAGTTCTTTCTAGAGCCTCAGAAATAATTGAAGTCTTTAAACCTAAAGAAGTTTTTGGTAGAAGTAAGATGCTAATATTTCACTCGTCTAATAAGATTGATGTAGAAAACTTCATCAAATACACACAAACTAGATTTTTTGCATACATGGTTCTAAATGAACCTAACAGAAGTTTTACTTTTGGCTTTGTTATTCCATTATTAGATTTCACAAAACATTCAGATATTGTTTGGTCTAAGTCTGTAGGTGAAATCGATAAACAACTATATATTAAGTTCAATTTTAGTCAAAAGGAAATTGATTTTATTAATAATCATCCATAACATCAAACTAGACTTTGAATTATGATTGAAATAACTTATGCAAATATTGATACTAAAGAAGAAATTGCGATTATCGAAAGCATGATAAAGCCAATGGATTAGAAATAGGGAAAAGGATAAGAGAGAAGAAAGAGTAATTATGGCGAAATTGTTATTATTAAAATGGTTGAATTTGACTACTTTAGAAAAAATGAGTATTTATTTTAAGATAAAAACAATACTTCGTCAAAACTCAATGCTCAAAAAAAATGATTAATACGAAACAATATAGTAAAAATATAGACATTCGCGAAGATTATCTTTTGAAGAAAGATGCTCTTTTAGACATACTATTACAAGATAAGACTACTAATAAGAATATTATATGGGCTACTGATTCTTATGAGAAAAAAGGAAAGAAATTTTCTCCTCTCTCTCCAATAACCCCTGAGTTAGTAACAGGTATATATGGTAAACTTATACAGCCACGAACTGCCAAAAGTAAGAAAACACAAATTATAAGAACCAGGGACAAGGCAGAGGTCTTTACTCCGCTTTCTATTGTAAAACAGATGAATGAGGCATGCGATACGGAAGAGGTTACAGAGGATAATTGGCAGAATTATATAGCTTTGCTTAAGCTCGAAATCACCTGTGGTGAAGCGCCCTTTATTGTTTCTCGATACGACCCAGTCTCAAACAAACAAGAACTACTACCATTAAAAGAGCGTGTAGGCTTTTTAGATAAAAAACTTAGTATTATTTCTAAATATTGCCATACTCAAGAAGAATGGATGAAATGGGCAATAATCGCCTTTCAAAGTTCCTATGGCTTCGAATGGCAGGGCGATAATTTATTGATTGCTCGCGAAAACCTTCTCTATAGCTTTATCGACTATTACCAAGATAAGTTTGGAGAATCACCTAAGATAGAGCTTCAAAAAGAGATAGCAGAAATCATTGTTTGGAATATCTTTCAAATGGATGGGCTCAAGTATGTAATCCCAATGAGCTGTAAGACAGAAAAGATAATAATCAGAGGCGAAGAAACCCTATTTGGCAAAGAAGATGATTATGTAATAGAACAAGAATGCGAGAGCTGTGCAAATAAAACCGACAAGAAACACAATGGTATTTATGTAAAAATCATGGATTGGAAGAAGAATAAGAGAAAGAGATTTGTTGATATATTAAAACCTAATCGATTTTAACGTTTGTTCTATAACTCCAATTTTACTACCTTCGCTGTAGTAAAGGACTTTTCTCTTTTGGAGAAGTTAGGTGTTTTTAATTCTGCTAAAATGAATGATGCTGTGTTTAAATTTAAACGCTACGAGGATTCAAGTTTGGAATATACAGGATTAAGTAAGCATA
>JBAYYI010000111.1:0-4428 GCA_041673165.1 Bacteroidales bacterium
GGGGGTCTTAGATATTGCATTAACAGTGCCTCACTTCGTTTTATTCCAAAAAATAAAATGGAAACAGAAGGCTATGCAGAGTATTTAAACTTGTTAAAATAAACTTATGAGGTCTAATAAATTATTTAGACCTCATTTTTTTATTATCTTTGCAAAACGATATAAAAGATTAAATGGAAGAAAGAACAGAATTAGAAACAATAGGTGAGTTTGGACTTATAGAAAGGTTAAACCCTAAGAGAGAGATTAGAAACGAGTCAACAATTCTTGGGATTGGGGATGATGCAGCTGCTTTAAAGTATAATGGTAAGGTAATCTTAGTCTCAACAGACGCTATGGTGGAGGGTGTGCATTTCGATATGACTTATACACCACTAAAGCATTTAGGACATAAGGCTTGTGTTATTAACTTTTCCGATATCTATGCAATGAACGGAACGCCTAAGCAAATCACAATAACTATTTCGGCAAGTAATCGTTTTTCTGTTGAGGCCTTAGAAGAGCTTTATTCAGGTATTCATTTGGCATGCGAGAAATATAATGTAGATATTGTAGGGGGTGATACTTGTTCATCTTCTTCTGGACTTTTTATTTCAATAACAGTAATTGGAGAGGTGGAAGAAGATAGGATAGTAAAGAGAAGTGGTGCAAAACCAAACGATTTACTTTGTGTAACGGGTGATTTGGGAGGAGCTTATGCAGGATTACTTGTTCTTGAAAGAGAGAAAGTAACCTACCAAGCCAATCCAAACTTCCAACCTGACTTTTCTACTTATGAATATATATTAGAGCGTCAACTTAAACCAGAGGCACAAAAAGAAATAATCGAGTGGTTTAAGGAAAATGACGTGCTTCCAACCTCAATGATTGATATCTCTGATGGTTTGGCAAGTGAAACACTTCATCTTTGTAAGAGTTCTGATGTTGGATGTGAGCTTTATATTGAGAAACTACCTCTTGACTATGAAACAACAAGAACCTTAGAAGAGTTTAAGATAATGCCCGATGTTGGTGCTTTGAATGGGGGAGAGGATTACGAACTTCTTTTCACCGCAGATCAGAAAGACTTCGAGAAAATTAAAACAAACGAGAATATTAAAGTTATTGGTTATATCACAGACAAATCGCAAGGGAGCAACCTAATAACACCACAAAACACAACCATAGAGTTAAGGGCTCAGGGTTGGAATCATTATAGAAAGGAAGAAAATTAATATGAGTGAGATTAAGAACCTATTACTTGATTTAGGCGGAGTAGTTTTGGATGTTGACTATCATAAGATGGTGGAGACTTTCAAATCCTATAATATACCAGACTTCGATAAGCATTATACACAAAAAGACCAGGTAGAGATAGTTGATTTATTTGAAGAAGGTAAGTGCACAATTGAAGAGTTCAGAGATGGTATTAGAGATTTGGTTGGGGTGAATTTGACCGATAAACAAATTGATGATGCTTGGTTTTCAATGATAATTGGCTTGCCACAAGAAAGGATAGAGCTACTTGGTATGCTTAAACTTAAATATAAGATATATCTTTATAGCAATACAAATGAGCTTCATATTGAAATGCTTAAAAAGAAGTATGAAGAGGATTTTGGATTCGATATATTCAATATCTTATTCACTAAGGCATATTTCTCCAATGAAATAAAGCGCAGGAAACCACACCCAGAATCTTTCCAATGGCTATTAGATGATGCAGGAATTAAGGCAGAAGAAACCCTATTTATTGAAGATACTCTACACCATATTGAAGGAGCAAAGAAAGTTGGACTTCAAACCTACTGGCTTACTGGTGGAGAAACAATAATTGACCTTCACGAAAAGAATATTATATAATGAAGTTTAGCCTGCCCTCTTTCGTAAATAAGAAAAACATTATTAAACTACTTATCAATAGGTATTTTTTGATAGGGGTAGCTTTCCTTTTATTAATAATCCTTGGTGAAAACAGCATTGTTTATAGCTATAAACTCCATAAGCAATTAAATGAAATGAAAACTAAGAAGGAGTTTTACATTGAGGAGATTAAGCAAGATAGTATTAATATTATCAGACTTCAAAACGATATGGAGGCAATTGAAAAATACGGTAGGGAAAAATACCTAATGAAAAAGGATAACGAAGATATATTCATTATTCGATAATACAAGAAGAGAGACTATAAATTATTATAGTCTCTCTTCTTTTTCAACAAAGATTTGTTTAGTATGAAAGGTTAATCTTATTGGTTGTTTCCATGATGACCATGACCGCCACCATTGTTTCCACCACCATGATGATTGCCTGTTCCTGTTCCTGTACCATAGCAAGTTCCTGTTTCAGTTCCTTGTCCATTACCTTGACCTTGTCCATTAGGATTACCATGATGATATCCTGTTCCTGTACCTGAACAAGTGCCTGTTTCTGTTCCTGCCACTATTTCTGTTGGGAAATCTTCCCAATCATTTTGACCATTATCATCAAACATCTCTTGACATGATGAAACTCCAAATAAAGCAGCAGTAGATAATAATAAAATAAATAATGTCTTTTTCATATTGTAAAGTTATTAATTGTTATAGACGACAAATATACAATAAAAACTGTCAAAAAGAAATAAAAATCGAATAAAAATATATCTAGACCACTTCAGCCACAGTGAAAGTACTACCTCCAACAAAGACTAAATCACCTTTCATAGCCTTAGTTTGAGCAGCCTTTAAGGCATCTTTAACAGAGAGATAAACAGTATAATTTAATCCTGCTTCTTTTGTTTTTTCTGCTAATATCTCAACCTCTAATCCTCTTGGTATATCAGCTTTGCAAAGATAATAATCAGCTTTCTTTGGCAGTAATTGCAGAACCTTATCAATCTCTTTGTCATTAACCATCCCCAAAACAAAATGTAGATTATTATGAGGGGTTTGACTGATTTGTTTAATTATATAATTGAGTCCATCTTCATTATGTCCAGTATCACAAATAGTTAAAGGGTTTTCAGAAAGTGTTTGCCACCTTCCCATAAGAGGAGCATTTTGTTGAAGATTGAGAAGTCCTTGTCTTATCTCTTCTTCGCTAAATTTATATCCTAATTCTCCTAATACTTTAATAGCAGAAATAACTGTTATAATATTCTTTGTTTGATAGTCGCCACTTAAAACAGAAATCAAATCCTTATAAATTAATTCATCATTCTTATAAATATCAAGAATAAGTTTAGAATCAAGATGACGAGGATTTCTTATGCTATATATTTGGTCAGCAAAGTAAATAGGCGAACTCATTTCTCTTGCCTTGCTAATAAAAACAGGAGCTGTCTCTTTATGTGTTTGTCCAATAATAACAGGAGTATTCTTTTTAATAATTCCAGCCTTTTCCCCTGCAATTGCAGAAAGAGTATCCCCTAAGAACATAGTATGATCTATTCCTATATTAGTAATTATCGACAATAGAGGAGAAAGAACATTTGTAGAATCTAATCTTCCACCCATACCAACTTCAATAATTGCAATATCAACCTTTTGTTCTTCAAAATACTTAAACGCCATAGCAACCGCAGTCTCAAAGAAAGAAGGTTCTATCTTTTCAATAAGAGATTTATTCTTCGTAACAAAGTCCACAACCCAATCTTTCTCAACCATCACACCATTAACCCTAATCCTTTCTCTAAAATCCTTTAAGTGAGGAGAGGTATGGAGTCCAACCTTTAGTCCTTTTTCCCTAAGCAAAGATGCCAAAAGATGAGATGTTGATCCTTTCCCATTAGTCCCAGCCACATGAATAGCCTTAAACTTATGCTGAGGATTATCCAAAGCCTCCATCAAAGCAATAGTATTCCCCAAATCAGACTTATAAGCCGCTGCTCCAATTCTCTGAAACATAGGTAAAAAAGTAAAAAGATAATCAATAGTCTCGTCGTAATTCATAATCCCTTCTATTTTAAAATAAGTAGGCAAAGTTAATCAAAAAACAAATATACAGACCACAAAAAAAAGGCAGACTGTGATTAGTCTGCCTTAGTTTATTTAATGATTAAAGTTTTTTACCAAGCGAAAAGAGGGCGTTTGCTCATCATTTCGTTAACTTGCTTTCTTACTTTAGTGATATTTGCTTCGTTATTAACATCTGTAAGAACTATGTCAATCATTTCTGCAATTGCTTCCATTTCATTTTCCTTAACTCCACGTGTTGTGATAGCTGCAGTTCCTAAACGGATACCTGAGGTTTGGAATGGTGAACGTGAATCAAATGGCACCATATTCTTATTAATTGTAATGTCAGCCTTAACTAATGTGTTTTCAGCTACCTTACCTGTTAGTTCTGGGAACTTAGCTCTAAGGTCAATAAGGATTAAGTGGTTATCTGTTCCGCCTGAAACAACTTTATAACCTCTTGACATCATTGCAGTCGCAAGAGCATCAGCGTTTTTCTTAACTTGTTTTA
>JBAYYI010000112.1:0-4327 GCA_041673165.1 Bacteroidales bacterium
CAAAAAACGAAATATCTATTTTTTAATAAAACAGTAGTCATATGAAAATTGTGCTCAAATTGTGCTCACTAAAATAAAAAACCTAGATAAAATCTAGGCTATTTTTTAGTTGTCTTTATGAAATCGTTTTGATACGCCTAAAAGTGACTTTGATACCGATTTGATACGTCATTTTTGATGTTTTGTAGAAGTTCGCACTCCGTAGAGGCTATTGAATTATCCTATCTGCGTAAGGAAGAGACATCATATATGACTTCATAAAAGTATAATTTGGTTTGCCGTTATGATCAGTAGGAAGTTTGATTAATAAATTTTTCAGTGTTTTATTTGCTTGTCGACCATATGAATACTTGTATTTGTTCTGTTTAATTAATGTGCAAATAAATAATTTTGTATATAAATCCATCTGATTTTTTGGAATCAATAAATATAAATCTCTTCCACTATAAAAAGGTCTATTTTGTACAAATGTTGAAAGAACACTTCCACCACCAGCGACAGTAATAGTTTCTGCAGGCTGAGGTTCTTTCCCTTCTACTTTTTTAACGTAAGAAACTACCCCATTATTTTCAGAAGTACGAGCAACAAAAGCGATACCTGTAGGATCATTTTTAGAAGTTTCGGTCATGGAATTAAGTTCCATATTAATTCCATATTGAATTGAAAAAAGTTCATCGAGAGCAAATTCTTCCCAAGAATTAACTAAAATAGATGCTAAAGGTTTCGTGTTATTTGTAACTAGTGAATTTGCAAGAGAGTCATCGCTCTCTTTCTCTCTCTCTTGCAATTCTTGAATGTAATCATTCATATATTTCCAATCAGGTGCCCCTAATTCATCAATGGGCAGTTTAATTACATGCTTCAAGTAGTCTTTTTTTCTATATTGTCTCCCGTAAGCAAATCTAAACTTATCTTTTGAGATTATTGTTGCTAAAAACAAACCGATATTTTGTCCATACTTATAGTCCGAAATTACAAGAATATTATCATCACAACAAAAATTATAATCGCGATAAAACACATTACAAAACATATCAATTGTAATTGTTTTTCCATATATTTCTTGTGAATCATTAGAAATAAAACCAGCCACCCCTTCGTTTTGATAACCAGCCGTAACGAGTGGGACTGTACCATCCTCACGATCAAATTTCGTTAGCCTTGTTCCTCTTTCTATTTTTGGAAACAGTTCGCAAAGTTTAAATTCTTTCCAATCTTTTGACATATTCATTCCCCACTTTTGATTTTAAACGAGTAGAAATCCCTAATCGTTTGTTCAAAATCGCCTTCAGTTAATTTTGAATAATCAGTCTTCATATATGCTTCACAAAGCCATTCGTCTTTCCAATCAACTCCATGCTTTGCAGATGCGCCATCTTGAACTTCTAGATTCCTGAATAATCTAAGCCATTCATTTTTAATGTCATTCCATTTACGATTAACATCAACGCGTCCGAGTTTCTTACGTTTAACAAAACCATCATCTTTGCAATAGCCAAAGAATGTCGGAATCTCTTTATTGTGTGGAGTATGGGCTTCCCACAACATGACGCAAACGTTAGTTCCAGTCGGATAAAAAATATCATCCGGCATAGAAAACACAGCTTTAAGTGTGTGGTGTTTAAATAGTCTTTCCCTTACTTCTTTGAATTTTGTTCCTATTGCACACGACATTGGTACAACAACGCAAGCTTTTCCTCCTGGTTCAAGAATATCTAATAAGTGCTCAACAAATTCCAATTCACTTATGTCCGTTTGCGAATAAGGAGGATTCATTAATCCTATATTTAAATGCTTTTCTTTCAATATTCTTGTAATGTCAGGTTTAAAACAATCAGTATTATAAATATTCGATTTTCCATCTTTTCTTATAATCATATTAGTAATAGCCAACGTAAATAAATCACCATCAAGTTCCACTCCATAGAGGCTATTTTTCTTGATATTATCTAATTCGGCAGCATTGGCTTCTTTGAACATTATTCCCATTGCTGTAACTAAGAACGACCCAGAACCACAACATATATCAACAACCTTGCTATTTTTATTTGCTCCAGCAAGTTCACACATAAACTCGGTGAGATGTTGCGGAGTTAATACGATTCCTAATCCACTGCCATCTCCACCAGAATACTTAACGAATTCATGATAGAAAACCCCCAATGCATCAAGAGTGTTTTCTGTATGATCCATCATCGGCTTTATTTTCATTTCAAGTTGCTCAATATACCAGTGAAGCGATCCTTTATGGTCTAATGGAATATCTTTTAACTTCTCATTTGATTTAATAATTCTGAATTGACGCTTAATGTCTTCAATTTTTTCACGTTTGATATCGCTTGAATCCAAGACTTTATCTATTGAAGCCATTAATGCACTAATCAATGAACCGAATGTTGTTAAATTCTGGTAATCATTTACAAAATCGCTGTCGTTTAATGCTATTAGTATTCCGGCAATAAATATTGGTTTTTGCTTTTCGGTAACTTTTACTTCACGAAGAGTGTTGTGCATATCAAAAGCGGTGTTTCTGATCTCTTCAAGTGAAAATTTCTTTTGAATTTTATCGCCGTTATATAGTTTCAAATAATTATCAATCTCAAGAATGATATCTTTCGCTTTTGGAACTGGCTGATAAGTATCTCTACCTTTGTGCCATTCATAAGTATCAACTTTCAAATTTTCTTTATTGGTTCCGCTAATTGCAATTGCGATGACGTTATAAACATCTTTTAAATACTTTGCATAGTATAAAACACCATCGCAAGCAAAATCTCTCGGATGATCTAAGTTTGGAGATGCATGCTTGCTTGGCGAATTTTTGCATTCCACAACAACAATTGTGTTCGGATCAGCATTGTAGGTAATTATGTATTCAGGTTTTGCTTTTCCTGTTCCTTTAATCCCATAATCATTCAATGCACATTCAATGGGTTTGCCACCGCAGGCTTTTAGCAAATTATAGATTTTTATTGAATGAGGAACATCGCCTTGAGGGTATACAAAACCAAAAGGTTGTTCTCCCATTTTGATTCCCATTTCATCTCTAGTTAATTGTTCAGTGAATTGTTCAATAGGCATTTCTATTTCCCCCTAATTCCTTCTTTTGTAAACATTTTGTTTAACATTCTCTTCATTTTCATGGATGGCTCAAAATGCCCATTTTCCCAACGATTTACAGTTACAAAAGACACTCCAAGTTTTTCAGCCAACTCCTGCTGTGTAATAAAGGTTTTTAATCTATACTCTTTAATAAATTCTGGATAATTCATAAGGACCTCTCAACAAAACTTAACATTAGTATATCATTTGAGACCTTTTTCTTCTATAAGTTTATCGCGCTTTCAATTAATTCATCCAACGATATCCCAAATAGAAGGCAAAACTTGTTAGCTTAGTTCAGTGACGGCGCTCTTCGGCCTCTTTCAAATAATGAAATCGTACTTCGATCCACTTCTAAAATATCCGCCGTTCTTTTTGCACTCATACCAGCATCTTCTCTTATTCTTTTCATCATTTTCCCAAGACGAGAAATACTAATATCCTTATAGACAACATTGCTTCTTTTATAGAAGGCAGAGAGCCGCTTCTTATACGCAGAACGTGTCAACTTTGAATAATTGTTTGGCTCTTTATTCTTTGGCGAATGATATGCCAAATATCTAAGGCATTCCTTTTCTTCTGTTGATAGTAATGATAGGAATATATCACCCAATTCCTCAATTAGCAAAGCGGTCGCATATCTATCTAGTCTATCAGGATTAATATCCTCAATATGCTTATGCTTTATTAATTCTAATTTGACTGAGCCAATCTGTTTTTTAATGTATAATTTGAAACCATCAAAATCACTTTTGATTATAAAGTTTAGAATTGTTCTCATAGATTTGCATCACCCTATTAGATATATGCAATTTATCTAGGAGATTAGCAAGTTCGATATAAGTGCTTCTTAAATAGAAATTATATTCGACAGAGCTTTCTCTTGGCTCTATATATTCACTAGCGTATTTTGCAAGCACCATAGCATAGTTTCCTTTATCATCCTCTCCTATCAGCTTTTGGCAATCAATTAATTCAAGAAGTTTTTGTTTCACGAATTGTTCTTTTCCTAAAAACATAGCGTTTGGATTTTTGGTGATTTAAACATTCCCGACTTTTTTATTCCCGAAAGACCACTTCAAATATGGCGTCGTAATTCTAGGTTTATTTTCAACGATTCCTTCATCAAACAAGAATGACTCTTTGCCATAAAACGCTTGTCTTATTTTATAAGAATTAACAATGATGGAATCTAGATTGTCTGGTAAAGATTTTCCAATATAGT
>JBAYYI010000113.1:0-4294 GCA_041673165.1 Bacteroidales bacterium
AAATATGCGTTGAAATTAAAGGGGGTTTTACTATTGGTTTTCTTGTTCTTTTTCCTCTAATTCCATTGATAGGTCTTCCCAAACTTGCATTGCGGATGTGAGGGCGGCTTTTTTCATTTGGTAGGCTTTGTAGAAGGTTTCATCGCTGAAGATTGGGTCGGCTGGGTCGGAGTTTGCGAGTTTGTGGTCGAGGTTTTGGATTTCTGTTTCGAGGGTTTCGATTTCTGTTTCGGTTCTTTCTATACTGTTTCTTATCTTTCGAAGTTCTTTTTCAAACTCTTTGGATTTTTCGTAGTCGAGTTTGTTTTGGGATATTGAGGTTTCCTTGCTCTGGCTTTGGGCTGCTTTCCCTTGTTCTAAGGTTTTGAGGTCTTCGATTTTGCGATGGGTTAGGTATTCGAAGATGTCGCCATGAAATTCGTTTATCTGCTGATTGCGAAATTCGTAGAGGGTGTTTGTTAGTCCTTGGAGGAAATCTCTGTCGTGGGAAACTATGATTAGGGTTCCGTCATAGCGGATTAGGGCGTTTTTGAGTATGTCTTTTGAGTCCATATCTAAGTGGTTGGTTGGCTCATCCAGAACAAGTAGGTTGACTGGTGAAAGGATTAGTTTGGCAAGTGCAAGGCGGGATTTCTCTCCTCCTGATAGCACCATTACTTTCTTGTCGATGTCGTCCCCACCAAAAAGAAAGCTTCCTAATATATTCCTAACTTTTAGCCTGCTATCTCCTGTTGCTACTTCGTCTATGGTTTCAAAAACGGTCTTATTGGGGTCAAGAAGTGCGGCTTGGTTTTGTGCAAAGTAGCCAATGGATACTTGATGTCCTTCTTTATATTCTCCTGTATAATCTTTTATTTCTCCAACTATTATCTTCGATAGTGTACTCTTTCCTTCTCCGTTTTTGCCTACAAATGCTATCTTATCCCCTCTTTCAATTATTATGTTTACATCTTTTAGCACTTTTTTCTCTCCGTAGTTTTTTGCTACGTTCTTCATCTGCACTACTATCTTTCCTGAATGGGGTGCTGAGGGAAAGCGAAAATGAATGGTGGATGTGTCAACTTCGTCTATGGTTTCAAGTTCCATCTTCTCTATTAGCTTGATGCGTGATTGGACTTGCTTGGCTTTTGTTGCTTTGTAGCGGAATTTCTCAACAAACTTCTCTATCTCTGCTATCTGTCTTTGTTGGTTGGTTAGGACTGACTGCTGGGTTTCCCTCCTTTGTTGTAGTAGTAACACATAATCGGAGTAAGAGGCTTTGTAGTCGTATATCTTTCCTGCGGTTATCTCGATTGTTCTCTTGGTGATATTATCTAAGAATGTTCTATCGTGGGAAACAAGTACTACGGCTCCAAAATAGTTTATTAGGAAGTTCTCTAACCACTGTATTGACTCGATGTCTAAGTGGTTTGTGGGCTCATCAAGTAGGATTACGTCGGGTTTTTGCAGTAGTATCTTAGCTAGTTCCACCCTCATTTGCCATCCTGATGAAAACTCTGATATCTTTCTTTCAAAATCGGAGTGAGGAAAGCCTAATCCAAGTAGTACTTTTTCGGATTCTGCTCTTGAATTTGCTGCATCTATAAGGTTAAGTCTCTCATTTGCCTCGAAGTGTAGGTGTAGGAGGTTTGCATATTGGCTGCTCTGGTAATCTGTCCTGCTTGCTATTTCTTGGTTTAGGGTTTCTATCTTTCCTTGTAGTAGGTTAACTTCTTCAAATGCTGTTAGAGCCTCGTCAATAACTGTCATTGTGGAAGATGGTATCATTTCTTGAGGAAGGTAGCCTATGGTTTGGGATTGGGGGATTATTATTGAGCCTGTTTCTGGTTCTTGTAGCTTAGAAAGGATTTTCAAAAGGGTACTCTTGCCTGCTCCATTCTTTCCAACAAGACCAATCCTGTCCTTGTCGCCAATAACGAAGGATACGTTATCGAAAAGATTTATTCCAGAAAATGATATAGATAGGTTGTTGATAGTTATCATTGAAAAAGAAGTTTAGTAGTGGTTTAAATTAGTTTGCAAAGGTAAGGACTTTGATTAAAATAAAGAAACACCAAGCAAATTAATCGCTTGGTGTTTCACATTAAACCTAATTGTTATGGCTATTAGGTATTATCCTTGTAGGTTAAATGATACTGGAAGAACAAATTGTTGTCTTACAGCTTTCCCTCTTTGTTTAGCAGGTTGCCATTTTGGCATTTCTTTAACAACTCTTCTTGCTTCTTCTCCACATCCTGAACCAATATCACGAAGAACTTTAATGTCTGTGATTGATCCGTCTCTCTCTATAACAAAAGTCAACATTACCTTTCCTCTTGTTCCTGTTTCTTTAGCTTGTTGTGGGTATTTGATTGACTTAGCTAAGTATTCATTTAGTTTTTCGTTTCCTCCTGGGAATGTAGCTTCTTGTTCAACAACAGTAAAGATAGTTTTCTCTTCCTGAACTTCTTCTTCTTCTACTTTAATCTCAACCTTTGAAACAGAAGCTGAAACGTTTGAAGTTTGTTGGAAGCTTGAAATATTAAATTCTCTTTCAATTGTTTTGTTGTCTTCAACAATCTCAAACTCGGTTGTTTCTGCTTGAGGAACATCTTCAGGAGGGGGAGGTGGAGCTTCTTCTTGAGTTGCCATAACCACTTCTTCTACCTCTTGGATAGCTTCTCTTTGAATCATTGTTGACTCTGATTTATCGTAAGTCTTGTATTCAAAAGCAAATATTATCACACTTAGTGCAATAATTAAACCAAATTGAATAAAAAGAGCTTTCTTATTCTCAAGGTTTGCTTTATCTGTCTTCTTTAATTCCATTTCTTTGAAGTTTTATATTTAAAAACTGTGTTTTTCTTTCGTTTTCAAGATGCTAAATTACTGCATTTTTACTATGCTCACAAACTTTTGTCATTATTTTTTTAATGCTAAGTGTTAATAAGTGAGTGAACTCTTTGCTTACTAACGCAATAAGAGTTGGTTTATTGTTCAAAAACTTTTAATATTCAAAGCTCGATCCACCCAAAAACTCTCTCATTATTGAGGTTGGAGGAATGGATTTATCGTCAATCGTTTGAAAGTTTGCAAGAAACCTTAGAAGTCTTTTTGCCTCTGCATATGCAACATCGTTTTGAGGAACCTCGCTTAAAAGTGGTTTAGCATAAGTTTTAAGTACTCCTATTTCATAGAGGAGTGAGGAGTTAAAAATACTATCTGCATTCTCTTGATAAGGGAATATATTCTCTTCCTCTCCAAGGCGAACACTTTCCCAACGAGAAAGGGTGTCTATTGCAGAGTATCCTCTATAATTATGGTCTCTAACCAATCTTCTTATCAAGCGGTTATCGCTAGAACTTATTAGATTATGTTTATCAATTGATATTTGTGTTAGGGCAGAAACAAAGATATTATATGTGCTTTTCTTATCTATACCATGAGAGAGCTTAGGGTTAAGAGCATGAATTCCTTCAACAATAAATATTACGTTTTCTTGTGCTTTAATAGTCTTTCCGTTATAAATCTTTTTACCGGTAATGAAGTCGAATCGAGGAAGCTGAACCTCTTTCCCTTCAAGCATATCATTCATTTGATTATTGAATAATTCAACATCTAAGGCATCAATTGACTCAAAGTCATATTCACCATCTACTTTCTTAGGAGTAAATTCTCTGTCTAAGAAGTAATCATCTAATGATATTTGAATTGGACGAAAACCAAGAACAGATAGTTGGGTTGCAAGCCTTCTACAACTTGTTGTTTTGCCTGAAGAGGATGGCCCTGCTAAGAACACTATCTTAACATCATCTCTTTTTTTGAATATAATATCTGCTATTTGGGAATATCTCTTTTCATGAAGAGCTTCTGAAACCTGTATTAACTTAGTGTATTGGTTTTCTTTTACAATCTGATTTAGGTCGCTAATATACGATGTTCCAAGAATCTTAATCCATTGTTCATATTCTTGGAAAACGGTGAACATCTTGCTTTGTTTACTCCTACCATTAGCAACCTTATTAGGGTCTCTCTTACTTGGCATTATAAGAAGTAAGCCTTTATCATATTGAATTAAATCGAAAACTTTAAGATAGGAGGTTGAAGGAACCAAAGGCGAATAGAAGTGATTAATTGTTCCATCCAATGTGTCCATATCTGCAAATAGACGTTGACTTGTTTCAAGTAGTCTTGCTTTTGATTCAAGTCCTACCTTCCTGAAAATATCTACTGCATCATCTTTTTGAATGGTTTTTGTTTGAAATGGAAGATCTTTTTCAATCAGCTCAATCATTTTGTCCTTAATAAGCTGTAT
>JBAYYI010000114.1:0-4288 GCA_041673165.1 Bacteroidales bacterium
GAGGACGTAGGTGTTGAGGGCGGAGTTTTTAGGGTAACTGAAGGACTACAAAAACAATATGGAGTAGAAAGAGTTTTTGACTCCCCACTTGCAGAATCAGGAATTGTAGGAACAGCAATAGGTATGTCGATTGCAGGCTTAAGACCTGTTGTTGAGATGCAGTTTTGTGGGTTTATTTATCCTGCAATGAACCAAATCATAAGCCATGCAACAAGAATGAGAAACCGAACAAGAGGACAACTTGAAACTCCAATGGTTATAAGACTTCCTTATGGAGGAGGAATAAACGCACTTGAACATCATAGTGAAAGTATGGAAGCTTTGTTTGGACATATACCAGGACTAAAAGTTGTTTCACCTTCCACTCCTCACGATGCTAAGGGTATGTTGATTGCTGCAATTGAAAGCAATGATACAATACTATATATGGAACCTAAGAGGATTTATAGAGCAATTAAACAAGAGGTTGATGAAGGTAAATTCACAATTGAGCTTGGAAAGGCTAATGTTGTAAGTCCAGGGAAAGACATAACAGTTGTAACATTTGGAGCAATGGTTAGAGAGGTTCAAAAGGCTATGGTTATGGCTAAGGAAATGGGAATTAGTGTTGAGCTGATTGACCTAAGAAGCATTTACCCAATTGATAGGGAAACAATAAGAAACTCTATCAAGAAAACAGGTAGAATCCTAACCGTTACTGAAGGACCAATGAGCTTTGGACTTGGAGCAGAGATAAGTCAAATTGCAATCGAGGAAGCCTTCCTTTACTTGGAAGCACCACCTGCAAGGGTTTCTGGTTACGATGTAATAGTTCCACTTCCAAAGGGAGAACATCACTATATGCAAGATGCTTATAAAATACTTTATGAAATAGAAAGAAACGTTAAATACTAAGGATTATGAGATATATATTTAAATTTCCAGATATCGGAGAAGGTCTTGAAGAAGGTGTAATTATTCAATGGCATGTTGATAAAGGACAAAAGGTTAAGATGGGAGAGTCCTTAGTAACTATGGAAACAGATAAGGTTGTTACTGAAATACCATCGCCAAGAGACGGCACAATTGCAGCTCGTTACGGAAAAGAAGGTGAAGTTGTTAAGGTGGGATCTGCACTTGTTGAAATAGATATGGAGGGTTCTGAAGCTGAAGTAAAGGAAGAAGAAAAAAGCGATAATAATGCAAGCAATGACCCTAAAGTTGAAATGAATCCTAAGGTAGAGGCAGTTGATGAAGAGGGAGCAGGAGTTGTTGGAACATTGGAAATTGCAGGTAATGATTTTGTATTAACTGCCAGCAAAGAAGGAGTTAATCAAGATTTGCAGAGAGATACAAAGCCTAAGAAAACACTTGCTACACCAGTTGCAAGAGCAATGGCTAAGGATATGGGAGTTGATATTAGTTTGGTAAGAGGCACAGGCCCTGGTCAAAGAGTAATGAAGGATGATATACTAAGCTATTCTAAGCAAGACAGTCCAAAACCTATACAACAACATTCTCAAAAGGAAAACATCTTAGAGGACAGGCTTGAAATAGAACAAATGTCTCAAATCAGGAAGACCATAGCTAAGAATATGATTCAAAGCAAACACAATGCTGCTCATATGACAGTGTTTGAAGAAGTGGAGATCTCTGAACTTGACAGAATAAGAAAGAAATACAAAGACTTCTTTAAAGATGAAAACATCAGGATAACCTACCTTTCATTTATTGTTAAGGCAACTGCACTTGCTCTAAAGAAACACAAGACTCTGAATGCAGAGATTGATATGGAAAAGGGCGTGATGATATACAAGAAATACTATAATATAGGCATAGCTGCAGATACTGAAAAAGGTTTAGTAGTTCCTGTTATTAAGAATGCAGATAAGTTAAGCATAAAGGAAATAGCTATGGAAATACAAACCCTTGCAGATAAAGCAAGAGATGGAAAACTAAGCTTAGATGATATGAGAGACGGAACATTTACAATAACAAGCTATGGTAGCATTGGAGGATTATTTGCAGTACCTGTGATTAATTACCCTCAAGCTGGAATACTTGGAATAGGAAGAATTAGCAAGCAACCAATAGTTAAGAATGACAAATTAGATATTGGACTTATGTTACCTCTTTCCCTAAGTGTTGACCACAGAATAGCTGATGGTGGAGAGACTTCAAGGTTTCTAAACACAATAATGGGTTATTTGGAAGAGCCAGTTGGTTTATTAATAGATTAAAGTATAGGAGGAATAAATTATGTATGATTTAATAATTATAGGCTCAGGACCTGCAGGATATGTAGCAGCAATTAGAGCAGCCCAATTAGGAATGAAGACCGCCATAATTGAGAAGGATAGGATAGGAGGGATGTGTCTGAACTGGGGTTGTATTCCTTCTAAATCCATACTTGAAAGCGTTAAACTCTATAATAAAATCAAGAAAGATGCAGCTCGTTATGGAGTTGAGGGTATCGATAAAGATAGTCTTAGCTTCAATTGGGATAAAGCAGTCATTC
This sequence comes from Bacteroidales bacterium, assembly GCA_041673165.1. Lineage (GTDB taxonomy): Bacteria > Bacteroidota > Bacteroidia > Bacteroidales > P3 > UBA10566. Next base: position 2,498 of record JBAYYI010000114.1, read on the forward strand.
GAGCAGACCAAAACGTTAAGAAACTAACCCAAGGAATAGAGTTTCTATTGAAGAAGAACGGAGCTGAAATCATTAATTCATCAGCTAAGATAATTGATAAGAACACTGTTTCGGTAGAGAATAGAACCATAACCGCAAAGAATATAATTATTGCAATAGGCTCAACTTCCCCAAAGATAGAATCTCAGATTGAGAACTTAGTTGTTGAACCACTGGATGTCTTTAAGTCAAGAATATTACCAGATAATATTGTTGTTATTGGAGAAGGCCCAGTTGCAATTGAGCTTACCCAAGCCTTTAACTTTATGGGCAAAAAGGTAAGTATGGTTCTTGAAAAAGATATATTTATGCCTTTGGCTGACGTCTATTTAAGCAACTATATTCAAACAAAACTTAAGAAAGACAGGATAAAGATTGTTGATAATAAAGGCGATATCTCAATTAAAGAAAGCTATAAAGATGGCGTTTTAAGGGTTGGGGAAGAGGAATTACCTTGTGAGCTAATCATTAATGCACGTCATAGAAAAGCAAATCCACTATCTTCTGATATAGAATTTGAAATGGAGAATGACTATATTAAAGTTGATGAAAACTTTGAAACATCTGTTGAAGGCGTTTATGCAATTGGAGATGTAAATGGCAAGAGTCATTTTGCACATATTGCATCTGCTGAAGGACTTTTTGTTGTCAATAGACTCAATGGGGTAAAGGAGAAAATAGACCTTACAAAGTTCCCTATGAATATGTATTCTCAACCAGAGGCAGCACAGATTGGTCATACCGAAAGTCAGTTGAAGGAAACAGGAGTCGATTATAAGATAAGCGAGTTCCCACTTTCAGCAAACGGTAAGGCTGTAACTGAAAATGCAGGCGAAGGATTTATTAGAATTCTTTCTGATAAGAAATACGGCGAAGTTTTAGGTGTTCAAATCGTAGCAAACAATGCAACAGATATGATAAACGAAGCCGCAGCCTATATGCAACTTGAATCCACAGTTTATGATATTGCAAAAACAGTTCACACTCATCCAACAATTTCCGAAGTCTTTATGGAAGCTGGATTTGAAGCCGTTGACCATGCAATACATAAATAATACCCCTGCCCAGATGAGCATTCAGCCTGTCTTATATTCCTATAATTTACCCGATTATGCGATATTTGAATCTCAAAAGAACTTTGACTATTATATTGGAACACCTGACGATACATACATAGTCCTTGGAAGATCAAATGACATAGAAAGGTCGATAAATTGTGAGAATGTAAAGCAAGATGGTATAACAACCTTAAAACGCCCCTCAGGAGGAGAATCAGTAATTCTTAGTCCTAATATGCTAATCTTTTCTTTTAAATATAAGAGTGATATAATCCCCAATCCACCCAAACTATTTAAAATAATTAATTCAAAACTAATTGAAAATTTTAGCATATTAGGAATTAAGAACCTGCACTCCAAAGGAATATCTGACCTAAGCATAGGCGATAAGAAGATAATGGGCTCCTCTATGTTTACCAAAAATAAGACTATCTTCTACCATGGAGTTCTTAATATTAGCCAGGACGTTGAGATTATTGAGAAATACTTAACCCATCCTTCTAAAGAACCAGATTATAGGGAGAAACGCTCTCATAGAGACTTTGTAACCTCACTCCAAACCCAGGGTTATAATTTTTCAAAAGAGCAACTAAGTAAAGCATTAGAAATATCAATCTTAGAAATCAAAGAAGCCTTGAATCAAAACTAAGGATTAATTTTCTAAATCCTTATATTAATTTTCTCTTTCTTTGAA
>JBAYYI010000115.1:0-4286 GCA_041673165.1 Bacteroidales bacterium
AGAGATAGAAAAATCATTTGGACAAGAGTATGTAAAGATAAGAAACTATAAAACTAAGTCAAAAGGAGCACAAGAGGCTCACGAGGCAATAAGACCAACAAATTTAGGGAATCATAAAATTGAAACAGGTGATGCATCTGCAAAAAGACTATATGATTTAATTTGGAAAAGAACTATTGCATCTCAAATGTCTGATGCAGAACTTGAAAAAACAACAATAAATATTGATATATCAACCAGAAAAGAAAACTATGTAACACAAGGTGAAATTATTATTTTTGATGGTTTCTTGAAAGTTTATTCTGTTTCAACCGATGAGGATATAGAAATTGAAGAATTAGCATCTAAACTTCCTGATTTGAAAGAAGGAGAAAATGCAGAGCTAATTTCTTCAAAAGCACAACAAACCTTCACCCAAAAACCTCCTCGCTATAATGAGGCTACCCTTGTTAAGAAGCTTGAAGATTTAGGAATAGGAAGACCATCAACCTATGCCCCAACAATAAGCACAATCCAAAAAAGAGAGTATATTGTTAAAGAAGACCGTGCTCCAATGCAAAGAACAGTTCAAATCATTACTCTTCTGGATAATAAAATTGAAGAAAAGAAGATTGAAGAAAACTATTCAGCAGAAAAGTCAAAGCTATTCCCAACCGATATTGGAACAATCGTAAACAACTTCCTAACCCAAAACTTTAAAGATATTATAGATTATAACTTCACTGCCGACATTGAAAAAGAATTTGATGAGGTTGCAGAAGGTAATAAGAACTGGAGAAAGGTTATTGGTGCATTCTATAAGCCTTTCCATAAGGAAGTGGAAGATGTAGCAGCAAACTCCGAGAAAACAAGTGGAGAGAGGTTAATTGGTGTAGATCCTAAGACAGGAAACAACATATATGCAAAGATTGGACGTTTTGGACCAATGGTTCAGCTTGGAGAAACTTCTAATGAGGAGAAACCAAAGTTTGCAAGCATGAGAAAAGATCAGAGAATTGATGAAATAACACTTCAAGAGGCTTTAGTTCTTTTTGAAATGCCAAGAAATCTTGGAACATACGATGATGTAGAAGTAATTGTTAATCTTGGACGTTTTGGTCCTTATATCAAATATGGCACAACAAATGCTTCAATCCCTAAAACAGAAGACCCATATACAATTGAACTTGCTCAGTGTATTGAAATTATTAAGAACAAACCATCGAAAGAAAAGAAGGTTTTGAAGTCTTTCCCTGACTCTGAAATAGAAGTTTTAGAAGGAATGTATGGCCCTTATATTAAAAGTGATGGTGCAAACTATAAGATTCCAAAGGGTAAGAAAATAGAGGAATTGACCTTAGAGGATTGTACTAAAATCATTGAAGAGGCTCCTAAAAAGAAAACCACAAAAAAAGGAACAACAAAAACCGCTGCAAAAAAGCCAGCCGCTAAGAAAACGGCAACAAAGACCACAAAGGCAGCAAAGAAATAATGCAGCACGATAAGGTATTTTGCATAATTAGAAAGAGATATGTAGCATTAACTCCAGAAGAGGGCGTTAGACAAAACATAATCAACTATCTAATTATGCAAAAGAATTATCCTCAATCCCTAATCTCGGTCGAAGGAGAAATAAAGGTAAATAATCTAAAGAAACGTTACGATATACTTGTTCATAGTAGAGAATTGAAGCCTTTTATGCTAATAGAATGCAAGGCGCCAAGTATTAAAATAACACAAGAAACATTAGATCAAATATCAATTTACAGTCTTTCAATAGATGCCTCATATTTTCTGCTAACAAATGGAGAGCAAAACTTCTGTCTGAAAAAAGACATCGAAAAAAGGATATTTACAATTGAAGCAGAAATACCTCAATATCCTTTCCCTAAAAATAAAACAAAGACATAGAAAATTTATACGCAGCGTTACGAAATTAATACGCTGTAATAAATTCCTGAAACAGCGTAATAAATTCCTGAAACGCTGTTTTAAAAAATTAATACGCCGTTTCGTTGGGGCGTATGATTACACCTTATAATGAAATGAAAACTCTATAAAAAAAACAAGGACTCAGTTAAACCGAATCCTTGTTTTTTTATGCCTTAATGTTTAGAGCTGTTTTATTCTTCTCCTCCGAAGTCATCAGCACCTGCATTTTGTTGTTGGCGTTTTCTTTCTTTCATTGCTTGTTCTTTATTAACAACACCAAATCTATAGTTGAATGATAGAACCACATACTGAGATGTTCTGTGATTAACTGAGAATTGCTCGAAGTTTGTTGTTATTGTTTGAGATGATCTTTCTCTTGTGTTGAAGATATCAGAGAACCTTAGTCCAATGCTTCCTTTTTTATTAAGTATATCTTTCTTAACAGACATATCAAACCAGTACATTGGGTCTGAGTATCCTTGAATGTTTTCTCTTTTTGGTACATATTGACCAGAAATTTGAACTACCCAGTTTTTTGGTAATGTTAATGTGGTATTTAGTTTTGCATCCCAGTTTAGAGTTTCAACTAAGTATCCTCCAAATTCTCTACCATCTTCATAATTTCCATATAAGTTAGCACTTAGGTTTGCCTTCCACCATTTTGTTATTTTTTGGTCAATAATTACTTCCATTCCATAGTTTGAGCTTTTAGCAAGGTTCATTGAAGTTGTTGCAATTCTTCCATCAGCATATTCTTGTCCTGCAATATCCCATACCCATCCAAATCCATATTTATCCGCATTTGCTTCATTCCAAAGGAAACTAAAATTGGTCATTGAGTTATTTGTTATCCTGTAATAAAGGGATGTAAATATTGTTGTTTTTTGGAATATTTTAGAGTAACCAATTTCAAAAGCATCTGTGTACTCAGGTAAAATATCTGGGTTTCCAAATCTAATGTATTCTGGATTATTTATATCAACATAAGGAGCAAGTGACCAGTGGTTAGGTCTTCTAATTCTGCGTGAATAAGATATTTGTCCTGATTGAGAGTCGGTGAAATTATATGATATATGAAGGGTAGGGTATGCACTGAAATAGTTTTTTGTATCAGGGTCTTTAGGGAAGGATAGAATTGTATCGTTTTGTGTTTTTGAACCATCTCTATAAACTTGTTCTAAACGAAGTCCGAGTTGTGCAGATAGTTTCTTATTAAAGCTATAACCAAGTGTTCCAAAAATTGCATGTATTGTTTCTTTATAATTAAACACATAACTCATGCTATTATCTCTATCTTCGTTTCTTCCTGTATAGTAATCAAAGTTTGCATTTGTATTAACGTAGTTTAGATTATATCCTGTTTCAAGTTTCAAGGTTTCTGAAAAAGGATGAACATAATTAAGAGTTACAAATGCTCTATCATTGTTTGATTTGGAAAGATTTCTTAAATAGAACGATTCCAAGGATCCTTCTTCAAAGCTTCTGATTTGAGTTTTATTATTTGAAAATTCTCCAATATTCCAGTTTGCGTCAAGCGTTAGGATTTGGTCTTTCTTATTAAACTTCTTTTCATAGTTTAAGGTGAAGTTTTGGAAAAACATATTTCTATTACTTGTTTCTAAACCAAAATAGTTATTTGCATTACTTGTATCAAGTGGATTGTTTATATCAGAAGAAAATAATCTTTCAATGCTTTCACTCTTTGGTGGTGTTCCTCCTTTTCTAAGATTATAGGAAAGGCTTAATGTATTCTTCTTATTTATATACCAGTCTCCTCCTATTTTAAATCCTCTTCCAAGACGATTCCCTGTTGAATATCTGTCTTGATGTGTTGTAATTCCTGAATTATCTAAGGTTTTGTCAGTCATTCCATTGCTTGAGGTTTCAAAATACCTTATGTCACCATTTAAAAATACTGCATATTTCTTTGTGGAATAGTTTAGGGCTGCTGATAAGCTTCCTTGAGGGAATAGGAATTTGCTACCATCTTCTAAATTAGTGTTTACTCCAACTCCAGATGATGCTGCAATGCTTCCGTTAAATCCTCTATTGCCCTTTTCTTTTAATACAATATTAATTATACCACTCATACCCTCTGGATTATATTTTGCAGATGGGTTAGTGATAACTTCAACGCTTTCAATTGTTGAGGAAGGTATTTGTTCTAAAACTGTTTGAAGGTCGCTACCAAGAAGTTCGCTTGGTCTTCCATCAACAAGCACAGTAACATTTCCGCTTCCACGAAGAGATACATTGCCGTCTTGGTCAACCGACACAGAAGGAACATTCTCTAAAACATCTGTTGCATTGCCTCCTGCACTAACAATGTTTTTATCAACATTTATTACTCTCTTATCAAGTTGGTATTCCATCAT
>JBAYYI010000116.1:0-4253 GCA_041673165.1 Bacteroidales bacterium
GGACTCTTATCAATATAGTATTCAATTATACTCCTGACCTGTGCATTATAGGTAAGCTTAATGGAGCTAGGTAGTTGTCTTAGACGGCGAGCAAATATTGTATCACTAATGTTTTTTGCAGAATTTGGAGAACAAAGATTATCGGACTCTTTATTATATGTATTTCTTATGACTTTAGAGTTTTGTCTTAAATATAGGGTTGAAAGAAGGGAGTCATAGTTGCGTTCAAAATTCCTTATAACGTCTATGGTGCCATCGTTTTGCGAGAATGAAGCCAGGGGTAAAGAAATTAGAAAAGTGAAAAGTGTCAGTAATTTAATCTTGTGCATTATTGTCAATAGTTTATAGAATTAGGATGTAAAATTACAAAAAAAAACTAAGATATGAACGAAAGAGTGCAATACTTTATTATTTTTTGTACTTTTGTAAGTTCTAATAAAGAATTATTTAACGAAATTAAAAAGACATGAATATAGTAATTCCAATGGCTGGAATGGGCAAGAGAATGCGTCCACACACCCTTTCAATCCCAAAACCCCTAATCCCAATTGCAGGAAAACCAATCGTTGAGCGTTTATGTGAAGATATCGTTGAGGTATGCAATGAGAAAGTTGATAAGATAGGATTTATCATTGGCGACTTTGGAAAAGAAGTAGAGGATATGCTAAAAGACATAGCAAAACGCCTTGGTGCAGAAGGTGAGATATTCTATCAAGAAGAGCCGCTTGGAACAGCTCATGCAATACTTTGTGCAAAAGAAATTCTAAAAGGAAAGGTAACAGTTGCCTTTGCCGACACTCTTTTCGATGCAGGCTTTAAGCTAAACACAGAAAGAGATGGCATAATCTGGACACATAAGGTAGAAGACCCATCAGCATTTGGAGTAGTTAAGAAGAACGAAGACCAGACTATTCAAGGATTTGTTGAAAAGCCAAAAGACTTTGTTTCCAATGAAGCAATAATTGGTATATATTATTTCAGAGACGGTGAAAACCTAAGAAATGAACTACAATATCTTATCGACAATAATATTAGTAAACAAGGCGAATACCAACTAACCGATGCCCTTGACAACATGCTAAATAAGGGACTTGCTTTTATTACAAACGATGTGAAGGAGTGGTTAGACTGTGGTAATAAGAATGCAACCGTTAACACTAATCAAAGAATACTTGATATAAAGAAAGATAAAGAAGAACTAAGAAGCAAAGATGTTGAAATCGAGAACTCCACAATTATTGAGCCATGCTATATTGGAAAAGGAGTTAAAATAATTAATTCTAAGATAGGACCTTTTGTTTCAATAGGTGAAAACACCATTATTAAAGATTCGGTAATCTCAAATACAATTATCCAAACCAATACTTCGTTATTAAATGTTAGAACAAGCAATTCTATGATTGGTAATAACGCAACTATTGAAGGAACAACTCAAGAGATGAGTTTGGGAGATTATTCGGAAATAAAACTATGAGAAAAAACATAAGAACATTACTTTTATCTACATTTATTATATTAACAATCGCAGGCTGCGTAACAAAGAAAACTCAGCCCCCGAAAGTTAAAGAATATACATCCGCAGAGCTTAAAATTGATGGACTATTCTTAGACGCCTCAACCCAAAAACAATTAGGCAACTATGATAAGGCAATAGAACTATATGATCAAGTCCTAAGCCTAAGTCCTAATTATTCAGCTGCCTATTTTGACAAGGCAAGCGTTATGTATAGTAAGAAAGAGTCTCAAAAAGCAATCGAGCTAACTCAAAAAGCAATCTCACTTCAACCCTCTAATATTTGGTATAGATTACAGCTTGGAGAGATTTATCTAAATATGAATGACTATGAAAATGCTGCAAAGGTTCTTGAAGACTTAATTATTACTAACCCTAACGAACAAGAATACTACCAGCAACTCGTTCAAATCTATTCCCTACAACAAAACGAAGACAAGATGCTCAAGACTTTCGATAGGATGGAAAAGAAATTTGGCGTAAGTGAAGAGGCAGTAATGATAAAGTTCCGCTACTTTATGGATAAGAAAAACTATGATAAGGCAGAACAAGAAATAAGTAAACTCCAAACCACCTCACCAACCCAAAAGAGCTATCTTGCCATACTTGCCGAAATCAATATGAATAAGAAAAACTACCCAAAAGCTCTTGAATACTATAAGAAAATAGAGAAGATTGATCCTTATGACCCATATATCAATGTATCTTTAGCCAACTTCTACCTTGTTCAAAATAATAGACAAGAAACCTATTCTCACTTAGAAAAAGCCTTTGCCAACAAAGAACTTGACTACCAAACAAAGATGCAAGTCCTAATAACAATTTATGAGAAAACAGTTGATGTTAATGAAGAGGAATTTCAACGTTTCTTTTCCCTTCTTAAATCTCTATCTATCCAATATCCAGAAGAGAAAGTTGTTTGGGAACTTCTCTCAACCTGCTATATGAAGGAAAACCAATTTGAAGAAACTGTTAAGGCAATAAGAAAAGCAATTGCAATAGGGGATAATTCAAAACCAAAACAATCTAACCCCTTCGACCTATACCAAAACCTACTCTATGCACAATCGACCCTTAACCAAATCGACACCCTAATCCTTGATGCCAAAAAAACAATAGAACTATTCCCAGAACAGCCCCTACCTTATCTCTTCCTTGGAGTCAATAGCTTAGTAAAAGAGGAATACCCTCAAGCTCAAAAAGCCTTAGAAAATGGACTTAGTTTGGTTGTTGAAGATAAAGTGCTAAAAGAAGATTTCTACGCTAATCTTGGAGAAGTCTATTATAGGATGGAAGATAAAGAAAAAGCATATACCTATTTTGATAAAGCATTAGAAATAAATCCGAATAACTATTTAGTCTTAAACAACTACGCCTACTATCTTTCAATTGAAGAAGAAGACCTCGACAAAGCAGATAAAATGTCTCAAATAGTCTATGAGAAACACCCAAAGAACTCAACCTATGTTGACACCTATGCTTGGGTTTTATATGTTAAGAAAGACTATCAAAAGGCTTATAAGGTAATGCAAAGTATAATAGACCAAAGAGATAGTTGGTCAGAAACAATAAAAGAACACTATGAACTCATCCTTAAAGCACTTAATCCTTAGTCTATTAATAATACCCTTGTTTTTCTCATGCCAAAACGATAAAGTAGAGAAACATAGTTTAGATGGCATAATTCAAGGGAGCTACTATCATATAGTCTATTATGCAAGCCCAAAACAAAACCTCGAAGTAAAGAAAGAAATTGCCGAACTCTTCAAACGAATAGATAAGAGCGTATCTTTATGGGAAAAAGGGAGCATAATAAATCAAATCAATCAAAACCTTGACCCAGCCTTAGACTCAACCTTTATAGAATGCTTTACAAAGAGCCAAGAAATATCAGCCCTAAGCTCTGGAAGTTTAGATTGCACAGTTGGAGCCTTGGTTGAGAAGTATGGATTTGCTGCAAAGACAAGAGAAAAAATAAGTCAAAAAGAAATAGACTCACTCCTTCAATACGTAGGCTATCAGACCGTAAGCATAGAAAACAAAAGGTTTAAAAAGAAATACAAAGAGACTAAGATAGATCTTAATGCCATAGCACAAGGTTATACCACCGATAAGATAAGTGAGCTCCTACTATCCCTTAATATTAGTAATTTTATAGTAGATATAACAGGAGAGGTTAGGGCAAGTGGTAAGAAAGAAGGGAATAAGAGCTGGCTATGTGCAATTGAACAACCTGCCGACTCAGCCAACCAAGAAAGACAGTACAATACTTATATAGAGCTAAACAATACCTCAATAGTTACCTCAGGCAGTTATCGTAAATACTATATTGATGAAAACGGAGAAAAGAAATCTCATACCATAGACCCAAAGACAGGAAAGAGTGTTGAGCATACCATGTTGTCAGCCTCAGTAATAACAGAAAGTGCAATCTTAGCCGATGGCCTTGCAACATCGTTTATGGTAATGGGGCTTGACAAAGCAAAAGAGTTCTTAAAAGACCACCCAGACCTAAAAGCACACTTCATTTACTGGGAGAATAACCAATACAAAACCTATACAACTCCCAACCTAATAAACGACCTCAAATCACTTAATTAGAGAGTAACCCTTAGGAATAGAGAAAGGCATATCGAAAGGATCATTAAGTTTTTGGTTCTTAGCCTTAATAATAATCTTTATAGTCTTACCAGCAAAAGCATTAATCCTCATATTGCTTGGGAAAGAATATCCATCGATA
>JBAYYI010000117.1:0-4202 GCA_041673165.1 Bacteroidales bacterium
AGGACATTTGTTTTCATTGCAATGATATCAATGGTGTTTACAAATTACCTTACTTTCTTCTTTGTTAGCTCTGAAAATATTCCAAACCTCCAAAGGTTTAATATTTTTCGATTAATTCTTTCAAATGGAACTGCTATATTAGTTTTATATTTCTCTTCCTCAGACACTGTTATGCTGAGATTAGCGATAACTTATGTGGCAGAGCTTTTGCTTACAATTGCTTTTGGTTCAATTATAGTTAGAAGATGTATTCCCGTTTTCGATTTCTATTATTTAAAGAAGGCTTTTAAGTTAGGCTCCCCTATTATGATTGCTTCTGTGATGGCTACTATGGTTACTTTTGGGGATAAGTTTTTTGTTATGAAGTATGCAGGGGTTAATGATTTTGCAGATTATAGTTTGGCAATAATGTTAGCTACAATTTTATTAATAGTTTTTCAATCCTTTAATTTTGTTTGGTTACCGCTATTCTTAAAAGAAAAAGATATGGTTACCTTACGAAGAAAAACCAATCGCTATACTGTTTTCATATTTTTAGCCTTATTGGGAATTGGACTTATGATTTTCTTAGTTGTTTTTATAGCGCTAAGGTTTAAAATAATACCTGACACATACTCCGAAGGCATTTTATTGTTTTTACCAATACTAATTTTATCACAAATCTTTGCTTCACTTGCTGGTCTATTTATTAACTTTATGACCTATTTTGAAAAGACATATATACAGGTCTTTGTGTGGGCATTTATTAGTTTTATTGGCTATTTCTTATTTGACAATCTAACTAAGTCTTATTTAGCTATTGGAGCATCAATTGCTCTTCTAATTCTTAATCTTATTTCTTTTATTTTCTACTATACAAGAACTCAATACTATATCAATAATAGGATAAGGGATAAGATTTCTTAGTTTTTTCAATACTTGCTTTTTGGTTATTGTTTTTTTACTACCTTTGTAAGTTGAATATAAACAATTATCATGAAAAGAATACTTGTCACCGGAGGAGCTGGTTTTATTGGCTCGCATTTATGTAAAAGATTATTAAAAGAAGGAAACGAAGTCATTTGTTTGGATAACTACTTCACAGGAAGTAAGAGAAATATTATAGAACTTTTAGACAATCCTTATTTTGAGCTTATTCGTCACGATGTATGCTCTCCTTTTTTTGTGGAGGTTGATGAAATTTATAATCTTGCTTGTCCTGCATCTCCTATTCACTATCAATACAATCCCATTAAAACGGTTAAGACTTCGGTTATGGGTGCCTTAAATATGTTAGGCTTAGCAAAGAGAATTAATGCAAAGATACTTCAAGCTTCAACCTCTGAAGTTTATGGTGATCCTGAGGTTCATCCACAAGTTGAGACGTATTGGGGTAATGTTAATCCTATTGGTGAGAGAAGTTGTTATGATGAGGGTAAACGTTGTGCTGAGACTCTTTTTGTGAATTATAATAAGCAAAACGATGTTAAGATAAAGATTATCAGGATATTTAATACTTATGGTCCTAATATGCATCCTAATGATGGTAGGGTTGTTAGTAATTTCATTGTTCAGGCATTGAAGGGAGAAGATATTACGGTTGCGGGTGATGGTTTGCAGACAAGGAGTTTCCAATATGTTGATGATTTGCTTGAGGCTATGATTAGAATGATGGCAACAAGAGATAGTTTTACTGGACCTGTGAATACTGGTAATCCAAATGAGTTTACTATCTTAGAACTTGCACAAAAGGTTATTGAGCTTACAAATTCAAAGTCTCAAATTAAGTTTATACCTCTTCCTCAAGACGACCCTACACAAAGAAAACCAAATATAGACCTTGCAAAGAAAGAACTTGGCTGGGAACCTAAAATCCAACTTAATGAGGGTTTAGTTAAGACAATAGAGTATTTTGATAATTTATTGAAAACAAACTACTAAGAATAATCATAGAAAAATAATAAGTATATGTTAGATTTAATTGTTAATAAATTATTAAGACCTTTTGGCTATAAATTAGAAAAGTTTGGAGGAGGGATAAATGCAAAAGGTTTATTTGGAGATAAGAAGTTTAATGTTGGTAATTATATAATCACAAGCCCATCAAGCCATTCTCTATCAAAGAACTTAAATCAGTATAAATTTTACTCAAGAAACCTACCTCGTTTAATAGAAGAGATTTCAAAATACTATAATGATTTGAAAATTATTGATGTTGGTGCAAATATTGGTGATTCTGCTGCTTTAATAAATTCAATCAATATAAAACCTAATAAGATTTATTGTTTTGAAGGAGATGATGAGTTCACAAAATACTTCTATAGAAATACTGAAAGAATGGATAATATTGTTTTGTTCAAATCATTCTTAGGTGATAGTGATTCTTGTGAGAACTTCAATGTAGTAAAGGATAATGGCACTTTAAGAATAAATTCTGATAATAAAGGTTCAAATATTACTATTGATACTCTTGATAATATATCTGAAGCAAATAAGGAATTATATGATATAAAGTTTTTGAAAACTGATACTGATGGCTATGATTTTAAGATATTAAGAGGTGCTAAAAAACTAATAGAAAAAGCAAAACCAATATTGTTTTTTGAATATGATAGAGAATTCTTGAATCTAAATAGTGATGATGGTTTTTCAACTTTTGAAATGTTAAAAGAAATTGGTTATAAAAATGCAATAATATATGATAATTATGGACGTTTATTAGTTTCTTTTGATATAAATAATGAATTGCTTTTGAAACAATTAGATTTATATATACATGATAAGAAGGGAGCATTTCCTTACTATGACATTTGCCTTTTCAACGAAGTAGATAATTCAATATTCGAAAAGGTTATTCAATCTGAAATGAAATTTTATAAAGAACAATTGTCCTAATTGTTAAAACTAAACTTAAACACATTCTACTATATATGAATAAAGCAAAGCTTATAGCAAGTAAAATATTGGACACCATAACAGCTCCACAACAAAGAAAAACAGAAACTAAATTGCTTGCATTAGGAAAAATGTTATCTAATCAACAGCTAAGTATTCAATCAAATAATATTAATGATTTTGAATTTAAGATTTTCTCTCAAAGAGGTGAAGACGGCATTATTCAATTCTTAATCAAGAATATTGATATTAAAAACAAATCTTTTATTGAGTTCGGAGTAGAAAACTATATGGAGTCTAACACTCGGTTTTTGCTTATGAATGATAACTGGAGTGGTTTTGTTATTGATGGTTCTGGACAAGCAATGAATTCTTTAAGAAAAAGAGAATGGTTCTGGAAATATGATTTAACTGCTAAAACTGCCTTTATTGATAAAGACAATATTAATAGTTTAATGATAGAATCGGGCTTTGTGGATCTTGGAATTCTTAGTATAGATATTGATGGTAATGATTATTGGATTTTTGAAGAAATGGATTTATCTAAACTAAACCCTTCTATAATAATTGCAGAGTATAATGCTGTTTTTGGACAAGAAAGAGCAATCTCAATTCCTTATGATAAATATTTTCAAAGAACAAAAGCTCATTATTCTAATCTTTATTTTGGAGCTTCTTTAGCTGCTCTTAATCATATTGCCAAAAACAAAGGATATGAATTAGTTGGTTGTAATGATGGAGGCACTAATGCTTTTTTTGTAAGAAAAGATTTACTAAACGACAGAATTAAATCAAAAACTACCCTTCAAGCATTTAAAGAAGATAAGGGTCGTCAAAGTAGAGATAAGAACTATAATTTATCTTTAGTTTCAGGTTATGATAGATTGAAGCTTATAGAGGGCTTAGATGTTATTGATGTTATTAGTTTGGAAAAAGAAAAGCTATAGTATATAATGAAAAGACTATTGATATATATTCTATTATTTTATTATAAACTTGAGTTCTTAGTTTCAAGGCTATGTCCTTATAAGAAAGAAGAAAGTATTCTTATAGTAAAATTAGATGCTATAGGAGATATGATTATTTTTATGGATGTAGCTCAGGAGATTAGACGTGTTTATAATGATAAGAAGATAGTGCTGATTTGTAATAGTGTTTGTCTCCCTCTTGTGGAAAACTTAGATTTCTTTGATGAGATTATAGGTATTGATAAGAAGAGGTTTTTGTTGAATATAATCTATAGGATTAGACTAATAAAGAAAATTATAAACAGGAAATTCGAGAAAGTATTTAACCCTGTATTTGCAAGGGATTACTTTTATCAAGAT
>JBAYYI010000118.1:0-4198 GCA_041673165.1 Bacteroidales bacterium
CTTCAAACAATTCGTCTTCTGAGGTTTCTTGCAATCGTTTTGCCGAGTTAAGTATTCCTCCTCCCCTTTTTGCTATCTCTTCGTATGAAAGTCCTCTTATCTTGTCTATGTATTCGATTTCTCTTGAGCCTGCATAGACTAAGTGGGTGTGGGAGTCGCAAAAGGATGGGAAGACTAATCTGTTGGAGGCATCAACTACTTTGTCGGCATTGAATTTCTTGATGTCATCCATCTTTCCAAAGTCAATGATTTTGTCGTCCTCAATGAGTAGGTAGGCGTTTTTGATGGTTGCTATCTCTGCCATGTCTTTTCCACATACTTTTTCTCTTGGAGAATCTTCTACTTGTATTAGTTCTTTTATGTTTCTTATTAGTGTTCTCATATTTCTTGGGTTTTATTTCTGCAAAGATAGTCCTTATTGGTCAAACATTAAGTCCATATAGCTATCTTCAAATACTATTTTGGTTAATTCAGATATGGTTATTTCTTCTGCCTTGTCTTGGCTTTCTACTGCCTTTGCTTTGCCTTGTTTTATCTCTATGGTCTTGTTGTTTTTTGGGATTTGCTCATCTATTATCTTATAGGTTTTCTCTAAATCTGGGCTGTGCTTGGCATAGAGTTTTAAGCATTTCTCAACATCCATTATCCTTATCATTGCATTTCTATTTGGAATTAGTAGGGATAGGTTATAGCCCAGTTCCTTATAGAGGTTTATTGTTTTTTCCTCGTGCAATATTGATTTGTGGGAGTCTGTGTTTTGATTATCGATAAAGCAATCGGCATAACCATATCTAAGATAGGTTTGACTTAATTCTTCTGTGGCTGGTATTAAGCAAGAGATTATATATTCTTGGTTTACTATGCTGTCAAAGACTTCTTGCATTGCTATTCTAAAATAACCTTTATTGCGAAACTCTGGGTTGGTTAGAACGGCTGTTACGTATGCAATTGGTATTATATCACTGAAATACTTATATGAATATCTTACGATTAAGCTCATATAAATGAAGTCATCACTTGGGTTTTCGGTGTTGATGATTAGGTTTTGATTTTCGTAGTAGGTTGCAAAGTACTTATCTAAGAACTCTTTCTGATCTCCAAAATTCTTTTCCCACTCCCTCTTTGCTATCTCTTCTTTCATAGTAGTGTTGCTAAGGTTTTGTGGATTAGCTCAACGGGTTGGTATGATAGTTTTGCTTTCCTCAATCCCTCTAAGCCAAGGTCTTCTTCCCTATTAACATAGATGAATTGTTCTGGCAAACGGCTTGAAAACTCTTTGTTTATCATTGCATAGGCTCCATCGAAGCTGGTATTGGCTTTCTCGATATGGGTGCAGAAGGTTTCATTGTTTACCTTTGAGCCAAGTGTGAAGGCTACCATTGTTCCTTCAACCAAAATGGCTCCTGCTACCATTCCTAAGGAATCGAAATTGTCAGCAAAGTATTTAATTACTTTTAGCTCTTCGTTGTAGCCATCGATGTTTTCTGGGTGAAACTTCTCGTTCTCTATCAGCCAACGTTCTGCAAATTCTATGCATAGACTGATATTGGAGGAGTTTATCTCTATGTATTCGTAGTCGTAGGTCTTGGAGAATTTGTTGACGTGGTTTCTCTTTGCTTGCAGTTTCTTGCCGCTAAGTGTGGACAGGGATTCTCTTAGGTAAACATAGTCAAAATACTCTCTTTTCTCAACAATGGAAAACCTCTCACAGAAATTAGCCTTGAACTCATCATTGCAGTCAATCATCATTTCCATCGTGTAGCCGACTTCTTTTGAGTCTTTAATAAGTTTTTCGATGATTGCCACTCTGTCACCCTCACCAATTGGGCAATGGTAACAGATTTCTTTATTTAGCTCGAAGTGAACTCTTGTTACCAAGGTATTGTCAATTATTGCATATTCTCCATTGAGTGCAAATGACCAAGCACATAGGTTGGCGAATGCTGTCTCACAGTTCTTTATCTTTTTATATTGATAGAAAGAATCGAATATCTCTTTATCTTCTGGTCTTACTTTCTTAAATTGTATCATAAATTTGTCAATATTATAGGTGCAAATATACTAATATTAAATATTTCTAATTATCTTTGCCGTAGTTTTAATTAATAAATCTAAAAAAATCATGACAAAACTACGACTATCCATGTTTTTGCTTTTATGCATCTTGGGCACAACTTTTATGCCTCTTTATGCAGATAACGAATTAAAAGCAATAAATAACACAAATGAAGCAACTTTTTCTGAAGACAATAGTTCTTTGGCTCCAAGAAAAAGACCTAAATCAAAGAAAAAAGGCGGAAAAAAAGGCGGAAGAAGGGGCGGTGGCTCTGATATCTCGTTTGAAAAAGGAAAGATAGAAATTGATGCTGGTGCAGGAGTTCCTATATTTGCAATCATTCCAGGAGTGACAACAAAAGTATTACCTGTTTCTTTAGGTGCAGAGTATTGTTTTTGGTCAGGAGAGAAAAGCTCTTGGGGAGTAGGTGTTGGTGGTGCATATCAAGCACTTTCTTTTTTAGCACCAGATATTAATATGGATATGGGTGGATTTGGAAATTTCAAGGCTGATCCAGCTAAACCAGAACCAATGACATTTAGTTCTTTCTATGCAGGTGCTAAAATAACTTGGCATTATAATTTCAACTCTAATATTGAATTCTATTGGAATTTGGGTATAGGATATTTTGGGATGAGTTTTGACGGTAAGCAACCTGATAATGAAGAAGAGGCTTTTAGTTTTAATTATAACGGACCATTACCAACACAAATGATGGGATTTAAGTTCTTCTTTACTGATAACATTGGTGCTTTTGTTGAATTTGGATTTGATGGAGCTAAGGCTGTAGGAGCTGGAATTGCTTTAAAATTCTAAGGATAAGAAAAATCTAATATCATAAATTATTGAAAAGAGGCAAGCTAATTGTCTCTTTTTTTTTATATTTGCAGATTAGAATAATTACTATGTCGAAAAAGAAAACTAAATACGAGTTTGACCAAAAGTCTTTGTCTTTTAAGATTAAGCACAAAACACTAAATGAGAAAATTAAGACTGCTTCATTTAGTGCTGCCTTTGGTTTGGTTTTGGCTGTGGTCTTTATTGTTATTATTTATTTGTTTATAGATTCGCCTAAGGAAAAGATTTTGAAGCGACAAGTGCAGACTTACGAGATGCAGTATAGTGTTTTGAATAGGGAGATAGACAATTTGTCAGAGGTTTTGCATGTTATTGAAAACAGGGATAAAGACGTTTATAGGGTGATTTTTGAGGCTGAACCTTCTTTGCTTGATTCTGAAAAACTAATCAATAAGAATAGTCTTGTCCTTAGTTCTAAGGGAAATTCAAGTGAGTTAATTATTAATACGTCTAAGAAGATTGATGAGATTTCAAAGAGATTATATCTTCAGTCTAAGTCTTTTGATGAGGTCTTCCCTATTGCTAAGAGTAAGAAGGAGCGTATGGTTTGTATGCCTGCTATCTTGCCTATTTCACAGAAGGCTTCTAATTTAGTTTCTGGATTTGGTTCTCGTTTTCATCCTATTCTTCAGATAAGGAGGATGCACACAGGAATTGATTTTTCGGCTAAGACTGGAACGCCTGTTTATGCTACGGCTGATGGTGTGGTTTCTGACCCTAATGGTTCTGGAACGGGTTATGGGATTTGCATAGTGATTAATCATGGCTTTGGGTTTGAAACTCTCTATGCTCATCTTTCTAAAATGAAGGTTCGCTCTGGTCAAAAGGTTAAGAGAGGTGATGTGATTGGTTTTGTGGGCAATACGGGTTTAACTCAAGCTCCTCACCTTCACTATGAAGTGCGTAAGAATGGCAACCCAATTAATCCAGTTTATTATTTCTTCAACGATTTAAGCATTGAGGAATATGAAAAAGTGATTGAGAAGTCAAAAGAGGATAATCAAAGTTTATCGTAAAATGGAAGTAAAAATAGAAGAGACATCAGGATTTTGCTTTGGTGTGATTTCTGCAATTAATCTTGTGGAAAAGGAATTAGAGGATGCTGATAAGATATATTGCTTAGGAGATATTGTTCATAATAATATGGAGGTTGATAGGTTGGCAAATCTTGGCTTAGAAGTGGTTGATTTGGAGAGGATGAAGGAGCTTAGAGACACTAAGATTGTTATTAGGGCTCATGGTGAACCGCCATCAACTTATGAGAAGGCAAGAGAGAATGGTCTT
>JBAYYI010000119.1:0-4163 GCA_041673165.1 Bacteroidales bacterium
AAACCCTCCACCATATCATAACTCACCTTAAAGCCCAAAATAGTCCTAAAGAAATCATAATCTCCAGCAAAATACTCTCTTTCCAACTTATTCAAAAACCAAACACTATCCTTAGTAATAAGTAATCTTGCACCCTCAAAACCAAACTTCCCAGCACTAACCCAAATAGCCTTATCCTTCACCATCCTAATAGTGCCGCTATAAGTCATCCCCTTAAACTCAATATCTAATTTAGCATTATAAGACTTAAAAACAGGAGCGCTCCCTTGAACATCCCTCAAAACACTCCTCTCAACCTTGCTAACATCCTTAACCGCCTTACAACTACCAAGCCCCAAAACCATTCCCACAAGTAAAATACCAAGCCAAAACCCTCTTTTTGAAATCCAAACTAACATAATCACAAAATATAAATTAATTCATAACCCTATAAGATTATTTCATTGCAAAGATAAAGAAAAAGATAATACTTCATTAACATTGCAATCATTATTAAAACAATAGAGCAAGAAGGAAGAATAAAAAAATCTTCCAATCCAACAATTATAATAAATCTGCGTTATTGATAAATTGATTCAATAATGCTGAAGATGTATTGGTTTAGGATATCATTGCAAAGAAAGGGAAAATTACAAACTCAGTCAAGTTCAAGAGCAAGATTTCAAGTAAAAACAAACAAATAAATTATTAATTAAACCTATTAAAAAAACACTATGAAACAGACAAAATTAATTCTTTTAGCCTTATTTGGCTTGTTCCTTTTCAACTCATGTAAGGACAAAGACCCAGAGCCAACAAATCCAATTACAGCAGTTTCCAATTCAATTGCAAGTCTAAAAAGCATGACAGGGATAAGTTTAGATCAAGCTGTAGCCAAATTTACCACTATAGGATATGCCCAAGTTACAAGCTTTCCAGTAGGTGATGAATTTATAGTACGCTTCTTTGCAGGGAGTGATTCGACAAATGGCTATATGATATATGAGAGTAAAGGCGTAATATTTTTCTGTGGTTATTTAGGAAATAAAGATAAAGCTACTTCACTAAGTAATTTTGAAAAATACTCTCAAGATTGTAATTCATATATGACAGGAAAAGACTTTATATTTGAATCCGAACTTGAAAATTTGGAAGGAGAAAGCCTATCCTTTACCACTCACCAAGAATTTATAACCCAATATTTAGCTATAAAACTTAATCTTCAATACGCTTCCGAATCATGGCTGACAGCAATTGAAGGAGTTGTAGCAGAATATGATTATGATGATGAGGATGAAACTATTCAAACATTTATTGCATACATAAACAGAGAATATGCACCTGCTGATATGTTCGAAGAAAAAGCTATCATTAAAAACATCTTAAAATACAAGAAAACAAAATAGATTTTAAGCTCATAAAAAACCATAATAGAGACGTGATTTGATTATTTCGTCTCTTTTTTTATTTAATTACCTAAGCAACTCTATTGACAACATAAGCTGCAAGCCAATAAGCTATTTGAAAAAGATAGATATAATAATGATGTTTTAAATTTTATTGCCTACATTATTTTCATTCTAAAACCTCGACAAAACCCTTTCTATTACTTGCAAAGACATTGGTACTGTTTGTTGTCAATTATTGAAAAATGAAAAAAAAGAGAGGAAATGCTTTGTTAACAAGTATATAAACTTTAAATTTGCAGATACAAATAGCTGCATTAAGGAGCTAATACTTAAACATTACGCATATGAAAAGAAGATTATTAACTATACTCATATTTATATTATTAGGACTAAGTGGAAACTTACAAGCATATAATTTCTCAATAATTTATAGTGGGAATAATCTGTATTTTAAGATAAAAGATATTGAAAATAAGTATGTTGAGGTAACGTCTGAATTAGAGTCTGGTCTTTTTTATAGTACCGATAATAAGCCTACAGGTTCAGTCGTAATACCAAGCACCGTTTCAAATAATGGAATAACATACTATGTTGTTTCAATAGGTGAGAATGCCTTTTCAGGCTGTGATGAAATTAGCTCAATAACCATTCCAAACTCAATTACCTCCATTCAAAGTGCCGCTTTTAGCAATTGCACAGGCATAAACACAATAACTTTCTTAGGACTACCACCCACAATATCTTCAAGTGCATTTATTAGCATTCCTACAATTATCCCAGTTAATGTATATTGCAACTTAGGTTTAAGCTATTACTCAGCACCAAACTTTACTTTCTCAAACATACAAGAAATGCCTTGCCCTGTAATATCAGATACAACAAAATACATAGAGATAAAAGGTACAAACGCAATCACTAACCTATACCTACAAGGAGGCAATGGAATGCAATGGGTGAAAAAAGGAAATGAAGGACTTGTTTTTTATCCAGGAGGAGCAGTTAATATTAGCAATTCAGCCAATAAGAAAATTAAAATATATGGTGATTTCACATATCTAAAATGCAATAATGCATCACTAAACTATATCGATATAAGCCATAGCACATCATTAGTCAACTTAGATTGTTCAGATAATTTATTTGACAGCCTAAGCCTCAACTCTCAACTCCTAAAATCACTAACATGTGGATCAAACCAATTGCAATATCTTAATTTAAGTGGTTGTAGTGCATTAGAAAAACTAAACTCTTCCTCCTCCATTTCAGGAATCCTAAACAGCCTAAACATCAGCGGTTGTACAGCCCTAAGAGAAGCTAACTTCACCAACCAAAAAAGGTTAACAGAGCTTAATATTAGCAATCTACCATCATTTACCACATTAAAAATTGACAGGTCTTCATTCTCAACCATAATAGCAGATAATTCTCCAAATTTTGACACCATATATTGCAAACAAATCTCTTCCTCTTGCACCTACGATTCCCTACTTACTTCCCTACCAACAAAAGAAAGCGGAAGAATTGGGTTTATTTATTTTGGAGACAGCATAACAACGGAGCAGTCAAGTTGTAGAGATAATATTGCCATTGCAAAAGGTTGGAAATTCTATTATAAGACCCCAAGTGGAGTTAATATATCCAAAACCCCTAACACAGATTATTCTTGTTTTATCGTAAATCTATTAGCTCAGCCTAACGACATAGCCTATGGCTCAGTAACAGGCGGAGGAAGCTATGAAGAAACAGCCAATGTGATAATAGAGGCAATACCATTTGAAGATAATATCTTTCTATATTGGAGCGATGATCAGAACAATACAAATGCACAAAGAGCAGTATTTGCACAAGACACCACCTTCACCGCAGTCTTCAGACATTTCAACTTAGTTTACGACACCATTGCTATCTGCCAAGGAGCTCATTATCAATTCTTCAATACCTCTTTGTCAGATGCAGGCGATTACAATTATGAAGACACCGTTTCAACAACACTATTCAACCTTCAGAACCTAAACCTTAGTCTAAAACCAATTTTCAATACCTCAATTACTGCCTTTATTTGTGAGGGCGAAACCTATACAGAAAATGGATTTAGTGAAACCCTAACAGGCATCTATACCGATACCCTACAAGCAATTAATGGATGTGATAGTATCCTTCATCTTGACCTAACCGTAAATCCAATCTATAACGACACCATAACAGCCTTTATTTGTCAGGGCGAAACCTATACCCAGTTTGGATTTAGCCAAACAACAGCAGGCATATACACCCAAAGCCTACAAACAATAAACGGATGTGATAGCATTGTCAACCTATCCCTTATCACAAACCCAATCCACAACGACACAATAAGAGCAACAATTTGCCAAGGCGAGACCTACTCTCTAAATGGATTTAGTGAAACCTCACCAGGACTTTATACCCAAAACTTGCAAGATATAAACGGATGTGACAGCATAGTCAACCTATCACTTCTTGTAAATAGAATTTATAATATAACCTTCAATGCAGCAATTTATAATGGTCAGACCTATAGCTCAAACGGATTTAATCAAAGCATAGCAGGTTTCTACACCCAAAACTTACAGACAATAAATGGATGTGATAGCATCGTTAACCTTAATCTTATGCTTTATCCACTCAATACCACAATGCTTGAGGAATCAATCTGTCAAGGAGAAGACTATACCGAAAATGGATTTAATGAAAACACATCAGGTCTATACTCACAAACCTTAGATGATATAAATGGAGGAGATAGCATCGTTAGTT
>JBAYYI010000120.1:0-4159 GCA_041673165.1 Bacteroidales bacterium
TCTAAGATATAATAATTTCGTTTTAAATAAAAGAATCAAATCAAACCAAGAGCATGAAAAAGAATTACAGCTTAATATTAAGTTATTATCATCTGGAATGCCTTCTGTTCAAATGCTTATTTGGGAATATAGTGAAAGAACAAATAAATATAAAATAGGAGGAAGTCTTATTGACCAAGATAAAGATATAAGCCAAGAAGTAGATCCTGAATATCTATTAAATAATATTATTCCTGAACAAAGAGATGAAGCGAATGAATTTTTCTATAGCTTATTAAAAGCAGATGATGGGTCTGAGTACGTAAAAGAATATAAAAGAAGATTTGCCGAAGATGAAGACTATTCTTGGTGGGAAACACGTGTTTTTGTTGAATTATTAGAGGACAAAAAAGGGAAGTATAGAAAGATTAGAGGTATTAATTTCAATATCGACAAACATAAAATGATAGAAAAGAGACTTAACGAAGCTCTTAAGAAATCTATTCAAAGCGATATTCTTAAATCCAGATTTATTGCAAACATAAGTCACGAAATAAGAACTCCTTTAAATGCAATTTTAGGATTTACTGAGCTTGTTATCGATTCTGAAAACAAAGAAGAGAAATTGGAATACAGAAAAATAATTAGAGAGAATAATGAGAATCTCTTAAATCTTGTTGAAGATATAATTGAACTTTCAGAAATTGAATCTGGTTTTATTGAATTTAAAAGAATTAAATTTGACTTAAAGCAATATTTTGAAGAGTTTGAAGGTCTATTTAAATATAAACTTAATGAAGGTGTTGATTTAATTATCGAAAGTCCTCATAAGAGTTGTATAGTATTAATGGACAAGGCTCGCCTTACTCAAATTATGAGGGAGATTGTTGAAAATTCAATTAAATTTACCAGCAGTGGACATATTAGGATTGGATACGAAATTATAGGTAAAGATAAGATTAAGTTCTATATCGAAGATACAGGAATTGGTGTCAAGGAAAAAAATCTTTCGAGGATATTTGATAGATTTGAGAAGTTTGATTCATTTGAGCATGGTCCTGGATTAGGTCTTGCGATAATTAAAGCATTACTTGATACTATTGGGGCCGATTATTCATTAGATTCTAAAGAAGGTGTCGGAACAAAGTTTTGGGCTATCTTGTCTTCTGAATTAATTGTTGTGGACGATAACAATATTAAGGAAACAAATGTAGAAATCGAAAATTACATTTCTCCCAAAACATAATTAAGAGCTATTTAAATAGTTCAGCGTTTTAATTTTCTAACTATTTAATTCAAAAAATTCTTTCTTTGATTCAGTTTTTTCTTTCTTTGTTTCAGTAAATCCTTTTATGGATTGCTTCACCTAATTTTGTGGTTAAATGATAGGGAAGGAGTTTCCAAAGACTAAAGAACCATTTATTGTTTCTTAGGGATTTTGTTTTATGAGAAAAACTCCAATAAAGGGGTGTTTCTTGGGCTTTGAAATGTTTTTTGAACATATATACTGAGCATTCCTTAGTGCTTCTGCCAAATGAGTAGATTATTACATTATTTTCTCTTGAATACTCTATCATTGAATGGTGAAGGGCGTAAGATGTATAGAAGTGCATAAAGTCCGAAAGAGAAGCAAATAGGATGTTTTCGTAGTATGTATCGGTTATTTTTTGCAAGGATGCTGAACCGATTGGCTGATTGTCTTTATAAGCAACAAATAATAAGGTTTTATTATTATTAATGCTCTTTCTTATATGATATTTTGACCTTGGTGGAACACCTATTTCATGCATTCTTTTGGAATAAACGAAATAGAAGTCTTTTATTAATTCTTCTGATTTTCCTCTCTTAACTTCTATTTTATGCTCTTTCGATTTCCGTATCTTCCTTCTTATATTAGATGTGTAGTTATATCCGTCCTGAAGATTAATCTCAAAGTTTACTTTATCATTATATGTATGTTCGGAATATGGCTTTATATCTCTTATTTCCCAAATCTTTGGAAATAAAAGGGAGTCAAATTTCTTAGGCTGGGTTTCAATTGCGCCTTGTGAAAGATAGGGTAGTGAGATGTATTTACTGCCACATTTCACCATAAGGATTGCAACTTCTTGATTATTATTTAAACTAAAAGGAAAGCGATAAACCTTCCTTTTAGTTGTTTTTTCAAAGTCTTTAATAAACTCTGATGCATCCTTAAGCTCAATCATGATTTGTTAGATCTTGAAAGGGTGTTTTACCGCAGAAAGCTTACAAAGTGGATGGTAGTCTCCAATAAGTCCAATTGCTTGTGAATTTCTTATGCCGTGAACAATTTCAATGCAAGGTCTTGAATCTTCAAGTCCAAAGCCATTTCCTTCAAGTATCTTCTTATAACTGTCGGTATGTAGTTCTGTAAACCCTTCGCTAAATTCTATTTCTGAACCTTCCATTTCAATCTTCCTATATGTTCTCTTGCCTGCTAAAACAGCTTCTTGAGGAAGTGTGTCTGGGTTAATGCTAAGGAAATACCTTACCCTTGCTCTTTTGAACCTTAAATAGCCTCCAACTCTGTCGTGTTGTGATATATGAACTATGTTTTCTTCAACTTCTCCAAATATCCAAGATAACATATCGTAGAAATGTATCCCAATGTTTGTTGCAACGCCGCCTGACTTTTCCATAAAGCCTTTCCATGATGCATAGTACCAAGTTCCTCTTGAAGTAATATAAGTTAAATCAACATCATATATCTTATCTTTTGGGCCTTCTTCTATTTGTTTTTTCCAATCAATTATCGCCTTATGAAGTCTTAGTTGAAGAATTGTATTAACCTTTTTCCCTGTTTCTTTTTCCATAACAGAAAGTGCGTCAATGTTCCAAGGGTTTAGAACAAGTGGTTTTTCACAAATCACATCTGCTCCTGCACGAAGTCCAAATCTTATATGGCTATCGTGAAGGTAGTTTGGAGTACATACAGTAACATAGTCCAATTTCCTTTCTGTGTGTTTGATTTTCTCAACATATCTATCAAAACGTTCAAATTCTGTGTAGAAAGAACAATCTGGAAAATAACTATCCATTATTCCCACTGTGTCAGACTTGTCAAGGGCAACTATTAGGTCATTATTTGTGTCTTTAATGGCTCTTAGATGTCGTGGTGCAATATATCCTGCAACCCCAATTATACCAAAGTTTTTCATATTATTATTTTATTCTAGTAACTTTTTCGTTTTCTAATTTATACTGATGATTTGATTCTGGACAAACAGCAATACCATTTTCATTAAACTCAAGCCTATGACCAAATTCACTCATAAAGCCTATTTGTTTTGCAGGGTTTCCAACAACAAGTGCGTAGTCTTGAATGGTTTTTGTGACAACTGATCCAGCTCCAATAAAAGCAAACTTACCAATATCGTGTCCACAAACAATTGTTGCATTTGCTCCAATTGTAGCTCCACGACCAACTCTTGTTTTAGCGTACTGGTCTTTCCTATTTACGGCTGAGCGAGGATTTATTACGTTTGTAAATACACAAGAAGGTCCCAAGAAGACATCATCCTCACAAATAACCCCTGTATAAAGCGATACATTATTCTGAACCTTTACATTATTACCAAGTATAACCTCAGGTGAAATAACAACATTTTGTCCTATATTGCATTTTTCTCCAAGAACTGCACCTATCATAATATGAGAGAAGTGCCAAATTTTTGTTCCAAGTCCAATGTTGCAACCTTCGTCTATTACTGCTGTTGGGTGTGCGAAATATTCCATAATATTAAAGTATTATATGCTGAAAAAACTTATTTGCTTGACTGCAAAGATAAAAATAAATTCAAATAGTTTTTAAGTACTTTAAAATTATGCTTAACTTTGCATCTTAGATTTTGAAATAAAAATGAGAAACTGGACTAAAAATATAATAAAACTATCATTATACGCTTACTTTTTATGTTGTTTATTTGTTATACCTAATAGTATAAATGCTCAACCAAAGACCTCAAATAGTAAACCGAATATTGTTTTTGAGAAGACTTCACATGACTATGGCGTGATTTTTGCAGGAGATAATGGAGAAGTTATATTTAAGTTTAAGAATGAGGGTAAGAGTCCTTTGATTATAAACAATGTTGTTGCGTCTTGTGGTTGCACAAGCCCACAATGGTCTAAGGATCCAGTTATGCCTTCTCAAAGTGGA
>JBAYYI010000121.1:0-3914 GCA_041673165.1 Bacteroidales bacterium
AAGCTAGGGGTGCAATTTCTATTACCTTTTCTTCCATATATTTTACAAGCTTTTCCTCAACTATCATATCCCTTAGGGCATCGTAGAGTGGTTGAAGATATGGGTCAAGCTTATCTTTAAGGTCACCGGGAAGGAAACCAAGATTTTCACCTGCATCAACTGCTGGACGGGTTAGGATAATTCGCTTTACTTGTTTTGTTTTCAAAGCTCTAACTGCAAGGGCTACGGCTGTATAGGTTTTTCCAGAGCCAGCAGGTCCAATAGCAAATAACATATCGTTTTTATCTATTGCCTTAACCATTTCTTTTTGGTTAGGGGTTTGTGCTTTAATGATTAAGCCATTCTTACCATGAACAAGGATTTCATTGGAAGAGGAATTTTGTTTTTGTAAGCTTGGACTTGGCTTAACAATACTCATAATTAGCTTTTCGTCCATTCGTAGTTCTTGATGATATAGCTCAACTAATTGATTATATACCTCTTCAAATTCTTCAATATATTTTTCTTTTCCAATAACCTTTAACTTATTACCCCTTTGAATTAATTCTATATTTGGGAAAAGGATTGATAGGAAGTTGAGGTTCTTTTCGTTTATTCCAAAGAAATCAACTAAGGATATGTCATCTAAATCAAATGTTTTCTCTTTCATTAATATGATTTTAGTTTATTTCTTTATAATTTTAAATTCAGTCCTTCTATTCTTTGCTCTTCCCTCTTCGGTCTCGTTACCTGCAATTGGTTTTGTCTGTCCAAAGCCTTTTGATTTTAATCTCCCTGCTTCAATTCCCTTTTCCTGCAAATAAGTTTTTACACTATTTGATCTCTTTGTTGAAAGCTCAAGGTTATATTCTTCTGAACCTACATTGTCGGTATGTCCTGAGATTTCAATTACTATATTTCTATTCTTTTGCAAGAGTTCTAATAATGTGTTTAACTCCGATTGAGAACTTGGCAAAAGCGAAAAGGTATTTGTTTCAAAGAATATATTATTCAGAACAACACTTTCACCCTCAACAATTGGGATAAGGAATATATCTTTTTGAGATGAGTTGGATTTACTAATATCATTTAACTTAAAGTTTTCGGAATAGAAAAGATAACCATCAGCCCAAGCACTAAGAGCGTAGGAGGCTCCAAGGGGAAGGACAACTAAGTATTCTCCTGTTTGTGGGTCGGAGCTTGAAGATGCTATTAAGGTGTTTTTGTTTATATCTCTTACTTCAAAATTAACTTCAAGAGGTTTATTTGTAAACTTGTCGAAAGTTTTCCCCTTCATATAAACTACTGGTGTTGGCTGTGCTTTTTCGTATAAGTCAAACTCATAAAGGTCTTTCCCTCCTCTGCCATCTTTCAAAGAGGTTGAGAATATTGCTTTCTTGCCACTTGGAGAAACAATAAAGCTGGTTTCGTCTGATGAGGTATTTATTGGGTAGCCTATGTTTTGAGCTGGTGTGAATTTACCATTAACAATATTTGAGTAGAAGATATCAAATCCGCCCATTCCTAAGTGGTAGTCGGAAGAGAAATAAAGGCTCGTATTGCTTGGATGTATAAAAGGATACATATCGTTGCCTGGGGTATTGATTGTGGAGTCTAAACTAATGGGCTTTGTCCATTTATCGTTATCTTTCTTATATGTGTACCATATATCGTTCTTTCCCTTTCCTCCTCTTCTATTGGAGGCAAAGAAAAGTGTTCTGCCATCAGATGCTATTGTTGGTTGAGAGTCCCATGCAGAAGAGTTAACTGTTTGTCCCATATTCTTGGGTTCTGTCCATCTTTTACCTATTCGTTCTGAATAATATAAGTCGCAACTTCCATAACCATCCCTTGCATTGCAACGAGTGAAATAAGCTGTTCTTCCGTCAGGTGAAATGGATAAGGCTCCTTCATTTTCGAGGGAATTAAATGGTGTAGGCATCTTTTCAGCCATCTCCCATTTCCCATTAACCTTATTTGTTTGGAAGAAGTCCTCTACCATCAGTATTTTAAGCCCAAAGTCAACGGTATCTGGAATTAGTCTTGTGAAAATAAAGGTTTGCTCGTCAGCTGTTAGGGTTGGGAGGTATTCATCATAGTTGGTATTTATGTTTTCGCCCATATTTCCTGGCTCAAACTCAACTGGGTTTTTTAAAGAGTATTCAATAAATGCTATCTGCTCAAGCTTTCTTTTAGTTATATCAATCTTCTCTTGGTCTTTTGGAGCTTTATAGTTGGAAAGAGCATAATTGAAATGATATTTTGCCTTTTCTGTATTGTATTCTAAGAGATAAAACTCACCAACACGATAATGAGCAGTGATGTCAAAGCTTGGATGAAGCTCAACAAAACGTTTATAATATGGGAATGCTTTTAGCTTAATTGAGTCAAAGTCTCTACTTTTATTATAGTAGATTTCAGCCATACAAAGTAGTGCATCAGGATAATCTGGTGCAATAGAAAAGACTTTATTTAATGATTCAACGGCTTTATCTTCCTTACCGCTATTCATATAATCTAAAGCTTTCTTAAATTCTTTTTCAGCCTTAGGATTGTTTTGAGAAAATAGGTTTTGACTAAGAAGGAAGGTGAAAATAAGAAGAGAAATTCTAAATACTCTAACAAAAGGTGCTAAGGTATTTCCATGTATTTGTGACTTTGCAACGATATTCTCCATTTAGGATTCTTTTTAATGTATTCAACAATCTTAGGCATTACGATATTTCTAACGCTCCATTCTGGTTGCAAGTATAAAACGCATTTCTTATTATCTACTTTCTTTGAATAGATTTCTGCAAACTCAAAGTCTTTCTCGTCACAAATAATCATTTTAAGCTCAGATGCATATTGCATATTCTCTTCCAAGGGAGGCATATTCCTTTTTGCAGAAAGACAAACCCAATCCCAAGAACCACTCATAGGCGAAGAGCCAGAGGTTTCAAGGAATATTTCAATATTATTGTCGTGAAGTCTCTTGCAAATAAGGTCTAAATTATATAGTAGAGGTTCTCCGCCAGTAATGATTACAGACTTAGCAGGATACATTGAGGCTCTCTGAACAACATCTTCAATACTTGTTGGAGCAAGAAGTGCAGCATCCCAAGCTTCCTTTACATCACAAAAATCACAACCAACATCACAGCCCCCAACTCTAATAAAGTATGCAGCCTTTCCTGTATTATAACCTTCTCCTTGCAAACTATAGAACTCTTCCATTATTGGAAGTAGTTCACCTTTTGCAATTCCTTCTTCTTGTGTTAATGACATTTAATCTTTTCTTTAGTCGTAGATTTCGTGATTATAAGCTTTTAGAGTGTTTTGAAGTAGAGAGACTACTGTTAATGTTCCAACTCCTCCTGGTACTGGTGTGATATAACTTGATTTTGGTGCTACCTCATCAAACTTAACATCTCCAACAACTCGGTATCCTCTTTCCTTTGTCTTATCTTCAACTCTATGAATACCCACATCAATAATAACAGCTCCTTCCTTAACCATATCTCCTGTTAGAAATTCTGGTTTACCGATTGCAACAATTATAATATCTGCTCCAAGGCATATTTCCTTTATGTTTTTGGTCTTGCTATGACAAAGAGTTACTGTGCAGTTAGCAAAGTTATTATTTCTTGACATAAGAACAGCTACTGGAGTTCCGACAATATTACTTCTTCCAATAACAACGCAGTGCTTTCCTACCGTATCTATCTTCGATCTTTCTAACATTGTCATAATTCCAAAAGGAGTTGCAGGAATAAATGATGGCATATTATACATCATTCTTCCTCCATTAGTTGGGTGGAACCCATCAACATCTTTCCTTGGGTCAATTCTTTGGACAACCTTATTTTCACTAATATGTTTTGGAAGAGGTAGCTGAACAATAAAGCCATCTACTTCTGGGTCATTATTAAGAAAATCAATTGTGTTTAGAAGTT
>JBAYYI010000122.1:0-3821 GCA_041673165.1 Bacteroidales bacterium
AAAACCCAAAAAGAAACGCCCATAATCAAGTATTAAATTATTAAAACAAAGAAAGAAATGAATAGAATCAAGAAAGAAATGAATAGAATCAAGCATTAAATTTCTGTTTCAAAGAAGCATTTTGCTGTGATGTACATCTTAGCTTACTGTGATGCACATCTTAGCACGCTCCGATGTACATCTTAGCACGCTGTGATGTACATCTTAGCAATTTTAGATGTACATCACAGTAAAATTAAACAAAGAGATAGAAATTTAAAGTGGCGTTTCAGGGATTTTATATGGCGTTTTAGGGATTTTATATGGCGTTCTGTTCAATTCTATCCTTATATAAGAGCTTGTTTCACTCATTTTATCCAATGAATTTGAAGATAAACTACATTGAATTTTAACTATTTTAATTTTTATCTTGCATTATTCACTTTTCTTATTTACTTTTGCGATTAAGTTACTTAATAATTATTTTATTATGACACAAAATGTTAAACTATTAGAATGGGTTAATTATTGGAAAGAAATTCTTAATCCAAAGAGTGTTCATTGGTGTGATGGCTCTGAAACAGAGAATCAAATGATTTTAGATAATATGGTTGCAACTGGTTCAGCCGTTAAGCTAAATGAAAAGATAAAACCTAATTCTTATTACTTCCAAACCGACGATTCTGACGTGGCTCGAATTGAAAGCAGAACCTTTATTTGCTCCAACGACCCTAAGGATGCAGGTCCTACAAACAACTGGGAATCTCCTAAGAAAATGAAAGAGGAGATGCTGAAAGTTTATAGGGGTGCAATGAAGGGTCGCACCATGTATGTTATGCCTTTTTCAATGGGGCCTCTTGGTTCCGACAAATCTTATATAGGGGTTCAACTTACGGATTCTCCTTATGTTGTTGTTCACATGCGAATTATGACAAGGTTGGGTAAGGCAGCTCTTGAGGTCTTAGGTAAGGACGGAAAGTTTATTCCTTGCATTCATTCTGTTGGCTATCCTTTGGAAGAGGGGCAAAAGGATGTTAAGTGGCCTTGCAGACCTATTGAAGAGAAGTATATATGTCAGTTTCCTGATACAAAAGAGATTTGGTCATTTGGAAGCGGATATGGAGGTAATGCCTTACTTGGCAAGAAGTCCTTTGCTCTTAGAATTGCATCAGTTCTTGGAAAAGAAGAGGGCTGGCTTGCAGAACACATGCTTATTCTTGGCATTACAAACCCAAAGGGGGAAAAGAAATATGTTGTAGCTGCTTTCCCTTCGGCTTGTGGCAAAACAAATCTTGCAATGGTTATTCCTACTATTCCAGGCTGGAAAGTTGAGACAGTGGGTGATGATATTGCTTGGATGAAGTTTGGTAAAGATGGACGCCTATGGGCAGTTAATCCTGAGAATGGTTTCTTCGGTGTTGTGCCACAAACCTCAATGGATACTAATCCTAATGCTTTCCTTACTATTCAAAAAAATACTTTATATACAAACGTAGGTCTAACACCTGATAATGATGTTTGGTGGGAAGGAATTGGTTATGACGCTCCTGAGGGAACGCTTGATTGGAAGAATAAAGTTTATGATAAGACTTCATCTCAGCCTTGTGCTCAAAGCAATTCACGTTTCACAACTCCAATAGCTCAGTGTCCTGTTGTTGACCCTGCTTATGATGAGCCTAATGGGGTTCCTATTTCAGCAATCCTCTTTGGTGGTCGCCGTCAAACAATCATTCCACTTGTTTATGAGGCTAAGGATTGGAACCATGGAGTTATGATAGGTTCACTTATTGGATCTGAAATTACTTCTGCTGCAATTGGACTAAAGGAAGGTGATTTAAGAAATGACCCTTTTGCAATGAAACCTTTCTGTGGCTATAATATGGGTGACTATTTTCAACATTGGATTAATATTGGCAAGATGACAGATGAGGATAAGCTTCCGAAAATCTTCTGCGTAAACTGGTTTAGGAAAGAAAATGGTAAGTGGTTATGGCCAGGATATGGTGAGAACTCAAGAATCCTAGCTTATATCTTTGACAGGTGTAATGATGAAGACATTGCGGTGGACTCTCCTATTGGAAAGATACCAAAACCTAATGCAATAAATGTTGAGGGCTTAGATATTACAGAAAAAGATATGGAAAAAGCAATGAGAATTGACAAAGAAGAGTGGCAACAAGAGCTTGAAAGAGCAGAAAGCTTCTACGATATTTTCTCTCATTTGCCAAAAGAACTTAGACAAGAGCTAAAGAGAATAAAAGAAAGCTTTAATTAGAGATTTAAAATTGTATTTGTAGGGGCGTATTTCATACTCCCCTATTTTTTATCCACAATAATATCTTATTGGTTATCTAATCAGACTAACCACTCCAACCTTTTCATAGATTATGTCTGAAGTGTATTTGGTCTTATACAGAATTTTCCAAACGAAATCATCACTATTACAAACCTCGCCTTTAAAGAAACCATCCCAACCCTTGTTTATATCTTTTGTTTCAAAAACTCTCTCTCCCCAACGGCTAAATATTTCAAAAGATAGCAATTCAATCTTTTCCTTTTCTGTGTAAATTTCAAATATATTATTAGATGATTGTAAGGGAGTGAAGCTATTAGGCAGAAATATATAGACATCTGGATTATTAACAAAGACTGAGTCACACACAGAGCCACAAAAAGAATATGCACAAACTCTATATATTCCCTTTCCGTTGACTATAATTGATGGAGAAAAGCTTCCTGTATTCCATAAATAAGAATTACAGCCTATGCAAGTTGCATCGAGAGTTATTGGATAATCTTCAACCATTATTTCATTTTCAGGGAAGAATGACATCTCAGGAATATCAATCACATTTAAGGTTAATACAATATTCCTATCGCATTTTTCTCCAAACGAATAAGTAGAACAGTAGGTTCCTGTGCTGTCCTGATTAAATCCATATCGCTTATATACATCCCCTTCGCATATAATGGCTGATATTAGACTATCCTTGATGGGCTGAACAAAGAGAGATAGATTAATTAAACTATCACAACCATAAATTGTTGAAAAAGTGTTTGTGTATAAACCTGATGAAGAGGTCTCAAATCCATTATCAATATAAGTTTGTCCCTCACAAATTGTGTCATAAATTGATATATCGTATTGAGGATAGGTCGATAAACTGATAATATAAAGACTATCTATTTCGCCTTCAGTAGAAAATACATAACCATAATCACCCACACCATAAAACACACTATCATAATATGTATAAGGGAATTCCTTCTCACAAATTCGAACATTAACTTCTATTGGAATAGTTGAAGGGTCTATTAAAATTATATTTATTGTATCATAAGCCTTGCAAATCTTTCTAAATGCAACATTATCAAAGGCAAAGTCGTTTCCAGCTGATGATGTATTAAGATTAACTACTTTAATTGTTGCGGTTGTGTTATTTCCGCTATTCCAAAATTTGTGAAACTTCGTCCAACTGCAACAAGGTGTTCCAACAGTAATGGGGCTACCTAAACTACTTCCATTAACAGAGAACTCAAAGATTGATCGCCAACTATCTTCAAATTGTGGGTCATAATTAACATTAGTAAACTCTGCTGAGAACTCATAATCAGTATTGGGTTCTACATTAACTTGTGATTGAAAAATAATGGTTGGACTTGTTGACCCATCGGCAACCATAAACAATCCTCCATTATGAGTACAATGACATAAGCCCGGGTATAAGTCTCTAGCGTTGTCTGCTATAATATAAGTTCCAAAAGGTGAATATAACTGTGAGGGAATAAGTAATTCTGTTGTAAATCCAGTATTTCCTAATTCAAAGTCTCCATTAAATACT
>JBAYYI010000123.1:0-3735 GCA_041673165.1 Bacteroidales bacterium
TTTGAAACCATTAATCAGCAAATCATCTTCGACCAATACACAAAAGCCTACTATAATACTATAATCCTGCTTGAGAAATTCCCTAATAATTCATTTCTTAGGACTTCTAAGATAGCTTCAATCTATGGGATATCGAAGGTAAAGACCTATGGAAACTACTCAAGATACCTATTAACAAAAAAGGAAACAGAGGGGCAGATACAATACGTTGCAAATTTCTTTGAGAGAGCAAATAAGAAGGAAGTAGCTCTAATGGCTATAAGAGATGTTTTTGAAGGCATAAAACAGGATTCAAGTAAGTATTATTTATCTCTCTTTGATGATATAGTAAAAGACCTTGCAAATGATATGCAAATGGGGGATTTGAATAAGTTTTCAGACCTAAGGATGGGTGAAACCTATGAAGAAGCACCTCAAAATGGTGAAGAAAATTCTAATTTGTCGAAATACGATAAGATAAAGTCTTCAAAGATTGTGGGACATCAAAAAGGCTTTAAGTCGGAGAACTATATGCTGGGAGATTATAAGAGAGATGAGAACTTTATTAGAAGATTTGAGTCGGCTCTTGAGAAGAACGAGGCTAAGAAAGCAAGCAATTTGATTAAAGATTTGAAGGATGAAGATGAAATTCCTAATATCAAAACCCTTATAGTCTTTGAACCTCTCACCATAACCTTTAATAAGAAAAAGGAGATTAAGAAATCTTCTGAAACAAATGCTAAGCTATCTCAGAGATTTGAGACAATGGTTGAAAATGCAGCAAGGAATAATGGGATAAGTCCAATAATGATGTCGAATAATAGCTTTGATACAAGTTTTTCATACCAACTAAGGGCTAAGATTAACGATTTAAAGATGAGTTTTAATAAGTTTGGAGAGATTAACTATGAGAGTAGGGATTTGGACAACTATACTAAGGAATTAAAATCGCCATATTTGAATTTCATTACCCTATATAAGGCTCCCAAAACAGATAATAATGCGGTCTATAAGGCAACTCATACCGTTATGTCAGCTGTTTTTGCTTATCCTTTCTTACCAATAAGCGTTTATCAGTGGGCTAACCAAGCTTATGCAGCGGAGTTAAATTTCCTTGTTTACGACTTAGAGAATAATACCTTTGTTTCCAATAACACTATTAACTATGTGTCAGAAAATACAAAGGATTTTGAAAAGCAAGCCTTAGACAAGAGCTTCAAAACAATCAATGACCAAAGCAGTTCCTATAATCAATATGGTTATCAAGGCAAGAGATTTTTGTTTTCCTTAGGAGCAGATATTATTCCTGCACTATTCTCCCCAAATAGTCAAGGAGAAACTGGTGCAATGATGTTTGATTACTCATTAAATCCTAGTCTTGAATTTGTGGTATCAAAAAGCTTTAGCCTTGGAGTGGGGATGAGTTTTATGAAGACAAAGTTTGAACGTAAAGAAAATTACAGTTATAGTTTCCCAAACTTAGGAACTTTGGATGTAATTGGTTACTCATTATTTTTGAAGTCCTATAAGGCAATTGCACCACTTGGATACTACTATAAGTTCCAAGTAGATTATTTGACCTATACGCCTAACCTAATATGGAAAGAAGAAGTCTATAATAATAATACCCATAACTATGAATTTGTCCCAAGAGAGTTTAGCGATAAATCTTATTCCTTAGGTTTTAAGGTTGAGTATGGTAAGGTCTTTTTCTTAAATGATTATTTGGAAATAGGGGCTGGATGTTCATTTGGACTTACTACTAAGGGTTGGGGTTCTATTGGATTTGACGATCTAACACTTCCAGAGTATGCAGAGACTAAACTAAGAAAAGCATATATGATAGGGATTAATCTAAACATAGGTATCCTTCCTTTCTAAGCAAAATAAACTTAACTTGATTTAATATGAAAAAAATTACTTTCTTTTATCTATTTCTTCTTTTATCTCTCTTTTTAAATGCACAGGACATTAGTTGGAGTACACCTATTAAAACAAATAATGCTAAAGAGGTTGTGGAATATCTTGGCTCAGTAAATGATAATAATTATTTTATCTCCTTTTCTAATAATGCTAATATGTTTTCTTCAAGTCTTGAGGTTTATTTTTTTAAGACTAATTCAAAGAATGAACTTGCAGAGACAAGTGAGATTGTGGTCTTTGATGATACTGAAGTCTTGAAAGCTTTTATTAAGGATGATAGGATAAATCTATTAGTTAAGGAATATGAGAAAAAGAGTTATATAGTTGAGAATATTGTTTTTGATATAAAGACCTTAAAAGAGTCTAAGGGGGATTCAAAGATTTTGGTTCAATTTGAGATAGAGAAAAGTGATAAGGTTATTATCTATTATGCAGAATCGAAAGACAAGTCTAAGTATTGTTTGAACTACTTAGCAGTTGATAAAAAGACAAGTAAGGGTTATTTGCAAATGAATGTATTTGAATATGACAACACTTTGCTTTGGACAAATAAGTTCGATAATGATTTTGAGGGGACTTTGAATATCCACGACTTCCATATTGAGAACTCAGGCGAGGTTTACCTTTATGCAAGCAACAAAATACCTGTTGCTAATGGAATATACGATTATAAATTAGTTGTGATTAAGAATGATGATTCTGGTGGTAAGGAGTTTGAATTTAATGCTGATTTGGATAAAAGCATATCAAGTATGAGCTTTCACGTCATTGATTCTAATACTATCTTCCTTGCAACTCTACAAGACAATGATATAAACACATATAAATTGGATATAGAGAAAGAAGATATAATAAGTACTTATAAGTTTAAGGTTTACGATGGAGAAGAAGATAGTTTTAATTGGACTTTATCTAAGTTTTATCAATTGGAAAATGGGAACTTAGTTCTTCCTATTGAAAACAAAAAGTCTATGAGATATATTGCTGGTTCGGCTTCAAGTTATAGTTATACAAATTCTGAAATAACTTTTGTTGTATTAAGTCCAGAGGATAACCAAGTCCTTACTAAGACTTATATTTCAAGATGTATGAACTTCTCAACAAATAAAGACCTCAGCCATGGTTATTTTGAAACGCCTTACTACTTTACTAATGAGAGTGATTTTTATGCAATTTACAATAATAACATAGCTTTAGATGATTTAGTTGATGATGGTATTAATTATGCACACGTATCAGATGCAAAAGGTAGTGAATACTATCATTCTATAATGCTGAAAATTGACGAATCAGGTAAACCCAAAGTCAATAAGCTGTTTTCTATGAAAAAAGATAAAAGAATGTTTTCTCCTTATACCAGCTTCATAAATTCAAATAATGAACTTATCGTTAGTGGTGGGAATGTAAAAGGATTTAGTTTTATGAAATATAATTATAAATAAATATTGATATGAGAAAATTAAAATTTACGAGTGTTTTACTTCTATTTTTAGCATTAGGGCTTAACCTAAAGGCACAAGACAACGATTACGCAGCTGGGCAATGGTCTTTTGGCCCTCATCTTTCATGGACTACTGGATTCAGAACCGGAGGTGGAGACTTTGGGGGATATGCTATGGGAATTAATGCTGGAGCTTATTTTGGATATTCATTTACAGATTTACTTGGAGTCAATACCGGTGTCTTATATGGTAATGATGGGCTCTTTTTTTTCGAATCAGAATATATAAAAGTTCCTGCACTATTATTGTTTCAGTTCTCTTCAAAGCACTTAGGTTTAGGCTTTCAGTATAATCATTCTATTACAGAATTAGATAAGACGCTTTTTGTAGA
>JBAYYI010000124.1:0-3663 GCA_041673165.1 Bacteroidales bacterium
ATTTCTGCAATCAAGAACTCGGCACCAGCCTATCATCCGACTATGCAACAATTGATGTAGGAAGTTCAGAAATATTCCTCTATCCATTCTGCCACCTAACAGGACATGGAAATGTTGTCTTTTCAGACCAAGAACAGAAGAATTTAAGAAACTATCTAATCGCAGGAGGATTCCTTCATATTGACGACAACTACGGCCTAAGAAAATTCATAGAACCACAGATGAAAAAAGTGTTTCCAGAGCTTGACTTTGTAGAAATACCTTTCACTCACCCAATCTATCATCAAAAGTATAATTTCCCAAATGGACTTCCAAAAATCCATGAGCACGACAACAAACCACCAAAGGGTTATGGCTTGTTTTGGGAAGGCAGACTAATTTGTTTTTTTAGCTACGAAACAGACCTTGGAAATGGTTGGGAAGACCAGGAAGTTCACAATGACCCACCCCAAACCCGCCTAAAAGCCCTTCAAATGGGAGCAAATCTTATCCAATTTACTTTTATGCAATAGGAAAATCTATTTAAGTAGGTTTTCTAAATAAATATCAATCTTTTCTGGCGTAAATGTAGGGGAAAATCTTTTGATTGGCTTGCCGTTATTGTCGATTAGGAATTTTGTGAAGTTCCATTTGATTGAATTGAAAAATAATCCACCTAATTCCTTCTTTAAGTACTTATAAATCGGGTGAGCGTCCTTTCCATTAACATCAATCTTGGAAAACATTGGGAAACTAACGCCATAATTGATTAAACAGCCTTCGGAAATAGATTTCTCATCACCTGGCTCTTGATTTAAGAACTGATTGCATGGAAAACCAAGAATAACCAGTCCCTTATCCTTATATTTCTGATAAAGTGCTTCCAAACCATCAAGTTGCGGAGTAAGACCACATTTACTTGCTGTGTTTACTACCAAAATGGTCTTTCCTCTATACAATTCCATACTGATTTCTTTCCCTTGAATAGAATTTGCCTTAAAGCTATAAAATTTAGCGTCCATTTCTAAAGATATTTTAGTTGATAAATAAGACTAGAACACTGCAAATATAAGCTAAAAAATGAATCACTGAAACAATTAATTGAATCAAAGGAATAATTTATTGAATCACTGAAACAATTTACTGAATCAAAGAAAGAATTTGATGAATTAAAGAGATTAAATTGCCTTTAAATTGTTTGGCGATTTTAGTTTTATAAAGGATAAGCTTTTTCAAGGCTAAGAGTTTATTATCAGCTCTTTTAATTAGGGCGTATTCTTGTTTGATTGCTTTTTCTCTATTCTTTATTATATCAATTAGAGCAAGCACATTTTTTTATTCTAAGCCTCTTATTTGTAGTGAAATCGTTACTTATTTAGGAAATCATATCGTATTCAAAATACAATCTAAATTATTTTTATCAAGTTATTTGTATATTAACAGCTAATTGAGTATTTTTGCCGATTAGATTTCGATGTAAAGAAATTAGATAAATAAATAGAATAAAAGCTTATCCACAGAGTGCAATTGAGTTCTTTCTCTGGGTTTTGCTAAAAACAATAAGAGCTCAAAAGGAAATATATGAAAAAAGGAAATAAATACGGAACACACCGTGTAATTTCACCAAAAGGTGTTTTACCACAACCAGCAGAAAAGCTTGACAATAACATGGATGAGATCTATGATAATGAAATCCTAATTGATGTTCAAACTTTAAACGTTGATAGTGCTTCATTCACTCAAATTGAAGAACAAGCTGGTGGAGATAAAGCTAAAATTGCTGAAATCATGTTAGGAATTGTTGCAAAACAAGGAAAACATAGAAATCCAGTTACAGGTTCAGGCGGTATGTTACTTGGAACAGTTGAAAAAATTGGTGATGCACTTATTGGAAAAACTGATCTTAAAGTTGGTGATAAAATAGCTACATTAGTTTCTTTATCTTTAACTCCTTTACGTATTGATAAGATTAA
The DNA here is from genome assembly GCA_041673165.1 of Bacteroidales bacterium. GTDB lineage: Bacteria > Bacteroidota > Bacteroidia > Bacteroidales > P3 > UBA10566. The sequence goes on from JBAYYI010000124.1 coordinate 1,953, forward strand.
AGATATTCGTCCAGATATTGACCAAGTTGATATTGATGGAAAAGCTATATTGTTTGAATCTGGTATTTATGCTAAAATACCAACTGATATGCCAGAAAACCTTGCATTATCTGCTCTTGACGTTGCAGGTGCTCCTGCTCAAACAGCTAAATTAGTAAAACCTGGAGATACTGTTATCGTTATTGGTGCTGGTGGAAAATCAGGTATGCTATGCTGCTACGAAGCTAAAAAACGTGCTGGTGTTACAGGTATGGTAATTGGTATCACTCATAGCCAAAGATCAACAGATAGATTAGTAAAATTAAATTTCTGTGATCACGTTTTTGCTGCTGATGCAACACAACCTATTGCTGTTATGGAGAAAATATCTGAATTAACTAACGGTGAAATGGCTGACGTAACAATTAATAACGTAAACATTAACGATACAGAAATGACATCTATTCTTTGTACTAAAAATGATGGTGTTGTTTATTTCTTCTCTATGGCTACAAGCTTCACAAAAGCAGCTTTAGGAGCAGAAGGAGTTGGTTCTGACGTTACAATGATTGTTGGTAATGGTTATACAAAAGGACACGCAGAAATTACTCTTCAACTACTAAGAGAATCAAAAGAACTAAGAGATATCTTCACTGAACTATACGCATAAGACGTTATAATTTAATATAAAAACTATGGGTAGATAATTCTATCCATAGTTTTATGTTTAACAAAACAAATAATACAACCTAAAGATATGCAAGTAAATAGAAGAAAAGAATTGTTCCCTAACGCAACAGATGCTGAATGGAACGATTGGAAATGGCAAGTTAGAAATAGGATAGAAACACTTGATGATTTAAAGAAACACATAACCCTTACTAAGGAAGAAGAAGAAGGTGTTATGAAGTCATTGAAGACTCTTCGTATGGCAATTACACCATACTATTTATGTCTAATTGATAGCAATAGCAAAAATTGTCCTGTTCGTCGTCAAGCAATTCCAACAGCAGCTGAACTATACCAATCAGATGCTGACCTTTTAGACCCACTTTCTGAAGATGAAGATTCACCAGTTGCAGGTCTAACTCACCGCTACCCAGATAGAGTTTTATTCCTTATCACTGATATGTGTTCAATGTATTGTCGCCACTGCACAAGAAGAAGATTTGCAGGACAAAATGACCACGAAAGCCCACAAGATAGAATACAAGACGCAATTGATTACATAGCACGCACACCACAAGTTAGAGACGTTCTTCTTTCAGGAGGAGATGCTTTAATGGTTAGCGATAAGATGTTAGAATCAATCATTCAAAGACTAAGAGCTATTCCTCATGTTGAAATAATTCGTATAGGGACTCGTACACCTGTTGTATGCCCTCAAAGAATTACTGATGACTTAGTGAATATGCTAAAGAAATACCACCCAATTTGGTTAAACACTCACTTCAATCATCCAAATGAATGTACTGAAGAATCAACAGAGGCATGTGCAAAGCTTGCAAATGTTGGTATCCCATTAGGAAATCAATCTGTTTTACTAAGAGGAGTTAATGACGACACAAGAGTAATGAAGAAATTGGTTCAAAAGCTTGTTATGATGAGAGTTCGTCCATACTATATCTACCAATGCGACCTTTCAATGGGACTTGAACACTTCCGTACTCCTGTTTCAAAAGGAATTGAGATAATAGAAAACCTTAGAGGTCACACCTCAGGATATTCAGTG
>JBAYYI010000125.1:0-3486 GCA_041673165.1 Bacteroidales bacterium
TTATTAATAATATTTCTAGTAATATTAAGACTAAAGAAGCAATATTGAAGGATGAAGAGGTTTTTAGCACTACTGATAACTTAATATTATTTATTGAAGATGATATAAAGCCTGGAAAAACAGATAGTTTCATTTTATTCTTAAAGAAAAAAGCTGGTGTAGAGGTTTTTGATTTTCTTAAGGATGATAATCTTCGCCAATGGATAAATAATGAAGCTAGTAAGCAAGAAATAAGGGTTAAAGAGGGAGTTGTTAACTTATTGATTAATGTATCAAAAGGTGATTTATTTAAACTGCATAATGATTTAAAAAAACTCTTTAATTATGTGATTGCAGAAAATAGGACAGAAGTGACACTTGCTGATGCAGATAAATTAATTGATAAAAATGAAGAAGGAAATGTTTTTGCTATTACCGATGCTATTGGCATGAGAAACAAAAGAATGTTTTTGATTTTAATTGATAATTATTTAAAAAGCGGGGGAGTGATTTTAATTTTATTTGCCACAATTACTACTCATATTAAGAATTTAATATCAGTGAAAGAATTTCCAATGGCGTCTCCTGATGATTTAGGAATGAAGCCTTTTGTAAAAATGAAGTGCAGTGGTCAAGCTAAAAACTTTGATTTAACTGAATTAAAACAAATATTTGAATCTTTAATTGAGCTTGATAGAAAGATGAAAGTTGGAGAGATTGGACAGGAAGAGGCCATTGAGATGTTAATTTTTTTATTGTAGTGTATTAAAAAATTGATGGAAATCCATCAATTTTACTTTATTATTTTGAGCTTGTGGCGTCTTCTAAGTTCTTAAGATGCTTTGCGTATAAAGCTTTTCGTCTATTGGCTGTATTGGATTTAATTAATCCTGTTTTAGCAGCTTTATCAAATATTTTGTAGATTTTTGGTAAAAGATTCTTTGATTCTTCTAATTTCTTTTCTACTAGTAATCCTTCAAACTCTTTTGTTAAAGCTTTAATATCTTTTTTCTTTTGAATATTTCTTGCTCTTCTTTTAGTATTTTGTCGCAAGCGTTTTTTATTTGATGTTGTAATTGGCATAATTCTTTATTAAATATATATGCTTATATATAATATATTTATTAAAAATATGCAAGAGCACTAGTCTATGTAAGATTAATGTGGTATATTTAGTTTTGAAATAATTATTTTTTAGAATGGTTTAGTAATAAAATAATAGATGAGATTATAAACTAAGTATTTTCTAATCCAATAATGAGCATGAAACGAAAGATGTGAAAGTGAGCATTTCTCGACTTACGTGTTTAAAGTTTATAAATAAATTCTTCTTAGCTTCTTGCATCTTTTCAGCGAATTCGTTGTCACTCATACTATAGGCTATTTTATCTAATGAGGCAATTGTGATACCTGGTTTTAGATATTGTTCACAATCAGGAAGAGATTTGAACTTTTGATAAGGCGTCATGTAGGTATCATACTTCTTCTTTTCTTTGCCTTTCTTGTCAGTATAGGTACTAGCAAATCCGCAAGGATGATGGTAGTTGAGGTAAGGATTAAGATAGTCTCTGCAGAAGGCATTGAGCTCTTTTGCGAATTTCTTAGGTATGTGAGCATATCCGATATGTTTTCTGATTGAAGAGCGGTTCTTGGATTCTACTAAGGCATTGTCATTAGTGTGTCTTGCTCGTGACTTAGTTTGGCTAATCATCAATTTATTCAAGAGCTTAGCTATTATTTTGTTAATATATTCTGAGCCATTATCAGAATGGAAGTTGATTACAGTAAAGGGGAACATCTCTAGCAAGGATTCGAGTAGTGGAGCTAGATATGCTTCTGATATCCTCTCTACTGTTCCTACTATTTCCCATTGAGTTACTTCGTCCACGATATTGATGTGATATACCCCTTTCTCCTTGTCCTTATCGCCTTGATGCACTGAATCTACGCGCAAATAGCCTGGTTTTCCATATGGTTCTGGCTTCCTTCTCTCTCCTATGGGGATAGAGACGGAACAGGTCTTCTTGAAAGTAATTGAATGTGATTCATATTGTTTGGTTGTTCTTAGATTGTATATATGAGATACAGATATTTGGCTGATATTAGAATATTTGGATATTCCGAAAACTTCGAACTCCCTTGACATTATCTCTTTGGTTGCTGGTCCTGATATCCTGCCATGGAGGTTATCAGTCTTGATTAGTAGGGAGATGTCTTCTGTTCCGTATTTCTTGATAAAAGAGTTCCTCTTCTTCTTCGGTGAAGATGCTTTCTTATTCTTCTTTCTGTATATTATCTTTGTTATCTGGGAATCGGATAAACTAGTCATCTTCTGGATATACTTCCTTACAACTCCCTTATCATTCTTCTTTAAGGACCGGTACCTGAATCTGAACAATACAGCATCGATCCATTTGTATTTTTCTTTCTTGGAAGGGAATCCTAGTTTGGGACTCATATCCAGCTTTGCAAATTCCCTAATCTGGTCTATTGTAATCATGTGTGAGTCATTCATATTTATTGTCATAAATCAATCATGCTTGATTCACACGCTTTTGCAAGACGGGCATGATTTCATGCTCGTTTTGCTTTAGAAAGCGTTACTCATTTCATGCTCATTTTGTATTGGATAATGCTATAATTTGTCAAAATCTATATTTTGGTGTATTATTTTATCAATGAAAAATAAAGTTATAAAAGAGATATTTGATTTATTGAAAGTTGTTCTAATTTCTTTAGCAATAGTAATGCCTATTAGAGCTTTTATATTTCAGCCATTTATGATTAATGGAGCTTCTATGGAGCCAAATTATCATTCAACTGATTATTTGATAATTGACCAGGTTTCTTATAGGTTTGAAGAACCTAAAAGAGGGGATGTTATTGTTTTTAAATATCCAGGAAATCCCTCTGTTAAATATATAAAAAGGGTTATTGCTTTACCTGGAGAGGCGGTTGAGATTGATAATGGAATAATTTATATAACAGATAATTCTGGGAAAAGATTTGAGTTAAAAGAGGATTACCTTCCAAATGACTTGAAAGATCACTGGGTTAATAAAAAAGATTACTCTCCAAGATTAATGAACGATGATGAATACTTTGTTTTAGGGGATAATAGGAATTATTCTTCAGATTCAAGAGTTTGGGGTGTTCTTCCAGAAAAAAATATAGTGGGAAAGATATTTTTTAATCTTTCAATCTCTGAATTATTAAATGGGTCAAAGAAAGAAGTAAATAATAAGCTAATATATTAAACATAGTAAATATGGCAAAATTAAAATTTCAGACTCCGACAGGAATGCATGATATATTGCCAGAGGATCAAGCATATTATCAAAAATTATTTGATGTCATAAAAAAGACTTTTGATTTTTATGACTATTCAAGAATTGAAACACCAATTTTGGAAGATGTTGAATTGTTTAATAGAAGTGTTGGAGCAGGGACAGATATTGTTGATAAAGAAATGTTTTTATTGAAAACAAAAGGAGGTGATAGTTTGGT
>JBAYYI010000126.1:0-3458 GCA_041673165.1 Bacteroidales bacterium
AAGGCAAACAATATAATGCACAATGAACAAATAAATGATACCAATTATTGCCTTTAGTTTCCGCTATAAACGGCACTTGCAAAACATAATCACCCAACAGGTGACACATTATCAGTTTTATTATTGTGTTAATTATTGTCATGCTGTTCCTCCAGCTCTTTCAGCCTTGCTTCGGCTTGCTGTGTTATAAAGTCAGTCCAACATTTGGTACAGTCTTCGTGTGACTTTGTTTTATAATCACAATCTTTAATTACTGTCTTCCACTCTGTAGATGGGCAATCTTCTTCAAGTTGTTCAATTTGTTTTTTCAACAACCCCCGCAATGCTTCCTCTGCAACATCTGCCCTGTGCTTTTCGGCGGTTATATCGCCTATGCCGTTTGCAATTAGGTGGTCGGCTAGTAATTCCAACTCTACAGTTGGTAAGTTAAATCTTCCATTGCTGTCGATTATTTCCATTAATCTCTCTCTATCCATTTTCTACCTCCAACAATTCTTTGTTATCATAGATATTAATTCTTTGTTATCATAGATATTAATTCTTTGTTATCATATTATCTTGTAGTGTTTTCCCTCTAAATAATATTTCTCTTTTCATTAGTCCTCCTTGCCGTACTGCTCAACTGCCTTGTTTTTTTCTTCTTCGGTTACTACACATTGGTCGCAATCGTAATCTTCCCCTTTAATCATACAATATGGAGGGTTTACACAAGGGGAATAGTCTATATATCCACAAACACAACTATCCATTATTCTCCAAAAGTCACTCATTCTTCTACCTCCTCTACCCTTTAGGCTGTATTGACATTAAAATTGATTTCATTTCTCCTGCTCCTTTTCATAATAAACTTCAAACGTAAAGGTTGATTTTTTGTTCCATACGCAAGTACAAAATGCTTCTTTGTCTCCTATTGTAAATGACGATACATAGCAGTAGGACTTTCCAAGTTCTGATATTTTGCCCTGTTTCATAACCGTTGCCACAATCCCCATAGCCAGCATATCGTCTCCGGTTTTATTATGGATTATAATTTTACTCATTACTCCTCCTTACCGTACTGCTCGGCTAGTTCATCAATTATTTGAAACGCTTCACTGCTATCCATATCTTCCTTTTGCGGATTGGATATAGTTTTAATAATTACGCAATTAGCAAACAACTCCTTTTTCAACTGCTCTGCAAACTCCTTAACTGTTTCGCTCTGCTTGCGGTAATTGTGTTTATAAAGATATTCCGCTGTTTCTTTTGCGGTTGAGTTGTTAATAATTGCATTAACAACAAGAAAACTTAGGTCTTCAATTTCATTTCGCTTTTTATCGTTCATTCTATTACCTCCTGTTCTAATATTATATAAATATCACTGCCTCTCAACTCGTTCTGCTTCATATATAAATTTCCCCATCTACTCATCCTTTTTACACGCACATTCCTTTGATACGTTGTTTACACTTGTCAAGGCCATTGATTTTTACTCTCTTAACTTAATTTTCCCTTTTGCTAAAAGTTCTTTTATCTCATTGTCTTTTATTTTGTCATATGCAAATAACATACACAATGAAAGAATAATATTTATGAAGGGAATGATCTCAATAATTAGGAGTTTTAGGATTCTCATTATCGTTTCCCAACCGCATTTCCTTATCTCTACTTTAACGTATCCTTTACGCTTTATATAAACAAGCGTCGCCATAGCTATTATGAAGTTCACTATATGGCAGAAAATAAAACTTACTATCCAAAAATACCAAAACCAATGCATTTCACACTCCTCCTCAATCACCTAAACCATCACAATGGCCATAACGTTCCATCATAATTTGGCGTTGATACTCTAAACTGTTCTCCGCGCGTTCTTCATGCGTGCAGAGGCACCCAGAGAAGGGATCTCTGCATAAATTATACATATCTACATATTTATCAATTATTTTCACTATGTCGTCTACTTTAATGCTTTGAGTATTAGATGAAGACATTAATAAACATTCCATCTCCCCGAGAATATCACAAGCTATTTTTTGTTCTGCTTCATATACCTTGAGGCTTTTTTCTTTGGTTTCTCGCCTATTCATAAACTATTCTCCCTATTTTTTTTTTCGTTTGTTTATAAATTAGTATCCTTTGTTAATTATATATAATCTTCTCCAAGGACCAAATTGCATTGCATACCAAGTATACTTAGGCATTCCAAGCACAACACCTTCTCCGCGAGGATCAAAATAATGATACTTAAGTTTATAGCGCAAATTGTGATTATCCAGATAATTTAATAAGTATCTTATAGGCACATAATTGATTATGCCCCTATTGTTTTTAGATATTACGTGAGTGTGAATAGTAACTATCATCTTGAATCCTTAAAAAAAAATTAATCACATGCTTAGAATGTCAAATATATAATCCAATTCTAGTCCTAAATCACTTGCCAATATATCTTCAACATCTTCAAAACATCCAGCCCCTATGGCTTCGTATATTTCTTGCCTAGCATCTTCAGCCTGCTCTCTAGCATCTTCTTCAGTAAGACCATCTCTTTCCATTAAAATCTTTATTATTTTTTCCATAATAAACTCCTATTTTCCTTTCTTAATTATATTATACAATTATATTGTGAAAAGGTCAACACCAAACAGCATATGTTGTGAATGACCTTTGCCTAAAGGCACTAAAACCTATGCTTGTTACCCCCTGGGGTATTATTATATTCATAAGTCTTTCATAGAGTTTATAATTATTTCCTATAGTCAACTCTAGCGTCACTAGGCACCGCGTCTCCGACATTAAGATATACTGAGAGTCTTCCGGGGAGAACATAATTTCTATTACATTCGTGACAACAACGGTCTTTATTTTTCCATTTAATCATTCTACTATCTTGGTCAACTGCTCCCTGAGGATTGTTACCATATCCTACTATGTTTTCACCGCAAATACAACACTTCATTTCTTTACTCCTTACAAATTTTATCATATCCTTGTCCTTTCTCTTATATATATATTATACCATGTAGAAAATAATAGTTCAACACCTTTTTAAATACTTTATAAATGATTCTTTAGAATTATTTATTTCTCCTTCCAAGAACATTTGTAGTAGTTTTCGTTGTACTTCACCTATTTTTCTACCTTCAAATCCCAATGCCATTAAATCATATCCATTTATATCTAAATCTTTTTCTGAATATACTTTTCCTTCCGAGCAATACTGTATATATAATTCCTCTAATTTTTTAATTTTCTCTTTGTATGAAATGAAATAATTATTAAAATCACTGTGTGCGTAAGTATCTCTTTCCAATACTATCTTCCATAATTCAAATAATTCCATTGAACCCAAATTAGCAATGAGTCTTCTTAAAGAACGCATGCTCGCAGGTATTTCCGAATCATGAAATTTAATAAGAGTGCATACAATATCTATAATATTTTTTGAATATTTTAATCTGGTTAATATATCAAAA
>JBAYYI010000127.1:0-3388 GCA_041673165.1 Bacteroidales bacterium
TTCTGCATACTCAACAATTTCTCTAATCTCATCCTGACTATAATAACCACTATAAGGTTTGCCATCAAAGATTTGAGGAAAATTATCAGTGTAGTGACCTACTAAGGTTTCTTTCCTTTTTGATGCAATTTCAGTTAGTTTAGGATATTTCTTAATCTCTATCCTCCAACCTTGGTCATCGGTTAAATGCCAGTGGAAAGTGTTTATCTTATGAAAGGCTAAGATATCTATATAGTCCTTTACTTCCTTTGTTGAAAAGAAATGACGAGCACAATCTAAGTGTTTGCCACGATATGAAAAGCGAGGATAATCTATAATTTCTCCTGTTGGTATAAGAATTGAAGATGTTGCTTTATCTATTTGGGCAGTCATAATGATTTGAAGAAGTGTTTGAACTCCATAGAAGAATCCATTATTCTCATTAGCTGAAATAGTAATTTTATCGCCAAGGATATCAATTTGGTATCCCTCTTTCCCCAAGACTTTATCTGAAGAGAGGATGAAAATTATTGAGTTAGCAGTGTTATATTTTGGGTTATCTCTCTTGGGTAAAACTGGTTTTATATCATTATTATAAGCCTTTAACTTGGATTGAAGATGCTCTGCAACAGAATATTCCTTTGAATCAACATTAGCAATTATCTTAGTGCTCTTATCAAATTTAAATGCTGAGGACTTATCCATCTTAACGCTTACAGGTTGTGGAATAATATTAATGGGATTTTGACCAAAAGAAAGCGTATGTAGAAGTCCAATAATAAACAATAATGTAATCAGCTTTATTCTCATATTATATATCTGTTTTATTTATATGCAAAAGTAATAAAATATGTTGAAAATAATAGAACATAATTGTTTTTAGTTTATATTTGCACTGATTATATCTAATATATTTTATGATTAAATACTTTTACTTTGCGGTTCTATCAATGCTTTTGGTTTCAGTAAACACTTACGCTAACACATATGCTTTAATTGATTACGATTCCTGTTCGGTATCTATATTGCCAAACGATACTACATATAATAGACCAATTACTCCGCTTTTTATTCAGTTTGAAGCAAGTTCAGGAGCTGATTTTTACAGCTGGTCTCCTTCAGAAGGGCTTTCCGATTCAACAATTTCAAACCCAGTGGCGACAATAAATAGTTCTGTTAAATACATCTTAAAAGCTTCTTTCGTAAGAGATTCTAATTTAGTTTATAATGGAGATTTTGAATTAGGAAATACAGGATTTATCTCTGATTATATCTTATCTCTTGCTTCAGAAATACCAAGGGGAAGTTATAATATTGTATCCAACTCTATTGATGTAAATCCTGGAATCTCTCCATGCAGTAACGGCGGCTTGTTTTTTGCAGCAGACGCTTCATCGGTTGGAGGTTCAAGAGTTTATCAATCCACAACAGTTGTAAAACCTAATACTGATTATCTGTTTTCAGTTGATGCTACTGCTATAAACGTTTTTTCTCCGTCAGATTATCCACGTATGCAATATTCTATTAATGGATCACAGGAAGGAGATGTTGTAACAATTGACCAAGGGATTTGTAATTGGATTACGACTTCTAATATTTGGAATAGTGGCAGCAATACCATAGCGACAATAAGGATAATTAATCAAAATACAGTTGGGACTGGCAATGATTTTGCAATTGATAATATTTCATTGAAGGAGATTTGCAACGCATACGATACAATAAGAATTGCTATAATAACAGATTCAACTATAATGCCAACAAGTTATATAGATATTCAAGTCTGTGAGAATGCTTTCCCTTATGAGTATTATGATAGTATATATTCTCAAGTAGGAATTTATAATTATGACTTTACTATCAATAATATAACAGATAGTATTCATATTCTAACTATAACATCATTACCAACGTATGCTGACACAATATATGAATATATTTATAGAGGGGAAAGATACACACTTAATGGATTTGATGAAAAAGAAGAGGGACTTTACGTTAATGTTTCTCCTTCAATAAATGGTTGTGATAGTAGTATTTATTTATCTTTGAATGTTATAAAGATTATGTTTCCTAATGTTGTAACTCCAAATGGAGATGGTATAAACGATGTATTTGAAATTCATGATTTGTTTGAAGGAGAACTATTCTTAGATAATGAGTTGATAATACTTAACCGACAAGGGACACAAATATACTCTAAAAAGAGTATTAAAGATAAAACAGATTTTTGGGATCCAGCAAAAACAAATTCTCCTACTGGAACCTATTTTTATAGATTTATTGGAAGGAGTAAGATAAAAGATTTGGACTTTGTAGGCTCAATAGAGGTGCTTAGATAGGTATAGATATGAAAAAAGACTTTAGTGTAGTTATTATATTTTTATTTCTTGTTGCGACAAATACTTATGTATTTGCCAATAATAGCACTTTGATTGATATTGATACATGCACTGTCGCAATAAGTCCCGGCGATACCATATATAATAATCCAACAACCCCATTTACTCTTCAGCTTAATGCAAACCAAGGGGCAGATTACTATCATTGGATACCACAAGCAGGACTTTCAGATGCAACGATTTTAAATCCAATAGCTTCAATAAACAATTCTGTTCAATATGTATTAGATGCCTATTATATAAGGGGAGAGAACTTGGTTTATAATGGAGACTTTGAATTAGGGAATCTTGGATTTACAACAGAACTAAACCTATCAACTGATTTATGGCCAGCAGGAAACTACAATATTGTAACCCTTGGAAGTAGATATCATTATATGTTTTCTTCTTGTACTCATAATGGAGGGAAGTTTTTTGTTGCAAATGGTGCATCGACCCCTAATTTAATAGTCTATCAAACAACGGTAACAGTTTTGCCAAATACAAATTACGAGTTTTCATTTGAAGCAACCAATGTCTGTCCAACAGCAACTCAAGAGCAATTGCCACAATTTCAATTCTCTATTAATTCTCAGCAATTAGGTGACGTATTTTCAACTCCTTTTTCACCATGCGCTTGGACTAAGTTTCATGAGTTTTGGAATAGTGGAACAAATACAACAGCAATAATAACAATCCTCAATCAAAATATAGCAGCTGGAGGGAATGATTTTGCCATTGATAATGTAGCTTTAAGGTTTGTATGCAAGGCTTCTGATACAATCAATATATCCCTAACAACATCAAATGTTGATACCTGCACAGTGGAGATATTCCAAAACGACACAACATATTATACGAGTGAACCACCTTTTTTTGTTCAGCTTAATGCAAGTCAAGGAGCAGATTATTATAATTGGATACCTGCCACAGGACTTTCAAACTCACATATACATAACCCAATTGCTGAAATAAATAATAGTATAGAATATGTGCTTGAAGCATTTTTTGCAGGAGATTCAAACTTA
>JBAYYI010000128.1:0-3341 GCA_041673165.1 Bacteroidales bacterium
GACCTCTGTACCAAGAAGTTGATATTTCTCATCCTCTATTACCCGTCTAACATCTTTATCCATAATATAGGTTTCAAAGAAACGCCTAATTTCTGAATACTTATCAGCTTGTATTGGTCTGGTTAGCAAATAACTTTCAAACTCATCTTCAATAAGTTCTCTCTTTGACTTAAAGGCAGGAATAGCACCAAAGATCTTATCAAGGATTTCCTTAACCGTTACCCGTCTGTCAATACCAATGGAACGCTTCAGCTTTTCCCAAGTGTAGTATTCTGATGGCTTGTTCATAATCTGTTCTTCAATGTAGTGCTGAACAGCAGCATAGTTGCCTTGTTCATACTGCTCTTTAGCGGTCTCGTCTTCCTTAACTTCACTTTCAAACTTATCAAAAAACATACGGTCAATTTTCATACCCTCAAAGCCTATTGGAGTTTCCATGATAAACTTGAGCGGATCTGGCTCAAAATTTTCATATTGGGTACTTCCTACTGGTGGTGTCTTTATATCATTTCCTTTTCCCTGAGGTTTTGGAAGTTTGATTACCTCATCATAGTTGAATTTTTCCTCGAAGTACTCGCAATTCCCGAAGAAGTCAAACAATTTGAAAGTATCCTTTTGTGCTTTATGTTCTTGTATATCTCCGGCGATTTTGTCCTTATAGCTAAATTCAAACTTCCTTGTGCCTCTACCCTTAATCTGTATGAAATCAGTAGGGGAGAAGATAGGTCGAAGTAACCCGATATTCAGTAAATCTTCACAATCATAACCCGTTGTCATCATGCCCACAGTAACACATACTCTTGTTTTAGACGACTTATAATTCTCTAAGAACTTTGTAGTACCACTTAAATTATTATTCTGGAAGTTGACGGTATAGATTTGAGTGTTCATAACATCTGAAGTTATCTGCATTGCAAAATCTGAGTAATATTTATCAGGAAACAATTTATCAGCGAATTCATTAAGTATCTGCGTGATTTTAGCTGCATGCTTACGGCTAACACAGAAAATAATGCTCTTTCCAATTTCACCTGATAAAGGGTCTCGTTTTGCGTTTTCCATAAAGGTTTTAACAAACATTCTGTTGGTTTCTTCTGAAAAGAATTTTCTTTCAAAATCCTTTACATAGAATATTTCTTCTTCATCCTCGTTATCCTCGGTTTGGTTTATTACTGCATAACCCTCATCAGCAAGAAGTTGTGTAGTAATATCTGTTCTTGCATCCACTACTGTTGGGTTTATGAGATACCCCTCCTTAACACCATCTAATAGGGAATATCTGAATGTAGGGTCACCACTTTCGCAGCCGAAAGTCTTATATGAATCTAACAATTGTCTCTTTTCCCATGCTCTTGGGTCTGTAGATTTCAGCTTTGTAATATCTACATTCTTGATATAATCTTTTGGTGTTGCAGTAAGTCCCAGCTTGTACCCTAAGAAATATTCAAATACAGCTCTGTAATTACCATTGATTGACCTATGACTTTCATCTACTATTAACAGCGAAAAGTCCGTTGGCTTAAAGTATTTCTTATATTTATTATTGAACATCAAGGTCTGGACCGTAGAAACAACAACTTCCGCTTTTCGCCAGTCTTCTGTACTTTCCTTGAATACAACGGTATGATAATCAGGTGATAGATAATTTTGAAAATTCTTCTTTGCTTGGTTTTCAAGTTCAATCCTATCTACTAAAAATAATATCCTGTGCGCATTTCCACTTCTTAAAAACAATCTGATAACTGCTGCAGCCGTTAAAGTTTTACCCGTTCCTGTTGCCATTTCAAATAAAAATCTCTGGTTACCTTTTTTTACTGATTTCTGCAATGCTTTGACCGCATTGAGCTGATAAGCTCTTAAAAACCTTAAGCCGCTATCCTTTAAGAATTTTATTCTTGATTCAGGATTTTGGTATTCTGGTGCTTCGCTATATTTGGGATTTTTGACTACCGCTATGTAATCTTCTCTGACGTCCTCATTATATAATCTCGCTGGGTCAGCATTAAAAGCTTTATTTTCTCTAATGCTTTCACAATTAGGGAAATTAGTGATTATCTGAGGATTACCTTTGTATATGTTCCAAAAATAGTGTTGGTTTCCATTTGACAGGATAACATACTTTATAAATAATGACTTTGCATACTCTCTGGCTTGCTCTTTACCCACCAACGGGTCTTTATCTTCCGACTTGGCTTCAAGTACAATAAATGGATGCCCTTTGTCGTCAAGCAATAAAAAGTCAATAAACCCATTCTTGATCTTATCAAAGTTTTCGCCCATATCATCTACTTGTTTCTTCGAGATTTTTACATTCGGCTCTACTTGAATATTTGCTGGTTTCCCATCCTCATCAAAGAATCTCCAACCTGCTTCTTCAAGTAATTTGTTTATTTTAATTCTTGCTTTAGCTTCTTTGGCACTCATTTACTATCACCACCTACATCATCTATATAATCAACAATATCTCCTATATTGCATTTAAGTTCTTTACATATCTTCCCGAGAACATCCATATTCACTTTCTCATTTTTTGATAGGCGAGCCAGGGTGTTAGGACTAATGCTGATCTTGTCTCTTAACTCAACTTTTTTCATATTTTTATCTATTAACAACTTCCATAGCTTGTTATAGCTGAACCCCATATAACTACACCTCCTGAATATTACAATTTATGCTAAATATGATATCACATTATGTAGTTTTATGCAATACTTTTGGTATACTTTGAGGGATTTTAGATATGGAAAAAGATAGTGCTGTTGACACTACCTTAATTATGCAATCAAATATTTTACTATTTACTGTTCTTTTGAAGCTATATCACCATTCAGTCTTTCAACGGTTAGATATGCTGAAACCACTATGATCCGAATTTATTTACACTTCCACCTTGTATTGACCTCCGAACTCGAATTTCTTCACTTGTCAGCCTCCAAAAATTTTTGCTTGCTTTCTTCTATACTCATTCTTTTTTTATTATATTTTTTATGTCCAATACTTACTCAACTGCAGTATCAATCTTTTATATCTGTCTATTCCAAATCGGTATTGCATTGATATACCTACACATTCTTAATGATTGAAATAAGCATAAAAACTTTTTCTGCAAATCAGTGATTTTAAATGGGAAAATGGCTTGAAACTGTTGACATGTATAGTATTTCTCAAATTTTAGGTTCAAAGGCTTCTTTTTTATCATATGAAAGCTTCTATATTGTAAACAGACCTTAAGCCCCCTGCAATACGTGCAATTAGCAAGAACCTCCTTTTATTGCAAAATGTTCAGAACGAATTAACTTCATTAAAGCGAACATTATGGAGTGATATAGAAGAAGCTATTG
>JBAYYI010000129.1:0-3278 GCA_041673165.1 Bacteroidales bacterium
GAAGCTCCTATGTCTTTAGTAGATATGGAAAGGAAAATGGTTGTATCTGCTCTTCAAAGAGCTAAGGGTAAGCGTTCTACTGCTGCTAAAGAATTGGGAATATCCGAAAGAACACTATATAGGAAAATTAATGATTTTGATATAGATCTTTAATTATACCAATATAATATTATGCAAGAGCTTAACCTTCCCTCTTCCAAGAGTATTAGCAATAGGCTACTGATAATCCAGTATCTATCTAAAAGCAATAAGAGTATAAATAATTTATCCCAAGCTGATGATACTAAACTTTTGCAAAACGCTCTTAAACAAATAGATAAATATCCTGAGGAACTTGTTTTCACCAATGATGCTGGAACTGTAACTAGATTTATTATCTCCCTACTAGCACTTAAGCAAGGTATTTGGAGTATAGATGCAAGTACGAAGATGAGGGAGAGACCAATAAAACCTCTATTAGAAGCATTAGAAAACTTAGGAGCTGAGATTAAATATCTTGAAATCCAATATAGGTTGCCAATTAAAGTAAATGGAGGAAAGTTAATTGGAGGCAAAACCATAAAAGTCAATTCAAGGCTAAGCAGTCAGTTTCTTTCCTCCCTACTATTAGTTTCACCCTATATTGAAGGAGGTTTAATAATAGATACTTCTGACCATATAACATCCAAACCCTATCTCCAAATGACTATTGATTTGATAAAAGAATTCGGAGCAAAGCTTGAGCAGAAAAATAGTTTATTAATAATTAGCCCTTCAAAATATGAATTTAGGGAAACTTATGTTGAGAATGATTGGTCAAGTGCTTGCTTTGCATATGAAAAGCTTTGTATAATGAGGAGGGGAGAAATTTTTATTAAAAACCTGCATAATAATTCTTTACAGGCAGACTCCATAGCTCAAAAGTATTTTTCATATCTTGGAATTAAATCTAAATTCATAGATAATAGATTAGTAATCTCATATAACGAAGAATATATAACCAAGGAAAAGAGAATATTATTCGATATAAAGGATTGTCCAGATATTTTTCCTTCGCTTCTTGTATCTTCTTTGTTTTCAGGTAAAAAGGTATCGTTTTCAGGCATAGAAAGCTTGAAGTATAAGGAAAGTAATAGGATTGAATCTATGATGGAAGGCTTAGGAGAACTTGGAGCTAAAGTATATTTGGAGGATGATAGATTTATTGTAAATGGATTTAATTCTAAGGAGTTTGTAAATAAACCATTGGTTATTAAAACCTATGACGACCATAGAATAGCTATGGCATTTGGTGTATTATCTCTTAAATACCCTAATATTCAGATAGATAATATGGAATGTGTCAGTAAGTCCTTTCCTGGGTTTTGGGAAAATATATATAAAATTATTTAGATTTGTCTTAAAGAAATCAACTCTTAGGAACAATTTTTTATTCCTTGAGATCATTTTTTTATTCCTTGAGAACAATTTCGTGAAACGGCGTATTAATTTCGTGAAGTGAAGATTGAATTTTAGTTGGAAGAGGTTGCTCTCTTATATAGTTGAATTGTATTCTCAAGTCCATAGTATAGTGCATCGCAAATTAATGCGTGGCCAATAGATACTTCCAATAAGTTTGGAATGCTTTTTTGGAAATACTCCAAATTTACTAGGTCTAAGTCGTGCCCTGCATTTAGTCCTATATTTTGATATTCTGCTTCTTTTGCAGCTCTTAGATAGGGTGCAATTGCTTTTTCCCTGTCTTCCAAATAAGCACTTGCATAGCCTTCAGTGTATAGTTCCACCCTATCGGCACCGCATTTTTTAGCTCCTGCAACCATTTCTTGTTCTGGGTCAACAAAGATAGATACTCTGCAAACCTTTTTTAATCTAGCAATAATATCTTTTAATAGGGCTTCGTGCTTAATAGTATTCCATCCAGCATTGGATGTTAAAACATTATGAGCATCTGGAACCAGGGTCACTTGTGCGGGTCTAATTTCCTCCACTAAGCGAATAAAATCTTCTGTTGGGTTACCTTCCATATTAAATTCAGTCTTAAGTATAGGTTTCAATGCCCTTACATCTGCATATCTAATATGTCTTTCGTCGGGGCGAGGATGCACAGTTATTCCTTCTGCTCCAAAACGTTCGCAATCCATAGCTATTTTTAATACATCAGGATTGTTTCCCCCTCTTGCATTACGAATAGTTGCAATCTTATTAATATTAACACTTAATCTAGTCATATCTCTTTATTATATCTTTTGCAAAGATACAAGGAAAATTTATTTATTAGTATTTTCTTATAGTTTTTTTCAAGACTCGTGCCTATTTTAGCTTGTTTGCTTTTTATTTCCTAGTTTAGTATAATTGTTATATCTTTGTAAACTATTAAATTGGAATAAAGATTGTGAGTTTGTCTATGGAAAAGCGCTGGGTTTTAAAGCAATATGGAGATAGGAGTTTGGTTGAAAAGCTTGCTAAAGAACTTCAGGTGGGCAAAACTAGCTCTTGTCCTGAAGATTTGGAAGCATATAAAATAATTGCTAATCTACTTGTTCAGCGTGGTATTAATAATTATGATGATGCTAAGAGTTTCTTTAGACCGAAATTAGAAGATCTTCACAACCCTTTTATTATGAATGATATGGATATTGCTGTTGAGAGGGTAATGTCTGCTATTGAAAAAGAGGAGAAGATTCTAGTATATGGAGATTATGATGTTGATGGTACCTCTGCTGTAGCTCTAGTTTATTCCTATTTGAGAGAAATATACAATGGGGTTGATTTCTATATCCCGGATCGGTATGGTGAGGGTTATGGAGTTTCTTATAAGGCTATTAATTGGGCAATTGAGGAGGATTTCAAATTAATTATATCGTTAGACTGTGGAATTAAGGCTATTGAACAGGTTGCATATTCTTCTTCTAAAGGTATTGACTTTATTATTGCCGACCATCATTTACCCGATGAAGAATTGCCAAAAGCTTGTGCGGTCTTAAATCCAAAGAGAATAGACACAACCTATCCCTATAGGGAGCTTTCGGGTTGTGGTGTTGGTTTTAAGTTGATTCATGCCTTAAATATCAAATTAGGAAAACCATTTGAAGATATAATACCCTATTTGGATTTAGTTGCAATTGCAATTGCTGCTGATGTTGTTCCTATAACTGGTGAGAATAGGATATTGGCTTATTATGGATTAAAGGTAATTAATCAAAAACCTCGTCCAGGGTTGGAGGCTATTTTGAAATATGCTGATATACTTCATCTTAAAGACAAGCTTAAAAATAAGTTATATTTCAAAAGGGAGCTAA
>JBAYYI010000130.1:0-3263 GCA_041673165.1 Bacteroidales bacterium
CAATAACAATTGGTTTACACTTTTGAATATATGTTATTGGGATATTTCCATATTCATTTCTCTTATTAATAATATTACTTTCTTTAGTAAAGCTATCAATATTAATAACAAGTATCTCAATTGAATTACTTCTTGAAAACTGTTGTAATTGAGTTTTTTTACTACTATCAAACAAAGTAAAATTAATAGGTACATTAGAATAAAGCAATTGGAAATGTTTATGAGTATCATTAAGAGCCTGAACAACCCCTTCTCTAATAGCAACAGAGGGAACAACAATAACAAATTTCTTAAAGCCATAAACATTATTTAACTCATAACAAGTACGAATGTAAGTATATGTTTTCCCTGTCCCTGTTTCCATTTCAATTGTAAAATTATAAGGGCAATTTATAATTTCACTATTCTTATATCCCTCACTATCAATTTCTGCTTCACATATTGCTAAATCTTCCGAAACTTCTATTTTATTTTCTGTCTGTACTTTTTGAATGTTTTCAAGTATTGGAATATTCTCATTCAATACATTCCTTACTATCCCTTCCTCATAAATAAGATTAAGATTTGAACTATTTGTACTTATAAATGATGTAGTATTATGTGAGTTTAAAGGTTGTCCTTCAAAAACTTTTACAATTGAATTTATTGCATCAATTTGAAAATCTTGATTGCTATCAAACTGAAATTCTAATTCCTTGCTCATAGCCATTAGATTATTGTAAGTATTATTTCTTTATCTTTAAATTCAAGTCGAGTATTGCTTAATAATGAATCATTATTTTCAAAGAATTTATCAAGTGTAATTACCTCCTTAGGCTTTAATTCAAATATACTTTCAATAGTTTCTTTATTAAAGTTCTCTAAAGCAATGCAAGTTTGCCATTCTTTTATATAATAAAAACCTTTGCTATTCTTTTCAATAGTTGTTGTTAGAGAAAATCCTAATTTAAGAATTAATTCATATAACATTTCTTCCTCAACACTACCCTCTTTTGTTGCATCAATAAAAGCGTCTAATTGCTTTCCTAATTCATTTTCATTTATATCATTTTGCCAAACCTTAAAATGTGAAGGAGTTAAACGATAATACTTAAAGCCTGTGTCTATATCTTGTATTTCTTTCTTATCTAATAACTTTTCATCATTTTCTTTTCTGTCTTTTTCTATCTCTTCCTTAATTCTTTTTCCAGCACGTCTTAATCTCTCTGCCCCAATATCACTAATCTTTTCATATCCTTGTTTGTATGCCTCACTCTTTTTATCTGTTTTCTCAGGCATTTGAATACAAATAAACTTTCTATTTCCTCCATCTTCCTTATTTAATTCCATAACAGCATGCCCAGTAGTACAACTCCCAGCAAAGAAATCTAAAATAATATCATTATTACTTGTTTTACATATTGATGCTAAATATTTTATTAATGATGATGGTTTTGAATAACTAAAAGGAATATTTAATTCAGTTAATTCATGTGATCCTTTTTGATTAATATGTTCTTCAATGAAACTATTTGGTTTTGCAGATGAATTGTCAATTACGTCTTTTAGGTATGTTTTTGTATATACATTCCATTTTGCCGGTAATTTATTTTCATCGATTAAATTTGAAGATCTGACTTCTTTTACTACAATTTTATTCCTTTCTAATTCAAATTTTTTCTTAGTCCATCTCCATATACCATCTCCTAGATTAGGTCTTTCTGGTGGAAAGGTTGTTCCTGGTGGAATAATTTTTGTTCCATCTGGACAATCTATCCAAAATCTCTGCTCAGGATTCCTATTTTGAATAGTTGACATATATAGTCTAACTAACTTATACTTTTCACCTTTTCTTTCTCCTTCAGTTTCAACATGATCGTATGTATCTTCGTCAATTCCTCCTAAAAAAACATCTGAACAAGATATATCTTTAACATAAGTTAGTATATAATCAAAGTTAGGAGACCAATAATCTCCTTTATTATTACTTTTTTTTGTTATTCTACCTGCACATCCAACAAAATTATTTTCTCCAAAAATACTATCGCAAAGAAGTTTTAGATTTGCTTGTTCATTTTCGTCTATTGAAATAAAAATTACTCCATCTTCGGAAAGTAAAGAATGTGCATAGGAAAGACGAGAATACATCATAGAAAGCCAAACACTATGATATTGACCATTTTCTTTTGTATTTTGTTTCCATAGTTCAACCTTATTTATATATCCTTCTTCATCTACTTTACCGATTCTCTTTTCGTATTCTTTTTTTGTTTCAGAATAATTATCTGGATACACAAAACTATCGCTACCCGTGTTATATGGAGGATCAATATATATCATCTTAATCTTACCAAAATAAGACTTTTGTAATGTGCGTAAGACTTCAAGATTTTCTCCCTCAATAAAAAGGTTTTGAGTAGTATCAAAATCAACACTATTTTCTCTTATAGGAGTAAGTGTGGCGGTGGTACTTTTAGACAATTCTTTTCTTGCATCACTCTTTCCTGCCCATGAAAGCTCATAATATTCCTTTCTCTCTTCAATCTTTTCTCCCAATAAATCTTCCAATAAGGAGAAATTAATTTTATCTTCAGTAAAAACTTGAGGGAATAATTGTTTTAGGCTCTTAATGTTTTGTTCAATTACTGTTTCTGATTTGCCTAATTGAGAATTTCTTTCATCTTCCATATTTGATTTTGTGTTTGAAAAGCATAAACTCTCAAACTCAAAAGCAAAAAAGAAAGGTGCGGAACTATTCGTATTGCTTATTAAACGTTGAAGGCTCGGCAAAGCCTGTTACACTAATAAGCACGAATAGTCCACACCCATTGAGTGTGAACTTTCGCGACTTATTATTCTCGTGTAACATTTTAAATTTTGCCGATTTACAACGCTGAGAATAAGAGCCTAAAGCTCAATATTTTTATTTTATTATATCCTTATTTTTTCTATAAGTCTATTTGAATTGGTTAAACATTTTTTATCATTGCAAAGGTATGATTTTTTATCTTTAATAATGCAATAAAACAATAGATAAAATTCATTAGTTAGAGTATATGGTAAATAATCCCTATTATTTCAAATTTAAATAGGGAATAATTCTCTCTAATCGGCGTATAAATCTAAAAAGTCCTTATAAAAAACTTTTTAATCAAGGACTTTTCACCCCAAAGATGTACATCTTTCATACCAAAAGATGCACATCTTTCACTATAAAAGATGTGCATCTTTTTTTTGATATATTTTAGGGATTGGAGTTCGTTCTCCAGAAATTGATTTTAGGA
>JBAYYI010000131.1:0-3228 GCA_041673165.1 Bacteroidales bacterium
TAATATTAAGCTGTAATTCTTTTTCATGCTCTTGGTTTGATTTGATTCTTTTATTTAAAACGAAATTATTATATCTTAGAATCAAAATGCTTATAATGAAAATAATAATTGCAGATAGCAAAGTGACTAATATCTTATGATTAATGAAAAAGGCTTTTGCGACGTTTAATGTAATAGTGTTTTCAGGAAGAACATTAAACAATCCCTTCCGTGAGATGATCTCAATATAATCATAGATTGGAATAGGTGGAATATTGTCAATTGTAATTTTATCTGGAATCTCGCCATTAAAAATTCTTATAGCTTTTGATGCCCCAGCTGTACCATTATTCTTTGCGATTTGAACAAAACCACCAACGAATCCT
This sequence comes from Bacteroidales bacterium, assembly GCA_041673165.1. Classification (GTDB taxonomy): domain Bacteria; phylum Bacteroidota; class Bacteroidia; order Bacteroidales; family P3; genus UBA10566. The sequence goes on from JBAYYI010000131.1 coordinate 366, forward strand.
GATCCTACAAAACCATCAAATACTGTGAAAATGGGCACATTTGTTGCCTCAAGAATTTCAGGATATAGCTCCTTCGCGATATATGATTTCGCACTATCATCAACCTGCCAAGTTCCAAAGATAACAAAAGAATTCGGCTCTAATTTTTTAAATCTATCTAATAATTCTTTTTTATTTTTTGCATCAAGGTCATATTCAATATAAATCCCCTCATTTTCATAAGCACTAAGAGTTTGCTTAGCTTGTTTGGTGAAAAACTCTCCCGTAGGAGACTTATCAGCCCAAACATATACCTTTCTAGTATTAGGGAATATTTTAAGACCAGTTTTATAAACCCTCCCAATACCATAATCACTTATTATTCCAGTTATATTTTTAAAATCAATCGTTCTTTCGTGTTCAAGTTCAGAAACAAAAACAATAGGAATTTTTCGAATAATGGAATCAGTATAGGTCAGGAAGAGATTTGTTGCTCCGTAGTCGAAAGCAATAATAACATCGACGCTTTCTTTGCTTTTATAAAAAAAATCATTTATAATTTCTATTCTTCTTTCTTCTGAATTTTGTTTTTCGTTAAGATAAACTTCTTTAAGATTGATTCTATAACCTTCTTGTTCAAATTTGTCTATCATTGCTTTTTTGCAACTTATTGACCAAGCATTGTTGTCAGTGAAAGAGCTAACGTAAAGAACATTTCTTTTCTCTTGGCTTCTTGAAAATCCAAAGAAAGGAAATATAAGGACAAATATAACTATAAAAATTGAGTATCTATGTTTTATATTCAACATGATAAATTTCTTTTAAATGATTCATTTATATCTATGTTTCTATCAATACTACTAATGCCTATTCGTAATATAAAGTACCTAAGATAGTGTAAAAATATCTAATATAACAATTTACGAATATACAACATATTTCATTTTTTTGCAAGTTTTGATTGATTTAATCTAAATAATACATTATTAGATTCATTTCTAAGAGTAGTTATAGCCCATAAAAAAAGCTAACATAAAATTAATTAGTTAGCTTTAAGTGATTCAGGCGGGATTCGAACCCACGACCTACTGCTTAGAAGGCAGTTGCTCTATCCAGCTGAGCTACTGAACCATCCCTTGATAAAAAAAGGAATCCTTTGATTGATTCCCTTTTGTCGGGGTGGCAGGATTCGAACCTGCGACCTCCAGTTCCCAAAACTGGCGCGATAACCGGACTACGCTACACCCCGAAAATGTCCTTTCAATTCTTATGCGGAGAGAGGGGGATTCGAACCCCCGGTACCCGTTACAGATACGACAGTTTAGCAAACTGTTGGTTTCAGCCACTCACCCATCTCTCCAATACCTTTCAGAATTGGTCGTGCAAAATTACAATTATTTTCACAATTACAAAATTTACAAGAGACTTTTATTCATTTTATTTAGAGAAAATAATATAATCATAATATCTACACATAGTTACACAAGATTTAATAATTATTTTTTTTAGTCTTCTACATTGTTCTAAGTCTCTTATTTGCCTAAAATAGCTTTTTTTAAGGCTTAGAGAAGGAAATATACTTATATTTGCTGCGATTTTATTTTAATACTTATTGAAACAAAGTGAAAAAGGAATCGTAATAAATAATAATTACAAAATAATAACTCCCAAAGTGAATTAGTCAAGAGTTTCTATGGAAAACAATTACCAAATATTTAACGACAACCTTGTTTTGTTTAACGATATGCTCCAAAGTATCGAGTCTGCAAAGAAGTGTATCCTATTAGAAACATTTCGTTTTGGTACTGGCTCAATTGGAGAAAAGTTTCGTTTAGCCCTAATTCTTAAAGCTCGACAAGGTCTTAAAGTTAAAGTATTGATTGATGCTTGGGGAAGTGATTATGACAATTCTTTTTTTAGTCCACTAATAGAAGCTGGGATAGAATTAAGGGCTTATAAGAAATTAAATTTAGCAAGAACCTATTTTATAAAAAATCATTGTCGAAACCATAGGAAGATTCTTATAATTGACAACCAGATTACCTATATTGGCTCTTCAAACCTAACTGCTTATTCCTTAAGCTGGAGAGAACTAAACCTTAAAATTGTTGATTCTAACCTTACAAAACTATTTAGATATTCTTTTAACGAAAGCTTTCGCACTTTTAACAAATATACTTTAACTAATAATAGCTATAAAAGAAACCAATACCATAACTCTTGGGTTTTGGTGCAAGACGTCCCAAATCCTTATAGGCAAACTATTAAAAAGTATTATGAAAAAATGATTGATAAGGCAACAGATAATATTATTATTGAAAGTCCTTATTTCTTGCCAGGACATATACTTAGGAAAAAACTATGTGAGGCTGCAAAAAGAGGGGTTAATGTAGTAGTTACGATGCCTTACCACTCTGATGTTAGATTGGTTGATATTGTTAGAAGAAAGTATTTAGGTGAGTTGCATGAAGGAGGAGTAAAAATTCGCTTCTATTTTGCTGGGAATCTACACTCCAAAGGCTTTATGGTTGATGATAAAGTATTCTCAATAGGCTCATCAAATTTTGATTATAGGAGTTTTAGATATCAATATGAGATTGTTCTAATCGGAGAAGAGGAATCTATTTTGAAAGACTTAAGAACTCATTTCAATGAAACCTTAGCCTTTTCTAAAGAATTCAACTACGAAAGCTGGAAGAAACGCTCTGGAATAGAAAAGTTTTTTGAATGGATTCTGCTACCTATAAGATATTTACTATAACATTAGTATAAACAAACTGACATTTTGTCAATTCTTTTGTATCTTTGCATTCAAATATAAGGAGTACAATGATAGACATTCAATCAATTAAGACAAGATTTGGTATCTTAGGAAATAACCCTG
>JBAYYI010000132.1:0-3174 GCA_041673165.1 Bacteroidales bacterium
TTTTTGTTTTACCTGTACCATGTGGCAAAGTAACAATACCTCTTACCATTTGATTTGCTTTACGAGGGTCAACTCCTAAGCGAACATCAATATCAACTGATGCATCAAATTTAGTAAATGTAATGTCCTTCACAATAGATATAGCTTCTTCAAGAGAGTATTGTTTAGTTAAATCGTGTTTAGCTAAAGCCTCTTTTTGTTTTTTCGATTGTTTTGCCATTTTTTTTGCGAAAATTCTAATTAATACTTGTTAAAGATTATTCTTTAACAGTGATACCCATACTTCTTGCTGTACCTGAAACAATAGTCATAGCGGAGTCGATAGTGAAACAGTTTAGATCAACCATTTTTGCTTCAGCTATAGTCCTCACTTGATCCATTGTTATAGCAGCTACTTTGTCTCTATTAGGCTCTGCTGAACCACTTTTAAGATTAGCAACTTCTTTCAATTGTACGGCAACAGGTGATGTTTTAATTACAAAGTCAAAAGATTTATCTGCATAAACAGTAATAATAACCGGTACAACTTTACCTGCTTGGTCTTGAGTACGAGCGTTAAACTGTTTGCAAAATTCCATTATATTAACACCCTTAGCACCTAATGCAGGTCCTACTGGTGGAGATGGGTTTGCGGCAGCTCCTTTGATTTGTAATTTAATTAATCCTGCAACTTCTTTTGCCATTTTGTGACTGTGCTTTAAGATTATTAAAAAATTAAATTATAATTATTCTTTCTCAACCTGAATAAAAGAAAGCTCGACTGGAGTTTTACGACCAAATATTTTAACCGTAACTTTCAACTTCTTCTTCTCGTCATTTATTTCTTCAATAGTACCAGAGAAATTACTAAAAGGTCCATCAACAATTTTTACAGACTCACCTATAATAAATGGATCTGTTAATTCTTCATTTTGACCTTGTAAATCATCAACTTGCCCAAGAATACGTTTCACCTCATCATCCTGAATAGGAACTGGGTCACCGTTTTTCTCTGAAAGAAAATGGATTACATTAGGAACACTCTTGACAATATGAGCAATTTCACCAACCAAGTTAGCTTCAATCAGTATATAACCAGGATATAGGGTTCTATCTTTAGAAACTCTCTTCCCATTACGTACTGAATAAACTCTCTCAACTGGTATTAAAACTTGAGAAACATAATCTTGTAAACCAAGTCTGGAAATTTCATTATCAATATACTCCTTAGCTTTTTTTTCCTTTCCAGAGATTGCTCTCAAAACATACCATTTCTTAGTTTGCTCACTCATAATCTGAAATTAGTTAATCGAATAATTATCAAAATAAATATATGACTGTCTTTTACATATCTCATTGACAAATGTCGGAGGGAAGCAAGATATATAAATAAACAAAAAGGGTTATTAGCCCATCATGCTATATAGGTAACCAAGTAAGCCTTTCCAAAACAATGTTGGATGGACTCCACAAGATATATCCATAATGAAAATTATTAAGGCTATAATAAGTGAAGCTACAAATACTACAATAGTACTATTTTGCAATTCAGCCATTGTTGGCCACGATACCTTATGCATAAGTTCATCGTAGCTGTCTTTAACGTAATTAATTATCTTAGACATCAATATTTATTTTTATTTTAGCAGGGACAGAGGGATTCGAACCCCCATCAACGGTTTTGGAGACCGCTATTCTGCCGTTGAACTATGTCCCTAAAAAATTATGAAGAGAAAATCCCTTCATAATTTTATAATTAATTAATCTAATAATTCAGTAACCTGACCAGCACCTACTGTTCTTCCTCCTTCACGGATAGCGAATTTAAGGTTAACATTTAATGCAATTGCTGCAATAAGGTTTACTGTAATTTCTAAGTTATCACCAGGCATAACCATTTCAACTCCTTCTGGAAGAGTGATTTCACCTGTAACGTCAGTAGTTCTAAAATAGAACTGAGGACGATATTTGTTATGGAATGGAGTATGACGTCCACCTTCTTCTTTTTTCAAAATAACAACAGAAGCTTTAAACTTGCTATGTGGTTTAACAGAACCAACCTTCGCGATAACCATACCACGACGAATTTCTTCTTTATCAATACCACGAAGTAATAAACCTACGTTATCTCCTGCTTCACCTCTGTCTAAGATCTTACGGAACATTTCAACTCCAGTAACAACAGATTTTAATTTCTCAGCACCCATACCGATAATATCAACTGGATCACTTGAGTTAATTACACCTGTTTCAATACGACCAGTTGCAACTGTACCACGACCAGTAATTGAGAACACGTCTTCAATAGGCATTAAGAAATCTTTATCTACAGCTCTTGCAGGAAGTGGAATCCATGCATCAACAGCATCCATTAATTCCATGATTTTATCAACCCACATTGGTTCGTTGTTCAATCCACCTAAAGCAGATCCACGAATAATAGGAGTATTGTCACCATCAAATGAATAGAAAGATAATAGTTCACGAATTTCCATTTCAACTAATTCTAACAACTCTTCGTCATCAACTAAGTCAACTTTATTCATGAAAACAACTAGACGTGGAACACCAACTTGGCGTGCCAATAGAATATGTTCACGAGTTTGTGGCATAGGACCATCTGTAGCCGCAACTACAATAATTGCTCCATCCATTTGAGCCGCACCAGTAACCATATTCTTCACATAATCCGCGTGACCTGGACAGTCAACGTGAGCATAGTGACGATTAGCAGTTTGATACTCTACGTGAGATGTATTAATTGTAATCCCTCTTTCTTTTTCTTCAGGAGCTGAGTCGATTGAATCAAAAGACATTACTTGGGATAAACCTTTACTTGCCAATACTGTTGTAATAGCAGCTGTTAATGTTGTTTTGCCGTGGTCAACGTGACCAATTGTACCAACATTTACGTGAGGTTTGGAACGGTCGAATTTTTCTTTTGCCATAATAATTGACGTATTAATAAATTGTTTTTAATTTTGTTTTCTATATAAACCTTCAGTTTTGAAAGAGCCATTGACGAGAGTCGAACTCGTGACCCCTTCCTTACCAAGGAAGTACTCTACCACTGAGCTACAACGGCTTAACATTATTTATGCCAATAAGAACGAGTCAGGATAACCTAACTCGCTCTTTTGAAGCTTTGAGCGGAAGACGGGCCTCGAACCCGCCACCTATAGCTTGGAAGGCTAT
>JBAYYI010000133.1:0-3126 GCA_041673165.1 Bacteroidales bacterium
TAGTAATGATTGTGCTATGATTGCTGGAAAGAGTCCAATTCCTCCTGGTGTTACGATTGGGCCTATTGCTCCAAGGATTGTTGCTATGAATGCGACTTTGAAGGATAGGTGCATGGTTTCTGGGAAACAAAGGAAGATGACGTAGGTTCCAAGTATCCAAATAAACCAGATAAGTAGGGAGTTAAATATAAAGAGTAGGGGGTTTTTTAGTTTAAGGATTGATTTTATTCCTTCAAGAAAGCCTAATAATACTTCTTTTATTTTGTTGTATATCTTAGTTTTTTGAATTTTCTTCCTAAGGATAAAGATTGTTAGAAAGATTAAAACCATTGATACTGCTCCAATAATAATTAGGGATTGTAGTTTTTCTAAGCTTATGACATTGGAGAAGTTATTTAAGAGATAGTCTTTGATGTAGTTAAATTCAAATATTAAGCCTAAGAGGAAGATTAGTATAAATAGTATTGTGTCAACTGTTCTTTCAACTACTACTGTGCCGACTGCTTTCTCGAATGGTATTTTCTGACTCTTGCTTATTAGTCCGCAGCGTAGGATCTCTCCAAGTCTTGGCACTGCTAAGTTTGCAAGGTAGCCTGACATAACGGCAAGGAAGGTTGGTATGAATTTTGGGTTATAACCCATTGGGCGAATTAGTTGCTGCCAGCGAACTGCCCTTACTAATGCACTCGATATATTAATTAGAATAGCTATAACGAACCAAAAATAATTAGCCCTTGAGAACGATTCAAATACGTGGTTTAGTTCCTCTGGGCTTAGTTTGGAGACAAACCACCAAATAAATCCTAAGCCTATGGATAAGAATATTACTAACCTAATAGCTTTCTTCATCAATTTATTATTTAATTACTAATTAAGCAACTAAACTATCTTGTTATCTTGTGGGAATATAACCGTTGGAGTGTGTTTTTTAGCTTCTTCAAAGTCCATTGAGGCATAAGAAACAATTATAACGAAGTCGCCAATTTGCACCTTGCGTGCTGCTGCTCCGTTAATCCCTATTTCGCCTGTGCCTCTTTCTCCCTTAATAACGTAGGTGTCGAATCTCTCACCGTTGTTTATGTCGAATATATAAACTCTTTCGTTTTCAATTAAGTTGGCAGCGTCCATTAAATCTTCGTCAATTGTTATGCTACCAATATAGTTAAGGTTGGCACGTGTTACAACAGCTCTGTGTATCTTTGATTTTAAAACTTCAATATTCATTTTCTGCTTTTTTCTTTTTATTAAGACAAAAAACTAATGAACTACTAATTCATTAGTCTTTTGTTTTAATCTCTTAATTTTCCAATTAATAATTTATTCCAGGAACGCTTACGTTTTGTCCGCCTTGTCCTTGGTTTTGCATTGATTGCATTTGAGCTTGTTGTTGAGCCATTGCCTCTTGAACTACCCTCATAAAGGTTGGGTTGGAGACAATCTTTTGTTCAACAGTCTTAAGCTGTGAGTTAATTGCATTAGAGTATATAAACATTAATAGTTCTGATGCTCTATTGAATAACTCTTCGCTTTGAGAGTTCATAAGTTTTTCTAATGTTACAAGTATTGCAACAAGTTGAGTTTCCCCTTCCTTATTGCCTGCACGAGCTATTTCAATTGAAGTATTAACTCTGCTAACTATAGCATTATATTCTTTTTGCATATCTTGAATCTTCAAAATAACCTCAATCTCTGGAATAGCTTTAAGTTTGGTTTGTAGTTTGGTGGAATTATATTCACTTGCATAAGTATAAAGTAAGCCAAGTATTTGAAGTGATTCGGTTTTCGCACTTGCAACGTTCTTAGCCTTGCTTCCCTTAAACTGATTATAGTATATAACTTCGCTTATGTATTTTTCAGCAATAATATTTAAAACCTCTTCTCCCTTCTTTGAATTACCTGCTTCATAATATTGAGATGCTAATTGCATATCATATTTATCTAAATTGATTTTTGAGGCAGGGAATTGTTCAAGAGCTTTATCCAAAATTTTAATTGCTTCTGGATTTTTGCCTATTGATGTAAGGCTTTTTGCCAATAGCATATGTTGTTGACGCATATTTCTTGTGTTATTCATAGAAACTGCCTCTTCAAGATAGATGTTTGGATTATTTGTTCCACCCCAGTTAAACTTATTCATAAATAGGTTGTAGGTCTTATTTACATCAATTCCTGCACTTTCCTTTGTAGGCATAATTCTATAAACTAATCCCTCTTGTCTAATGTAGTCGTTGATGTTTGGAATTATGTTAGTGAAATATGAAGGGCTCATTGTGTAGATAGGACGTTTAAAGAGATTTGATCCAAGTATATCTAATAGCATCAATTCATTTCTTTGAAGATACTTAACGCCTTGTCCTTGATTAAGAGGAATGGTAAATGCAAATTGGTTTTCACCTGATGTTATTGTTAGGTTATTAGATAGCATAACTTTAATAGAGTCTCCTCCTTGAACGTAGGTTGTTGTCTGTGGATCATAAAGCATTCTTGCTAATACATCTTTCAGTTCTTGTGGTTCATTATTTTCAGGATAAACAGCCGTAACATCTAAGCCAAGTCTATAAAACTCTTTTGGTAGGGTGAAAGGACATTTTTCTGAATCGTAAACCTTATTATAAAGTTGTTCAACATACCAGTGCATTCCAGAAAGAGTGAAATTAAGTATTCTAATATCTGGACGAACCCCTTCAACTTCTTGAATATACCAAAGAGGGAAGGTATCGTTATCTCCAAAGGTTATTAGTATAGCATCTTTCTCACAGCTCTCTAAGTAGTTTCTTGCAAATTCTCTTGCTATATATCTTTCGCTACGGTCGTGGTCATCCCATTCCTGAGTTGCCATTAAAACAGGAACTGCTAATAAACAAATCCCAGTTACTCCAATAGCTCTAACATTTTCAGGTATCTTAACCTTGCCTAACCAATCGAAGAGTGCATAGACTCCTAATCCAATCCAAATTGCAAAGGCATAGAACGAACCTGCATAAGCATAGTCACGCTCTCTTGGTTGTGTAGGGTGCTGATTGAGGTAGAGAACAATTGCAAGTCCTGTCATAAAAAAGAGAAGGAAAACAACAACTCCATTCTTTCTATCTTTCTTAAACTGATAGATAAGTCCTGCAATTCCGA
>JBAYYI010000134.1:0-3067 GCA_041673165.1 Bacteroidales bacterium
ATCAGCTACCATTATTCGAGACATAAAAAAGAGGGGGCTTGACTTTTTGAAAATAAAATTGGAGAATTGATTATAAGATAATTAACTTGGATTAATTGGGATTATAATTTTTTATCGGACAACAATGGTTTTAAATAAGTAACCTGCCAGGTTACACATAGTAAGGTGGCAGGTTACTCGAGTAAGGTGGCAGGTTACATATAGTAAGGTGGCACCTTACTGTTTTAATTCTTTGATTGGTGAAATTAATACTTGATTATAATATTTTATTCCTTGATAATAATAAATTGTTACTTGGTTCTATTTAATTTCTGAGCCGTTAACTACTTTTTGGGTAGGGGAAACGAAAACTAATTTGCCATCTGAGTCTTCTGCCATTAAGATCATGCCTTGTGATTTAATGCCTTTTAGGTCTTTGGGTGCAAGATTGACTAAGACGGAAACCTGTTTGCCTACGATATCTTTTGGATCGTAGTACTCTGCTATTCCACTAACAATTATTCTTTGGTCAATGCCTGTGTCTATTAGGAGTTTTAGTAGTTTCTTTGTCTTAGGGACTTTCTCTGCTTCAATAATTGTGCCTGTCCTTATATCCATCTTTGCAAAATCATCAAATTCTATATTTTCTTTTTGAGAAGATGGAACATAGTTTGACTTTTCGTTATCTTTCTTTGTGTCAAGTAGTTTTTGAACTTGAGCCTCAATTGTTGCGTCTTCAATTCTTTCAAATAAAAGTTCAGCTTCCTCAATCTTATCTCCTTGTTTTAGGATATTATCTTTTCCTGCCTCAAACCATGGGGTTGGTCTTAGGTTTAGAATCCTTTGGAGTTTTGCGGAAGTGAAAGGAAGGAAAGGCTCGCAAAGGGTTAGTAGGTTGGCGCAGATTTGAAGGCTGATATTTATTGAGGTTTCTGTGCGGGTTATATCTGTTTTATAGGTCTTCCAAGGCTCGCATTCTGTCAAGTACTTATTGCCAAGGCGGGCAAGGTTCATCATTTCAGAAAGTGCTTCACGGAACTTATAATGCTCAATATTTACTCCAATTCTCTCTGGGAAGGTCTTAATTTCTTCTATTGTTTGAATATCTAATTGGTTTAGTTCATTTCTTTTTGGAACTCTGCCTTCAAAATACTTATGTGTTAGGACAATTGTTCTGTTGATGAAATTGCCAAGAATTGCCACAAGTTCACTATTATTTCTTGTTTGAAAGTCTTTCCAAGTGAAGTCATTATCTTTAGTTTCTGGTGCATTTGCACATAGGACATAACGAAGGACATCTTGTTTATTTGGTAAGTCTTCAAGGTATTCGTGTAACCAAACAGCCCAGTTCTTAGAGGTTGAAATTTTATCGGATTCAAGGTTAAGGAATTCATTTGCTGGAACATTTTCAGGCAATATATACGATCCCTCTGCCTTAAGCATTGCTGGGAAAATTATACAATGGAATACTATATTATCCTTTCCAATAAAATGAACTAACTTAGTTTCTTTGTCTTTCCACCATTTCTCCCAATCATTAGGTAAAAGCTCTTTGGTATTTGAAATATAACCAATTGGAGCATCGAACCAAACATAGAGAACTTTACCATCTGCATCTTTGAGTGGAACTTTTACTCCCCAATCCAAATCTCTGGTTACGGCTCTTGGGTGCAAGCCTTGATCTATCCAACTCTTGCATTGTCCATATACATTAGGTTTCCATTCCTTATGAGAATCTAAAATCCATTCTCTCATAAAACCTTCGTAATCGTTTAGTGGCAAGAACCAATGCTTAGTTTCTTTTAAGACAGGAACTGAATCGCTAAGAGTGGATTTAGGATTAATTAAATCGTTTGCACTAAGTGATGTTCCGCAGTTTTCACACTGGTCACCATAAGCTTTTTCATTTCCACAGTGAGGGCATTTGCCTGTAATATATCTATCTGCCAAGAATGCCTTAGCTGTTTCGTCGTAGTATTGGTTGGAGGTTTGTTCAATAAACTTGCCTTCTGAATATAGTTTTGTGAAGAAGTCGGATGCTGTTTGATGATGAGTAGGGGATGAGGTGCGAGAATAAATATCATAAGTAACACCAAAATCAATAAAGGATTGCTTAATAATACTATGATACCTATCAACAATAGCCTGAGGGCTTACTCCTTCTTTTCTTGCCTTAATTGTAATTGGCACACCGTGTTCATCACTTCCTCCAATAAATAATACATCCTCTTTCATTGAGCGAAGATAACGCACATATATATCTGCAGGAACATAAACCCCAGCAAGGTGTCCAATATGAATAGGTCCGTTAGCATAAGGTAGGGCTGTGGTAACGGTATGTCTTTTAAATTTATTTTCTTTATCAGTATAGGTCATATTATTCTTGTCTTAATTTTCTTTTATTAACTTGTCTTCCTCCTCTTTCTTAGAGCTTTCTTCAATAATATAGAGTGGTCTCTGCCTAACATCATTGTTTATTCTGCTAATATATTCACCTATTATTCCAATTGCAATTAGCTGAACTCCTCCAATGAAAGAGACTGAAATAATAAGCGATGCCCAACCTTGTATTGGGGGAGTTTGCATAATATATTGAGAGATTAGAGCATAAACTATAATACAAAATGAGAATGCTGAAACAATAATCCCCATATTGCTTGCAACTTTTAATGGCTTTGTGGAAAACCCTGTAATGCCATCAATAGCCAATTTCATAAGTTTGGAAAATGAATACCCTGTTTCTCCCATAAATCTCGCATCTCTATCATATTCCACAAAGGTTTGCTTATAGCCTATCCATGCTATTTGTCCTCTAATAAACTTATTCCTTTCTGGCATTTCTTGAAGGTGTTTTATTATAACCCTATCAATTAAACGAAAATCTCCTGTGTCTAAAGGTATTTTTATATCGGTCAGCATATCTAATATTCTATAGAAAAGCTTGTATGCCATCTTCTTAAAAACATTTACTCCCTTTCTTGATTTTCTTTTTGCATAAACAACCTTATAGCCTTCTTTGTATTTTTCGTACATATCCTTAATTAGCTCAGGTGGGTCTTGCAAGTCTCCATCAATAATGGCAACAGCA
>JBAYYI010000135.1:0-2989 GCA_041673165.1 Bacteroidales bacterium
GATCTCTTAATGAGATAAAAGATTTCCTCTTGGAACTAAAAGAAAGTTTATGAATATTTTAATACTTTGTACAGGCAATTCTTGCCGCTCACAGATGGCAGAGGCCTGGTTAAAACAAATAAATCCCTCTCTAAATGTTTATTCTGCTGGAACCTATCCACAAAACAATGTCCATCCCCTAGCTATAAAAGTTATGGAGGAATCTGGTATTGATATTTCCACTAACATACCCAAATCTGTTGATAACCTTATAGATAAGGAATGGGACTACGTGATTTTTGTCTGCGACAATGCAAAGGAGACCTGTCCTAATTTCTATGGCAAGGTCAAGAACTTCCTTAACTATACCTTCGAGGACCCTGCCAAAACAGAAGGTAGCGAAGAATTTATCTGGAAAGAATTTAAGCGTGTTTGTTTGGAAATCAATCATATATTCTTCTTTCTAAACGAAAAAGTATTTGGCAAGGAAGGAATAATATGTAATAATAACGAATGTCCTGAATTTGATAAGGATATAGAAAATAAAAAAGAGTTTAATTAAGAGTAAAAACTTTATATGAAAAAGAATATTGCATTAATGGCTGGAGGAACCAGCAAGGAGTCTGAGGTATCACTTCGTTCTGCAATTCAGGTTGAAGAAAATATAGATAGATCTCTTTATAATGTTTATAAGATAATTCTCGAGAAAAACGATTGGTATTATAAGAGAGAAGGAAAGAGATATAGTATAGATAAGAATGATTTCTCCCTGCATATAGAGGAATCTAAGATTAGTTTCGATGGAGTTTTTATAATTATACATGGCTCACCTGGTGAAAATGGACTTCTACAAGGGTATTTCGAGATGATGAATATTCCTTTCGCTTCTTGCAGTTCACTGGTTTCGGCCATAAGCTTCGATAAGGTTGTTTGCAATGCGGTAATTAGAGAATTAGGCGTAGCAAATCTTGCAAAAAATATTAGTTTCTATAGGGGTAATGAAATAAGTGCTAAAGAAATTCTTAGTAAGCTTAATCTCCCCCTCTTTGTTAAGCCCTCAGAAGGTGGTTCAAGTATTGGTATGACCAAGGTTAAGGAAGGAAAAGACCTAGAACTAGCAATTAAGACAGCCTTTGGGGTTCATAAGAGAATTATTATTGAAGAATTTATTGATGGAAGAGAGCTAACCTGTGGAGTTTTGGAAACTAGGGGTGAGATAATTGCCTTCCCAGTTACCGAAATAATTCCTATAAATGAATTCTTTGATTTCCAGGCTAAATACGACGGTTCTACAGCGGAGATAACACCTGCGGATATAGAAAATAAGCTTAGACTAGAGGTAGAAGAAACTTCAAAGAAGGTATATAAGGAACTTAATTGCAAGGGAGTTTGTAGGGTAGATTTCATTTATGATACTAAGAAAGAAAAGCTCTTCTTCTTAGAAGTAAATACCATACCTGGCCAATCCTCAGAAAGTATTATACCTAAGCAGGTACAAACAATGGGATGGACCACCAAAGAGCTTTATAAGAGAATGCTAGAAGAAATATTCTAAATTAATTAAGAATTATGAAAAAAATAAAACTAAGTAGCTTTTTATTGGTTTTCCTAATACCTATATTATCATTCTCCCAACCTAAGAATGTGATTCTAATGATTGGAGATGGTATGGGACTTGTACAAGCCTATAGTGCATATACTGTAAATAAAGGAGAATTAAATATATTTACTATGCCTGTAACTGGTTTGTCTAAGACCTACTCAGCTGATAAATATGTTACTGACTCAGGTGCAGGCGCAACCGCAATAGCAATAGGAAAGAAAGCTCGTAATGAAACCATAGGCATTGATTCTCTTGGTCAGCCTCATCCAAGCCTAATTAAACTGGCTAAGAAAAAAGGACTTTCTACAGGAATTATAGTTACCTGTGATATAACTCATGCAACTCCTGCTAGCTTCTATGCCAACGTGGAACATAGAAAACAAAGTGAGGATATTGCTCTAGCTCTTTTGGAAGGAGATGTAGATATTTTTATTGGAGGAGGCTTAGATAACTTTCTTTCTAACAAACGCAAAGACAAACTCTCGCTTATAGATAGCTTGGAAACAAGAGGATATAAATTGGTTTATACATTAGATAGGCTAAATTCAATAACTAAGAATAATACCGATAAAGAAAATCTCCTAGCTGGATTATTATATAGCGGACATCCTCCTTTGGCAAAAAAAAGAAATGATATGCTTTCTAAGAGCTTAGAAAAAACCCTAGAACTTATAGCTGATAATGAAAAAGGATTCTTCCTAATGGTAGAAGGCTCGCAGATTGATTTTGAAGCTCACTATCACAGATTTGACAATATGATTGGAGAGGTTCTTGATTTCGACAAGTCGGTTGGAATAGCTTTGGAATTTGCTAAAAAAAATAAGAATACTTTAGTTATAGTAATAGCCGACCATGAAACTGGAGGACTTACAATAAATGGAGGTGATTTTGAAAAAGGAGAAGTAAAGCATAAATGGTCTAGTTTTCACCATACAGGGATTATGGTTCCTGTTTATTCATTTGGTATAGGAGCTGAAAACTTTACTGGTATAATGGAAAACACTGATGTTTTTGAAAAAATTACTTCATTATTGGATTTCAAATTGTAACTTTGCACGATAAAATAATTATATAATATAAAAACACAAGATATGACAGACTATACATTGGCATATAAGGTAGCTGATATTAACTTAGCTGACTTTGGAAGAAAAGAGATTGATATTGCAGAAAAAGAGATGCCAGGTCTAATGGCATTAAGAGAAAAATTTGGTGAAAAGAAACCACTTAAAGATGTTAGAATTACAGGGTCACTCCATATGACTATACAAACTGCTGTTTTGATTGAAACCTTGGTTGATCTTGGTGCTGATGTTCGTTGGGCATCTTGCAATATATTTTCCACACAAGATCATGCTGCTGCTGCAATTGCAAAAATAGGAGTTCCTGTCTTTGCTTGGAAGGGTG
>JBAYYI010000136.1:0-2908 GCA_041673165.1 Bacteroidales bacterium
ATATATCATAGGAAAATAGCAATAGAAAAGTATTGTAAAGAAGTGAATTGTGATTTTTTGATGGCTTTATATTCAATTATTAAAATAATAGAGAATAGGTATCAAATGTCACTGAGTAATGGTGAAATTGCTTATCCAAGTAAATCGCTAGTAGAAAAGCTTATTTTAGAAAATGAAGTGTATAAAAGGGAAGAATATGGTCATTTAGAAATAATTGATCAAAAAATGTGTGAATTAAATGAAAAAGGTTATTTGGATTATCCTTATATTCATATCAAGCTTACCCAAAAAGATGTTAATGACCTCAAAAATGCATGTGAAGCATTAATAAAAGAAAGATTAAAAAATATACAGCCTTATATTGATAATCCTTTAAATGCACCTTGTATAATAGAAAATTACGATATTCTTCCTCAAATAGAAAGACAATTTTACTACCAGATTGAAAAAATAAAACAAGATGAAACTACAGATAAATTTGATAATAAACATGAGGTTGATTTTGATAAAGAATTAAATTTTAATTCCATTTATAATGAAGATGAACTAAAAGATATTTTCAAGAAATCAAAAGAAGTGAAGTTATTTGAAACTGACACTCAATTTAAAGATTTCTTATATGTTTTCGGTTGCGGTGAAAAGCCAAAAAACTTTAAGAAGTTGATTTGGATTGAAAAAGCTAAAAGTGGTAGTTTAAATAAGAAGCTTTTAATTTATTATTTCATGAGGGTATATAATCTAAAACGTGATGAGGTGCTTTCTCCTTTTATCAGATTTATTAATGAAAGAATAGAAGCAGGAGATAAACCAGTTGTTTTAGGAAGTAAGCCAGATTTAACTTATAATCATCAGATATTACAAGATATTTTTCCTATAGAATAGATTTTTACTTCCAGATAGCCTGTTTTTCAATAGGCAAACTTATAGCCGATAGAGTAGTTTCTTCTATCGGCTATTTTTTTACATACTTAGTTTTCAATATATTACCTTTTTATCTTATAGACGATAGAGATGTTTCTTCTATTCGTCTATTGTTTTGATTACTAGCATGATCCTATATTTGCATCGTTGAGTTCAATATAATTAACTCGGCAAGTGCACTTGCTTTTTTTATTAATTTCAATTTTACAGAAATGAAAAAGGCAGAAAAGTCAGCTAAGACTTTAAATAGCAAAACAACAATTAACGCTAACCAAGATGTTAGCAAGGAAACAA
Source organism: Bacteroidales bacterium (assembly GCA_041673165.1). Classification (GTDB taxonomy): domain Bacteria; phylum Bacteroidota; class Bacteroidia; order Bacteroidales; family P3; genus UBA10566. The sequence continues at coordinate 1,216 of JBAYYI010000136.1, forward strand.
CCAAAATGAGCGAAAAGAAATTCGAAAAATATAAAAACGAACCGAAAGAGGCTCATAAAAAAGAAGAGGAGGATAAGCTAATTGAAAGGATGAAAAGGGTTAATGCTCTTTATAGCCCTATGCAAGAGGCTTTTGAAAAAATGCAAGAGGAAATTGCAAGTGACAATATGGATGAGGATATTGATGAGGAATTTGCTGTTGTTAGTGGGGAAAGAATGCTCAGTAACGACATTAAAGAAATTCCTATGCTTATCCCTCCACTGTTCCAAAGGGTTGGGCTTGCATTGATAATAGGCTCGTCTGACATTGGCAAGAGCACATTGTTAAGGCAATTATGTGTCTCTGTTGTAAGTGGAATGCCTTTTTGTGGCATGCAAATTAATGCTAAGTACAACCGTGCTATCTATTGTAGCAGTGAAGATGACGATATGAGTATTTCATATCTATTGAAGAGGCAGAACCAAGATTTCATGCTTGAGCCTGTGCAATTGGCAAATCTTACATTTATTTTCGATACCTATAAGCTTTTGGAAAGGCTTGAAAGAGAATTGCAAAAGAATAGGGTTGATGTAATTGTGTTGGACGCCCTAACAGATATTTTAAATACAGATTTGTATAAGGCAGTCGATGTTAGGGGTTTTCTTAATCAGTTTAGCCAATTAGCAAAGAGGTATGAATGTTTGATAATCTTTTTACATCATGTGAAAAAAAATGCGGAGAATTTCGCTCCTTCCAAAAACAACTCTTTAGGTAGCCAGTCCTTAGAGGCAAAGGTCCGTTTGGTATTAGAATTTAAAGCTAGTGTTAATAATGCAGCCATACGTCACCTATGCCCTGTGAAAGGCAATTATATCTCTTCTGAACTTAAACAATCTTCAATAGATCTAATGTTTACCGACAATCTAACCTTTAAATCACTTGGTACTAATACTCCTTTTGATAAGATCAATACTACTGAGGTAAGTCTTAGTGCTCTTGAGGCTGAGTATAATGAAATTATATCTCTCAAAGAACAAGGCTTAACTTATCGGGACATTGGTTTGAAATTTGGGCTGTCTCATAGTACTATAATTAGTCGGATTAAGAGATATGAAAAGATTAAAAATACAGAGATAACTGTCAAAGAATAATTTTTAATAATTAAGTGAGAGAGTGTTATACCAAAATTTTATTTTGGTTAACCCTCCACTATTAAATTCTTGGTTTGAGTTATGTTTATAGGGTATTCGACCAACCAAACCACAGACCAAGAATTTTAATTTAATAACAGATTATTAATTCAAATAAAAAAAGTTATGGAATTGTATTGTACGACCAATAAAAATAAATATATAGTAAATATCCCTCAAGGAAGAGGGGAGTGTTACACCCAATGCCCAGTTTGTTCTCATCAAAGAAAACCTCAAAACCAGAAGAAGAAATGTTTCGGTTGGAATAGGGATAAGAATATAGGTCATTGTTCTCACTGCAATGCAAGTTTTGTGGAGTCTCGTGATTTAGAAAAACAAGATATAGCCACAAGTGAACCTAAACCAAAAATCTTGTCTAAGATTAATTCCATCCCATTTGAACTTCTTTCACGCTCTTTGGGTATAGATTCTAATTTTGGATATTTCCTACAATCTATTTTCACACAAGAGGAGATTGCAGAAATAATGAATAAATATTATCTTGGAATGACTAAAGACAGAAG
>JBAYYI010000137.1:0-2894 GCA_041673165.1 Bacteroidales bacterium
CCATAAGACCCAACATAAATATAGACAAACTAAACGCCCAAGCAACTTCTGCATTTGACCATCCTGACAACTCAGTTATAGGAGTTTGGAAAAAGCTCCAAGCATAAACAGTACCAAGACACAAATGAATAACCGTACCCACAATAGCAATAAACCATTTCTTTTCAATCCTAATCATTATCTTAAATCTTCATTTCTAAACCCATACCACCAAGAAACCCACTCTGCACATATACAAATATAGATAAAAGTTTTCACTTGCAACTAATAATACTAAAGTTTATTTCCTATTCCTCGCTCTTCTTCTCCACCAAACCCTTAGGTAAAGCAGGCATAGTTTCAAACTTCATCTCCCTAATAGACTGCGTTAGTTTCCTATCAGCCTTATAAGTAACCTTAGTAGCATTAACCTTCTTTGCAGTTATATCCTTCGGGTCGTCAAACCCATCACTCGTCACCCAGACCCCAAAAGTCCCAATCCCCTTCAACTTCACACCCGCCCCCATCACAAGCTTCTCCAGTAAAATATCAGCCAAAGCCGACACAGCCCCAACAACATCACTCTGAGTCAGAGAACATCTCTGCGAAATCTCCTCAGCCAAATCATCCTCATCAAAAACCATAAAAGTCTTAGGACAAGCATAAAACTTTTCAACCTCTTGCCCCTCAACATTCTTAAACTTTCTCTTCCAAATACCAAATTTTTTTCCCATAATCTTATATTTTAATAAATTAATACACAATCTCACAACAAAAATACTAAATTCCAATGACATATCACTAAGCTTGAATCAAAAATAACTTAGTTATAATCTCATATATCTTGACTTCCCTCTTTTTTTTCAAAGATTCAATCACCTATTCATGCCATGATGATATAAGTATCATGCCATGAATCGACTTATATCATGGCATGATTCCATTCAATTCATGGCATGATTCCACCCAATTCATGCCATGAATTGAAGATTGAAACAAAGCAGTAAAAGTTTGGAATGGTGATTTGGAAGTTTAAAAGCTAAAACTCCTGGTATTTACTGCAAGCAAAGCAACTTTTTATTGTTCTTACCTATAATTTTAATTTTCTAATTGTGTATCTTTGCTCTTTGGTTAAGTCTAGCATATAACTGCAATCTGGCTGGGAAAGCTTGTGGCATAATTATCAACTTAGCCCTTAAGAACAAAAGAGAGTCCCCAAACTCCTTTTCTTCTTGAAAAATATCTTAATATTAAAATATTAGACTTGCATTTATAAGGTGAACTTGTGGAACATTAAAGAGAGCCAAACAAATTAATAACAAAGAATGAATAATATTATTACATCGAGAATAACGGAACTAGCAATTCATAGGGTTGGGAATAAGGCTTCTAGTGATGAGGTTTATATATCGAAAACTAGTTGCTTGATAAATGAGGATTTGAATGAGACTTTGAGTAATTATTTTATGTCTTCCTTTAAGTCAGAAGAGTATTTTAGGTTGTTTCATGAAAAGGAATTGAACCTTAATGAGGTTTATAATTATGTTTCTGACATTTTTAATAATCCTGATTCTCTCTATGAGGAGTCGGTTTTCCTTGCTAAGCATTTATATGAAAAGAGTGTTCATCCTAAGATTAAGGGTGGGGAGTTTTATGTTGTTTATTTTAAGGATTGTTTGATTAATGGGGAGACTTATGATGCGGTTGGCTTGTTTAAATCGGAGAATAAGGATACTTTCTTGAAGGTTTATCTCTCTGGTGGTGGGTTTGAGATAGAAAGTGAAGAGGGAATAAATATTAATAAGCTGGATAAGGGTTGTTTGATTTTTAATACTGAGAGAGAGCAAGGGTATATGGTTGCTGTGGTTGATAATACTAATAAGGGGTCTGAGGCTAAGTATTGGACTGATGACTTCCTTGGTGTTCGTCCTCGACAAGATGAATATTATAATACTCAAAATATTCTTCACTTATGTAAGAGCTTTGTTACAAAGGAGATGCCTAATGAGTTTGAGATTTCGAAGGCTGACCAGGCTGAGCTATTAAATAATTCTGTTAAGTTCTTTAAGGAAAACGATTCTTTTGATATAGATGATTTTACTAATGAAGTAATGGCTCAACCTGAGATTATTGAAAGCTTTAATAGATATAAGGACGATTATCAGCAAGATATGGATATTGATATTGCGGATAGTTTTATGATTTCTGACTCTGCCCTAAAGAAAGAGGCTCGTTCGTTTAAACATGTTATTAACTTAGATAAGAATATTCAGATTCTAATTAAGGGTAATAGGAGTCAAATTGAGCAGGGTGAGGACGAAATGGGTAGAAAGTTCTATAAGATTTATTATACCGAAGAAGAGTAATAAGATTGTTGTCATATCCGATATTTTCGGAATAATGTATAAATTAAAACACTAAAGTTATGAATGAAAAAGAGAAAATGGAAAAACTGCTTTCTTTAGAAGTAGAGAAAAAAATGAATGAGAGAAATGCTTTTAAGAAGGTTATTACTAGTGATCAGCTTGTTTCTCACGTTGCTGCTTCGAGTGGTATTGCAGAGGAGAAGGTTCGTGAGACTATGGACTTGCTTTCTGATGAACTGGCAGTATTATATGTTGAAGATAGGGCAAAGTTTATTGAAACTCTAAAACTTTTGACTGGTGTAAACGAAATTGATATTATTGAGGATGATTGCTAATTGCAAATTGTTTTAGATTTTTACTTGCTTGTTCCGATTTACCTTCTTTTGAATTCAGAAACTATTATTGAGGTTGCGATGGAGGCGTTGAGGCTTTCTGCTTTTTTGTATTTGGAATATGAGGGAATTGTTATTGGATGAGTGATAAACTCTCCTATCTCTTGGCTTATGCCGTGGGATTCGCTTCCTATTATGATTATGGCTTCGTTTGAGA
>JBAYYI010000138.1:0-2880 GCA_041673165.1 Bacteroidales bacterium
TAATGCCATAAATTTATTGGTTGCCTTATCCCAAACTTCGTAAGTTACTACGTCTTGGTGGTATGTTGTTATTGCTCTGTTTTCTCTAAATTCTAAACCGTAAAGTTTGTCAGCTAACATAAAAATACCTTCACGTACTTTTTCAAGTTGGAAGTATGGTTTTGTCATTTCTTGGTTGATAGAATACTTTTCAGTCTTTAGTTTTTCTGACCAATATGCCCAGTCCCAACGTTGAAGTTCGCCTTGAAATCCTTTTGATTGTGCATATTCAGTAACCATTTTAATATCTTTCTTTGCAAATGGCATAGATGATGCTAATAGGTCATCAATAAATGAAAGTACTTTTGTAGGAGTTTCTGCCATTCTATCGGTTAATGCATATTCTGCATAAGATGAATAACCTAAAAGTTGAGCCATACGAAGACGATTATTAGTTATCTTAATAACTGTTTCTTTGTTGTCGTTTTCGTTATTGTTGTTTGCAACTCTGCTTGAAGCTGTCCATATTTCTTGTCTAAGTTCTCTATTGTCAGCATAAGTAATAAAAGGTAAGTAACTTGGGTAATCTAATGTGAATGCCCAACCTTTAACCTTACGTTGTTTTGCTGTTTCTTTTGCTGCATCAATTGCATATTGAGGAAGTCCTGATAAGTCTTTCTTATTAGTAACAACTTTAAGAAATGCGTTTTGGTCTGAAAGGTTATTCTTTTGATATTTTAAGCTAAGAAGAGATAGTTCTTCTGAAATCTTACGAAACTCTTCCATTTCAGCACCTTTTAATAATGCTCCGCTTTTAATAAATCCTTTATATGATTTGTCCAATAACATTCTTTGTTCTGTTGTCAAAGCAATATCATCTTTCATATCATAAACAGCTTTAACCTTAGCAAAAAGCTTAGGGTTCATACTAATATCATTTCCATGTCTTGTTAAGTCTGGAGATATTTCTTCTGCAATTTGTTGGAGTGCACCACTTGTATTTGACTCGTTGATATTGAAGAACACGCCTAATACTCTATTAAGTAATCCTCCTGAATGTTCAAGAGCAACAATAGTGTTTTCGAAAGTTGGCTTGTCTTTGTTTTCGATAATTGCATTTACGTCTTTCTTTGCTTCATCTAAAGCGTAAAGGATTGCAGATTTGTAGTGTTCTGTTCTAATTTTATCGAAAGGTGGAGTTTGATAAGCAGTGTTCCAATCCTGCACCAAAGGATTGGAATTTTTAACTGCAGCAGCATCTTCTGGTTTCATCTGTGCTACTAACATTGTAGAAACTACTGTCATAATTAATGTAAATAAAGTTATTTTTCTCATTTCTATGTTTTTAATATATAATTTCAATTAAAGGTGCAAAGATACATTATTTTGCCAAATTTCTAATAACATATATAGGAATTGTCTGTAAAAACGTTATCATTATTAATATGTTTCGATTTGTCCTTTGAGATGCTGAAAAATTATCTTAATTTTGCACTCTATTTATAACTGATAAACAATAATTAAATATGAAAAAAGCATATGTATTCCCTGGTCAAGGCGCTCAGTTCGTTGGCATGGGAAAAGACCTTTACGATAATTCACCTTCTGCAAAAGAAATGTTTGAGAAAGCAAATGAGATATTAGGATTTAGAATAACAGACCTTATGTTCTCTGGCACTGTTGAAGATTTAAGACAAACAAATGTAACACAACCAGCAATATTCCTTCATTCTGTAATCTTGGCTCACACATTAGGCGAAAGCTTTAATCCAGATATGGTTGCAGGACACTCACTTGGAGAATTCTCTGCCTTAGTTGCAGCAAAAGCAATGAGCTTTGAAGATGGACTACGCTTAGTTGCAGCAAGAGCAAACGCAATGCAAAAAGCATGTGAGGCAGTTCCATCAACTATGGCTGCTGTTCTGGGCTTAGAAGATAGCATTGTTGAAGAAGTTTTAGCAAAAATAACTAATGAGGTTGTTGTTCCAGCAAACTATAACTGCCCTGGACAACTTGTTATTTCAGGTTCTGTAGAAGGAATTAACCAAGCTTGCATTGATTTGAAAGCAGCAGGAGCAAAACGTGCATTACCCCTAACTGTAGGTGGTGCATTCCATTCTCCTCTAATGCTTCCTGCACAAGAAGAGCTTGCAAAAGCAATCGAAAACACAACAATCAACACTCCAATCTGTCCTATTTACCAAAACGTAAACGCACTTGCGATGACAGATCCAAAAGAAATAAAAGCAAACCTAATAAAGCAATTGACAGCTCCTGTTCGTTGGACTCAAATATCAAAAGCAATGATAGCTGATGGTGCAACAACCTTTATAGAAGTTGGTCCAGGAACAGTTCTACAAGGACTTATTAAGAAAGTTTTACCTGAGGGAGAATTTATCTCAGCATAAAGAGAACAAAGAATTAATTAAATGGAATTTCAAGAACTTATTCTAAAACGCCAAAGCGATAGGAAGTATCTCTCAACACAGGTTGAAGAAGATAAAATCCTTAAATGTATTGATGCTGCTCGTCTTTCGCCCTCTGCTTGCAATGCTCAACCTTGGACATTTGTAGTTGTTGAGGAAGATAATTTAAGGTTAGAAGTAGAAAAGGCAGCCTCAGGAATGGGAATGAATAATTTTGCAGTCCAAGCACCAGTCGTTATTGCAATTGTTTTAGAAAAGCCAAACTTCACTTCCAAGATAGGTTCTGTAATTAAAGACAAGGAATATCCGTTAATAGATATTGGAATAGCTGCTAATCAGTTCTGTTTACAAGCCACAGAGCTTGGATTAGGCACCTGCATATTAGGATGGTTCGATGAGAAAAAAATAAAAAAACTTCTAAATGTTCCTTCCTCAAAACGTATTCCAATATTAATTACTCTTGGCTATTCGGATG
>JBAYYI010000139.1:0-2817 GCA_041673165.1 Bacteroidales bacterium
CTTTATCAGACCATAGTCCCTTATCTTTTAGATATTGACTCATCCTCCTTAATGGGTCTTTCTTATCCCAAGCCTCTTCCTCTTCTTTGGTCCTATACTTTGTCGGGTCATCACTAGTTGTGTGAGCTCCCTTCCTATAAGTTACTGCTTCAATAAGAATAGGTCCCTCTCCATTTTCAGCCATCTTCTTTGATTCTTGTAGAACTCTTAGCATTGCAAAATAATCATTACCATCAACTTGTATTCCCTTTACTCCATAGGCTAAAGCCTTTATTGCAAGGGATTCCGACGCTGTTTGCATCCTTGTAGGGGTTGAAATTCCATATTGATTGTTTTGAATAATAAATATAACAGGAACATTCCACACTCCAGCAAAGTTAACTGCCTCATGGAAATCCCCTTCCGAGGTTCCTCCATCGCCAACAAAGGCATAGACTAAGTCGTTTTTCTTATTGTATTTAATCTCATAACCTATCCCTACTGCGTGTAGGAGTTGGGAAGCAATAGGAACACTAATAGGAAGTACCTTATCGGCATTCTTAAAAGCATTTCCATCTTCATAACCCATAAATAATAGAAATAATTCCTTAAGACTAACTCCCTTAGCAAGCATTGCACCCATTTCCCTAAAAGCTGGTACAAGCCAGTCCTTATCTTGGATTATTGTTGCTGTTGCTCCAGAAATTGCTTCCTGACCATAGTTTGGGGGGTAAGTAAATATCCTACCTTGGCGTTGGTAATTAACAATTTGAAGGTCGGCAGTGCGGGCAAATAACATATCCTTATAGACCTTAATAGCTCTTTGATCGGATATTTCTGGCATTAATTCATTATCGATAACCTTGCCATTATTATCGATAACTTGAAACATTATTTTATTTATTGGATTGTACTTCTTAAACATATCATATCGTATTTATTGGTTCTTTACAAAACTTATTATAATATTAACTCAATATTATAAAGTTTTATTGTAAAGAACTTATCTATGAAGATATTGACATGGTAAATATATAGGGATTAATCCCTATATAGACTCAATTTTTTGAATCTAAATTAGAAATTAATAAAGAAAAATAGGGTTCCTACACTTATTATTATCCAAAGACTTATTCCTAAGATAAAAGATCGTAATCCTGCTGTTCTAAGGTCTTCCAGTGAGAAAGATGTACCTATTAGGAAAAGAGCCAAGGTCATTCCCCTCCTACCCAACCAGTTTATATGATTATAAGTTTCGTGGTATTGAGGTAGGAAATACGCCACAAGTATTGCTATTACAAAATAAATAATAAACCATGGTATTGTTATCTTTGAGAGCTTGGTATCTTTTCTATTGATAAATACTACAAGAAAAGAAAGAGGTATTATCCATAATGTTCGGGTTAGCTTAACAGTTGTTGCTATTTCAAGTGACTCAGAACCATATGCTGCTGCTGCTCCAACAACTGAAGATGTGTCGTGGATTGCTATTGCTGACCAATATCCAAAGTTTTCCTGACTCATACCTAATGCGTGTCCTATTGGAGGAAATATAAATAGGGCAATTGCATTAAGAACAAAAACAACGGTTAGGGCAAAACTTATTTGGTTGTTCTTGGCATTGATTATGGGAGAGACTGCTGCTATTGCAGAACCTCCACAAATTGCAGTACCTGAAGATATAAGCATTGTTGTATTTCTTTCCACCTTAAGCATCTTCCCAATCAATAGTCCAAAAAAGAAAACCAAGATAACCGATGCTGCTGTTAACCAAACTCCTGTTTGTGAGGTCTCGATTACTTTCTCCAAACTCATCCCAAAACCCATAAGAACGATTGACCATTGGAGTATTTTAGAAGTATAATTACTAATATCGTAGGGTTTTTTTATCCTAAGTATGGTTAGGAGTATTCCTGAGGCCAAGGCAATTGGTGCTGTAAAGAATGGCATTAGGCATAGGAAAGGAATAATAAAATATAGTGAAGATAGTTTTTTCATCTTGAGTTATAAATTTAATCAGGTGGCAAAATTACAATATTTCAAAAGAATTCTATCTAAAATCAAGCAAATAAAAATATATTAAAACGAAGAATAAATTATCTGAAACTTGATAAGAAAACTTTAAGTCTTGATAATAAATTAATGAATCTTTGTTTCAATGTCCAAATGATGTACATCTTTCATACCAAATGATGCACTTCTTTCGGGGTGAAAGATGTACATCATTTGCATATTGAAACGAAATTTGAATAAAATCTTAAAGAACCTAAGTATATAGATTTTATAGTGCAAATATACAAAATAATTTATAAAAAACAAAGAAAAAAAATAGATATAAAAAACATATAGTCTTAGAAAAGAAATTACTTTATATATTAAAAGTAAAAGTATTGTTTAATTATTTATAGGTAAGGTTATTTTTTCTTCTTATCTTTGTGCTTCCAATTACACTGGTATTTAAAAGGTATAATTGTTGAATTGTTTATTATTATATTAAATATTGATATGAAAGAAAGTAAGTTAGGATTAGACTTTAAGAAAGTTGATTATGCAAAACAATTAGCTAAAAACATTTCTAATGATGTCCAAACCTTCGTTGATAGCTATTCTACTGTTGCTGTTGAACGCACACTGAGTAGATTGGTGGGTATTGATGGAATTGATTCGAATGATATCCCACTTCCTAATATTTTAGTGGATTTTATTAAGGAAAAAGGCATGCTTAAGCATGGTGTACTCTTCCTTTTAGGTAATGCAATTATTGCAACCGGACTAAGCCCTCAAGAAATTGCTGAAAAAACAAGTAGAAACGAATTGGATATTTGTAGTCTTGCTTTC
>JBAYYI010000140.1:0-2810 GCA_041673165.1 Bacteroidales bacterium
ACATAGACAAGAAAGTAATGGTGCTATCAGGAGGAGAGAAATCCCGCCTTGCACTTGCCAAACTAATCCTTTCACCAGTCAACCTACTTGTTCTTGATGAGCCAACCAACCACTTAGATATGGATTCAAAAGACATACTCAAAAATGCCCTAATCCGCTATGACGGAACCCTAATCATCGTTTCCCACGACAGAGACTTCCTCCAAGGCTTAACCAATAACCTCTACGAATTTCGCAATCAGCAGATAAACGAATTTCATGGCGACATCTTTGAATACCTAACCCATCGCAAAATCGAAGATCTCAAAACCTTAGAAGGAATAAAGGCAACCCAAAGCCAAACCAAGGAAACCTCAATCTCCCAAAACAAACTCGACTACGCAAAATCCAAAGAGTTTGAAAAAGAACTCCGCAAAATCAGAAGCAGCATAGAAAAAGCCGAAAAAGAAATCGAAACCCTAGAATTAGAAATCCAAAAACTCGACCACAAACTAGCAAACTTTGAGCCCACCGACCCAATCTTCAGCGATGAAACCTTCTACAAAGCCTACCAAATGAAAAAAGCCGCCCTAACATCCGCAATGCAAACATGGGAAGACCTATCCTTGGAATTAGAAGAAAAAGATAACTAGTGAAAACATCTCTTAATTAAGATATTAACTAATTTGTACCAAAGTTGGCACCGATTATGTCACCAATAAACGGATAGGTTGTTATTTCTTTATCCTCGCTATTGTCTTTGGGTCTGATAGCTCACGTAGGGCGTCTTTTCCTATCTTTCTATGGGTGGGGTTAGTTGATAGGGATAGCTTTTGAGATAGGGCTAGGGCTTGGGGATGGAGGTAGAGACTGCGTTTGCCTATTTGACGTAATGCCCAATTGACTGCTTTCCAAACAAAGTTTCTTTCATCAAAGGCATACTGCTCTATTAGGGGAAAGTATTTAATGAAGTCTTGGTCGGGTTTGTCTTTGATGCCTACTGCTAAGCCTGCAATAAGGGCAAAGGGGGTTCTGCGGATATATTCTTCTTCGTAGGAAATGTATTTGGAGATGATTTCTTCTGCGTGTGGGCTGTAGCGAAATAGGTTATAACAAGCCGCATCAACTATATCCCAACTGTCGAAATCGTGTATCCAAGAGTCGATTTCCTTTAGTGTTATAAGGTTTGGGTCTGCTATAAGGGTGGATATCATTCTTGCTTCGTGGTACTTGGTTTCCCATAGTGCAAGTGCAAGTGGGTGATTGGTTTTTATCTTCTTTGCAATCTGTCTCATCTGAGGCGAAGATATGCCTAAAATGTTATCTGCTTTTACTCCAAAGTATTGTTTTTGCATTATTCTTTCTTTATTTGAAAGAGTAAATAATTGGTCTAATACTTCTTTTGCAGTTTCCATTATTTATTGTTTTGGGGTTAGGACTTTCATAAATATTGGGAAGTGATCGCTTATTCCTCCTTGGTATTTATATCCTTTATATGTGCTGAAGGGTGTTGTTTTGGTTATTTTGGGGTTTGGGTCTATCATAAAGTCGGGGATAAAGACGTGGGAAGGATTGGTAATTGTGTCTATTTTTTCTTGCATTTCTTGTGTAACAAGGAATTGGTCGAAGTTAAGCATTTGCCCTGAATAGGTATAGGAGCCTATTTTGTTTTTATCTTTTTTCATAAGGTTTATTAGAAGTGGTTGGTGGTTATGGTAGCCGCCTGAAGTTCTAAATCCTTCTTCAACACTCTTATCCCAAGGGTTGTCGTTGAAGTCTCCCATTATTATTATGTTCTTTTCTCCTTTGTCGTAGAGTTCTTTTGATTTCTTATAGATTAGTTCAAATATTGATTTCCTTAGTGGTTTGTTTCTGTCGTTATTCCTTCTTGATGGTGCGTGAACAATAAAGAGATGAAGTGGAACTTTGTTTAGAATACCATTAACATAGAGTATATCTCTTGTTGGTTCGTCAATAATTAATGAACTATCAATAACTATTTGTTCATGAGATATTATCTTAAACTTATCTTTCCTATATATCATTGCAACATCCATTCCTCTTATGTCTGGGGAGTTGTAGTGAATGAAGTCGTAGTTCCCTTTCTTTAGTGGTGAGTCGTTGCAAAGGGCATTAAGTACTTGTTGGCTTTCTATCTCACAAAGTCCTATTATTGCAGGAAGATTTCCTTTCGATAGTGCAATATATGTTTTTGCAAGCAAGTCTTTCTTTAGGTTAAAGCGTTCCCAGTTCCAGTTCCTTGGTGAGCTGGTTGTGAAAGCATCATCGTTGGTTAGGCTGTCGTTGGTGGGGTAGAAGAAGTTCTCACAGTTATGAAAGGCTATGACTTCGGTTTGAGATTTTAGCAATTGGGGAAATAACATGATTAGTAATATAATGTAATATTTGAAGTATCTATTTATCAATACTGACAAATTTATGGTTAAACAAATAAGGGCGTTTCGTTCTAATACAAAACGCCCTTTAAATATGTAGTATTGTAGAAATTATACCTTGTAGAAAGGCATCCTAACTACAACTGCTTTTAACTTTTTATCTCTAACCTTAATGTAAATGTTAGTATCTTTTTTGCTGAAAGCTGTTTGAACATGTGCTGTCCCAATTGCTTTTGAGGTTGAAGGTGATTGTGTTCCTGAACATACTTTTCCAATAACATTTCCTTCTTCATCGCAAACCTCATATCCTTGACGAGGAATTCCTCTATCCAACATCTCAAAGCCAACAAGTTTTTTCTTAACTCCATTTGCTTTTTGGTCTTCAAAAGTCTTTCTGTCAACGAAGTCGTTTCCTTCTTCAAATTTAGTCATCCA
>JBAYYI010000141.1:0-2770 GCA_041673165.1 Bacteroidales bacterium
CTCTTATCACTGCAATTGCTCCCTCTTGTGGTGGGGTTGCTAATGCACATATTGTTTCAAATTCAATCATACTTCTTTGCTCCTAACTACTATTAATTAATCAACAAAGATATTAATAAAAATTCAATGCCTCTTAGTTAATTATGATAAAAAAAAGAGTGGCTACCTTTTTCAAAGTAACCACTCCTTAGTGTTTAAGAGTTTTTATGCTCTTATTATATTTGCTATTTAACAATCAGCTTTTGGGTTCTACTTATATCTGAGTTTTGAATTCTGATATAGTAAACTCCCTTTGCTAAGTCGTTAAGGTCTATGGTTTTTTCAATTGTTCCACTAACTGGTTTTGCATTGATTGTGTTAAGAATTCGTCCTTGAACGTCACTTAAAATAATCTTTGTTTCACCATTTATTCCACTTACAATAAGGTTTGTTTGACTTCTTGCTGGGTTTGGATACATCATTACTGATATTTCTTTGGCGGGGGTTTCGCTTAATCTTAGTGTTCCGAAGGTTAGTGGCTCTCCATAGAGCTTTTCTCTTGCTACTATTGCGAATGTTCTTACCTGGTAGGTTGTTCCTGGTAGTAAGTCGTTGGCTGTTGCTGTGATATTTGTTATTCCTGTTGCAGTAACGTGCATTGCATCATCCCAACTTCCACTGCTTATTTTATATTCAAAGCCACTTTCATCAATAGGAATAGTGTTTTCTATTGCTTTTCCATAGAAGGTTGCAGTGGTTTGACCTAAATTAACAATTGAGTCAGTTGTTATTATTGGAGGAATAGTTGTAATGGTTGTGGTGAATTGTTTTGATATCCATGAAGAACACCCTGTTCCGCAATTTGCTCGAACATATACTTTATATAATGTGTTTGGTGTTAGTCCTGTTATTATATGATTTGGACTTGAAATTGTGTCTGTATTTCCTGTTATATCTAATTTAATAACCCATGATGTTTCTTCACCACCTGCTGTCCAGCTTATGTTTGCAGTAGTGCTATCAGGTATTACTATTAGGCTGTTTGGTGATACGCATGGGTTAGTGCTTGCATCATAAACTCTTATATCATCTAAGGATATTCCATTGCCGCCAGAATTGTTTTTCCCTTCAAATGCTATTTGATAATAATCAGAAGGGTTTGGAAGTGCAAGTGAGTCTAATGTGTAAAGCTCTATTTTTGTGGTATAATGTGCTATCTCTATCCATGGGTTTGTTGGACTTGTGCGATAAAACACTTTTAACTCATCTGGATTGTTTGTAATTTGTTTTTGTGTTCGCCAGAATGAAATATAAGGCATTGAAAGTCCTGTTAAATCAAATATTGGTGAAATAAGTTTTGTTTGATATGACAAGGTTAAACTATGAAAACTTGCAAAATTACTTCCTGTATGTGGATATTCAAAGTTTCTGCCTATTGTCCAATCGACTGATCCAATAATATGTTCTTGCTCCCAACATCTAAATCCTCTTTCAAATCCTTCTTCCCAAGGGAAACTTGTCATTGCAAGGTCTGAACATGGACTTATATAGTATAGTTTTTGTGTTGGATTAGAAAGAAAACCATTTGTGCAAATTGTCTTAGCATATACTTGGTAGATTTTATATGGCATTAGGTCGTAGATTCTTGTTGTGGTTGTATTTGTATATATTGAATCCCAGTATGTTGAGCTTGTTGGCTTATAGTAAATATACCATGAGCTATCTGTTGGGTTTGAAGGTGTAAATGTAATATCTATATCATTATCTATTCCAATCAGTGAAATTGAAGTTGGACTGATGCAAGAAGGGGTATAGTCAATTGTTAAATCGTCCAAATAACCTGAAGACATGCCTGTATATGGAAGTTTAAATGCAATATATTGTCCTAATCCTGTATATGAATGGAAATTAACTTCATATTCTATGAAAATATGTGTTTCAAGTGGTTCAATTACTTCTATTGTATCGAAAGTCGATGCATCACTTGGGTCTGTCATAACTCCAACAATCATCTTTCCTCCTACAGCATTGTTCTGATAATTAAATCTTACTGATAATGTATTAATTGGAATTGTTGCATCAATAGCTGGCATAGCTGCTATATTGTATTGATCTACTTGTCCTACATAAAAGAATAAAGAAT
Source organism: Bacteroidales bacterium (assembly GCA_041673165.1). Lineage (GTDB taxonomy): Bacteria > Bacteroidota > Bacteroidia > Bacteroidales > P3 > UBA10566. Next base: position 2,123 of record JBAYYI010000141.1, read on the forward strand.
AATTATTATTACCTCCATAAAGAATAGGATAATCACTAACATTAGATGTTTTAAACCAACATTCTGGCATACCATCTATTCCTTGTCCGTATGAGTTAAAGTCTTCAGAATAAGGTATTGTTGTTATCGCATTGCATTTTGTACGTAGTTCTAATATGCTCATAGTAGGTGAAAGTTCTGTATTACAATGATTAGCTACCTTAACATCATAGGCAGTATTTGGCAATAACCCTGTTAATGTATAAGGGTTTTGAGTGATATTAAGGGAGTCTGAAAATAGAGAGCTTGATTGTGTTTTCCAATAAATCCAAAAGTTTGTAGCTGCTGCATAATTAGATGTAAAGCTTATTTCTGCGGAGGTTCTTGTGATATTAGAGGCTGATAGGTTAGTTGCATTAGGGCATATTAGTCCAATAATTTCAATATTGTCTATCATTGCTGGGGGTTGAGTCCCGTTTGAACGATCATTATGCCATGCAAAGACAACTTTTCTAACTGATTGTGAATATTCAGAACCTAAAGGAATTGATTTTCTTTGCCATGAGCTTACTTGATTTAGATATGTAGGGGTAACTCTATATAGGTCTGAAGGAAGAATACCAGCTATGATTTCAGTTTCAGGAGGGAGTATATATGCATATAAGTAAT
>JBAYYI010000142.1:0-2703 GCA_041673165.1 Bacteroidales bacterium
ATCCTTCCTGGAATGACAATAACAAATATTGTTTATGGATATGTTGTGATGTTTGTCTTTACATACGTTTTAGACCTAACCATTGAGGGAAACAAACAATCTTATCAGATTATGATATTCTCAAACAAAGCAGAAGAAATTGCTGATGGCATTGGGATTGGGCTTAAACGTGGAGTTACAATAATTGATGCACAAGGCTGGTACACCAAAAAAACTCAAAAGGTTGTTATGGTTATTGCAAGAAAACAAGACAAGGTTGAAATAATGCGATTAATTAAAGAAATCGACCCCGAAGCTTTCATCTCAGTTGATAAAGTTCAAGGAGTATTTGGAAAGAACTTTGAAACTCTTAGGTCATAGAAACAAACTATTCACCAAAACAATAATAAGTTCTGAAAAACTAATTAATAAAAACATAAAATAGAATTAAGACAAGTAAAGTTCATGGTGAAAACAATTCAAAAGATAAGAAAGACTTCAACAGGCAAACTGATCTGGCAGTACTTTATGATAGCACTTGGCATATTTATGTATGCTTTTGCTTGGTCAGTCTTCCTAATTCCTAAGAGCATTGTTGGTGGTGGAGTTGTTGGTATAGCATCCATCATATATATAATGACAGGTTTCCCTGTTGGAATATCCAATTTTGCAATCAATATAATCCTCCTCCTAATTGGCTTTAAAGTATTAGGCGGAAAATTCGGGCTTAATACAATCATAGGCAGCCTTATTGCATCTCTTTCATTTCTTTTCCTGCAACAAGGCATTGATATCCAACAATACTTCGACCTTACTAAGTTTGACCCATTTATGAGTGCAATTATCGGTGGTGCAATCTCAGGAGTTGGAATTGGATTATGCTTTTCTAGTGGAGGAAACTCAGGAGGAAGTGACGTTATCGCACTAATGTACACCAAGTATCATAATGTAAGTCCTGGCTCTGTTATCTTTGTAATTGATGCCATAATTATAGTATCCTCAATCATTATTCCAGCAAACTCAATCGAAAGCGTAATATACGGTTTCATTGTAATGGCAGTTTTCACTTACTCCATTGACCTAGTTATTGAAGGAAACAAACAATCCTATCAAATCTTAGTCTTCTCAAAAGAGAATAGGGCGATAGCTGATGCAATAGGGAATGATGTTAAACGCGGAGTTACATTACTACATGGTGAGGGATGGTATTCAAAACAAGACCAAAATGTACTGATAGTTATTGCAAGGAAAGCCGAAAAGGTTGATATAATGCGAGTAATTAAGCAAATAGACCCTACCGCCTTCATATCCATTGGTAAGACCCAAGGAGTATTTGGAAAGAACTTCGACGACATAAAATTATAGTTAGATATAATGGGTAAATCGCTAATATCTAATAGTCTTTTTACTAAAATCAAAGGTCAATCTTGCCTTCTGAGTATATTATTAGTCTCAATCCTTATCTCATCTTGTTCAAAATATGAGAATATAGATGATAAGCAAATTTTCTTCTATAACGAAAGTGCAAACATATCTTCACTCGACCCAGCCTTTGCAAAAGACCAAGCAATGATTTGGGCAAACCTACAAATCTTTAATGGTTTAGTTGAGCTCAATTCCCTCTTGGAAGTTAAGCCCTCAATTGCAAAATCATGGGAAGTATCAGAAGACGGACTAATATATACTTTCACCCTAAGAGATGATGTCTATTTCCACTCCCACCCTATATTTAAAGGGAAGAAAAGGAAAGTTATATCATCCGACTTTGTTTATTCATTTAATAGAATTATTGATGAAAAACTCGCATCCCCAGGCTCATGGATATTCAACATAGTTAAAACCTCATCAGATAAAAGGAAAACCTATTCTTTCTTAGCTCCAAACGACACAACCTTTCAAATCATTCTCAAGCAAGCCTTCTCCCCCTTCCTTGGCTTACTAACAATGCCCTACGCCTCAGTTGTGCCAAGAGAGATAGTTGAAAAATACGGAGAGGACTTTAGGAAAAATCCAGTAGGAACAGGACCATTCTATTTCAAGATGTGGAAAGAAGGAGTTAAATTAGTCTTATTAAAAAATGAAGATTACTTTGAAAAAGACGAAAAGGGCAATCGCCTACCTTATCTTGATGCAGTCAATATCAGCTTTATAATAGACAAACAGTCAGTCTTCTTAGAATTTGTTAAAGGCAATATCGACTTCATTTCAGGTATAGATGCAAACTACAAAGATGAAGTTTTGACAAGAAATGGAGAGCTTCAAGAAAAGTATAAAGATAAAATAAACCTTATAACCCAGCCCTATTTAAATACAGAATACTTAGGTTTTTTGGTGGATAAGGAAGTCAGCCCAAAAGATAACCCACTTCTAAATAAGAAAATCCGTCAGGCAATAAACTATGGCTTCGATAGAAAGAAGATGATAAAGTACCTAAGGAACAATATTGGAATGGCAGCAGAGAATGGAATCATTCCGAAAGGCTTACCAGGATTTGACACAAGCACGACTTGCGGATATAACTATAACCCAGAGAAAGCAAAGGAGCTTTTGGCAGAAGCAGGCTATAAAAACGGCGTTGGACTCCCCCCAATCTCACTACAAACAACCTCAACCTATCTTGACTTATGCAAATACATACAACAACAACTTAACCTCTTAGGTTTCGATATCAAAGTTGACGTTAATCCACCTGGGGCATTAAGAGAACATATTGCACAATCAAAA
>JBAYYI010000143.1:0-2666 GCA_041673165.1 Bacteroidales bacterium
GTCTTTGGATTTGAAATTATCATTAGCAAAGGCCTTATTTACCACCCTTTGAGCAAGTTTAAAGGCCGAAATATCTCTTTCGTGAATTATGGTTTCCCTTACAAATTCAGCATATCTCTCGTGGCCCCAACCAAGCATAAAATTGGGTGTACCCATGCCTGACTGAGTTACTCCATCGGAAATAAAAACTATCCTATCCTCCTTCTCTGGTATAAACTTACATACATTTATTTCCTGGCTCCTTCCCAAACTATCTGCATTCTCAAGTCTGAGCTGTTGCCAATCCAATTCAAGTATATTAGCACCCCTAAAAACTAAGCAAGGAGGATTATCGTATTCCAATATCACTACTTCCCCATTATCCACATCCACAATAGTAAAAGTAGCGTAGCTCATCTTTCTCTCACTACAAATAGGTAGGGTTTTTATAATTATATCTCCTATTGTTTGAGGGTCCTTATGTTCCTGGGCAAAACTAAGAGACATTGTAGCTGTTAGAGTTGCCAAAACATTAGCCTTAACGCCATGACCCATACCATCAGCTAAGACAGATATTAGACGACCTTCTCCCTTAAGTCTCTTTGAAAGAAACATATCGCCACAAATATATTCTCCAACATGATTCCTTTGGCTCGATGCTACTTCAACATAATATTTTTTATCCATTGCCTATAACTATCTTGGAATTATTAACGAAATTTCTTTATAAGAATTTCATATAGAGTAGTAAAAGCTAAAGAATTTGCATTCCAATTATTAGCTTCCTTAGCATTAGCTATTATAATATTAGCTTCTTCTAAGGATTTTTCTGAATTTAATACCTGAATGAACTCAGTATATTCACGAAGATTCCCCGAAAACAAATCATTTATAAACATAAATTTCTCATTTACTCCTATAGCTCTTCTAAGATCCAAATCGTTTGATTTAAATCTCGAAGAAACATCATTCTTATTTACTGTATTTGAAATATTATCGAATACAGATTTATTCTGAGAATAATTCTCTCCTATTGTTTTTGAGTTTTGATTATTTTCCACAGTTTTGTTTGGCTTCAATGGCTCTATATCTCCCGCAACCTCCTCTGCTTCTATGCTATCCTTTTCCTCCTCCTGCAAAGGCTCTATAATTGGTTTATCAAGAACCATCTCAGGCTCTTTCCTATCAAACATCTGACTTACTTCCTTTTGTTTAGGCATTTGTTCATTTAGATATTTAAGAACAGAAGGAGTTTTTACTGGCTCAGTATCAAAAAGTATCTCTGGCTCAATAATAATTTGTTTTGCCGGAGCTTTATTCTCAATAATTGTTGGTTCTTCTTCCAATTCTTGCTCTACCTCTACTATTATTTTTTTTTCAACCTCTTCAATAAAAGCCTCTTCATTGTCTTTTTCCTCTTTTATCTCTATTATTGGAGTTTGAAAAACAAATTCACCTCTAGTTTCTTCATACGAAATAGCAATATCATAGGTTTTTCTTAGCTTTTCAAGCAAAACATCTATATCTAATTTAGATATCCTATCGGATGAGACAATAATTTCCGACATTTTAATTATCTCAGATATAGCTTTTTGTAAATTTTCTTGAAAGGTATTCATAGGTATTTTATTATTTATATTGATTGAAATTTGGTGTAAAATTAAGAATATTCTTTGGAATAATGGATAGATTTGTAAAAAACAAATTGAAAATAATTATTAAAAACATAAGTCCTTATTTGATTTTACTGAATCTTCGTTTCATTTTCCTAGATCTTTGTTTTAAAAAATTCTTTCTTCGTTTCATTTTTATGTATCTTTAGATCGCGATTTTCCTTAAATTAACAGGAAAATAGAAAAGCATTATTAAGTGAAAAAGATTTACTACATTTGCAAAGATAATAAGAAAAAAGAAATTAATGCATAACTTAAACTATATCGACTGGGGGTTAATTGATTATAAAGAGGCTTGGGATAAGCAGGAGCTTATATTTAGCAAGAAAGTATATGATAAAATTAATAATACATCAAAGGCCATTGACCAGGACTTTATTCTTTGTGAACATCCTCATGTATATACACTTGGACAACATGGAGAAATAAACAATTTATTGATTAATGATGAGTTTTTAAATAAAATCAATGCTACTTACTACAAGACAAATAGAGGTGGAGATATAACTTACCATGGATTTGGTCAAATTGTAGGCTACCCTATCTTGGATATTGAAGCCTTAGGTCTTTCTTTAAAAACCTATATTTGGACTATTGAAGAGATGGTTATTAAAACCATGAGTGAGTATGGAATAGTTTGCCAAAGAATGGGTGGAGCAACAGGGGTTTGGATTGATAGCACAGAAAAAACAGCAAGAAAAATATGTGCAATTGGCGTTAAAGCATCGAGATATATCACCATGCATGGTTTTGCTCTTAATGTTAATACCGACCTAAACTATTTCAACCATATCAATCCTTGTGGCTTTATGGACAAAGGTGTAAGTTCTATGAAGAAAGAGATAGGCAAGGAAGTAGATATGGAAGAGGTTAGAGAAAAACTCTATAAACACTTCGCTGAATTAATCAATAAAAAATAAAACCAAATGAATCGTAACGACTTAATTGAACTAATAAAGAGAAAGAAATCATTCTTATGTGTTGGACTTGATTCTGATATAAATAAAATCCCAG
>JBAYYI010000144.1:0-2633 GCA_041673165.1 Bacteroidales bacterium
TTACATTGTAATGGATGCCGATTTAATTGGGCATGAGTTACTGACTAGGGATTATGTTATTCAGCAAATATTAAATTCTTTTCCAACAGCAGTGGAAGAAGGGAAAATTAATCGCAAAAAGTTAGCGGAGCTTGTTTTTCCTAACAAGGTTAATGTGCTTAATCAGATAATGCATCCATATCTCATTGAGGAAATACATTCATATCTTCGCCCTGGGACGATTATTAATTCTGCTTTGCCTATGGAATTAAAGTTAATTGGATTAAGTGATGTAGTTGTTTTTGTTGATTCCTCCGATGCAATAATCAAAGAACGATTAAAGGATAAGTTCGAAGTCCAGGATATCGAGAAAAGGTTAGAGTCACAAAACTCTAGAGATTGGTATTTGCAAATAGCGGATATAGTGATTGATAACAATGGTACACTCGAGGAACTAAAGCTAGAAACAGACAAAAAATGCAAGAATTTATTTTAGAGTCCAACTATCAGCCAACCGGAGATCAGCCACAAGCAATAAAAGAGTTAGTAGACGGAATCAATCAAGGAAAACGTTTTCAAACATTACGAGGAGTTACTGGTAGTGGCAAAACCTTTACAGTAGCTAATATTATTGCTCAAATCAATAAACCCGCAATTATTTTAGCCCACAATAAAACACTAGCCGCCCAGCTGTGTAGCGAATTTAGAGAATATTTCCCCAAAAATTCAGTAGAGTTTTTTATTAGCTATTATGATTACTATCAACCCGAGGCTTATTTGCCCACCACCGATACATATATCGAAAAGGATTCTTCAATTAACGAAGAAATAGAAAAGATGAGACATAGCGCTACTTTTTCTTTATTTAATAGGAAGGACGTGTTAATTGTTTCTTCTGTTTCTTGTATTTATGGCCTCGGTTCTCCCGAGACTTATGCTCAAGGTAGCATCACTTTGAAAAAAGGTGCCTTGATTGATAGAGATGATTTAATCGAAAAACTAATGGAGATTCGCTATGACAGAAATGATACCGAACTTAAGCGAGGCAATTTCAGCGTTAAAGGTGAGTTAATAGAAATCTTTCCTAGCTATGGTGATAATATTTTAAGAGTTGAACTTTTTGGTGAAGAAATACATAAAATTTATTTAATTGATAATTATAACAAAACACCTCTAACTTTTTTCGAAGAATTTATGGTTTATCCTGCTAGCCACTTTTTAGTCGCCCCTGATTTTCAGCGTTCGGTAATTGTTGCTATTCAAGAGGATTTGCAGATAAGACTACAGGAGTTAAAGAAAGAGAATAAGTTATTAGAAGCTCAGCGACTGGAACAACGAACTATGTATGATATTGAGATGATCGAAGAAGTTGGATATTGTTCTGGTATCGAAAATTATTCCCGCTATCTTACCGACCGCAAACCAGGCGAAGCACCCTATACCTTGTTGGATTATTTTCCTAAGGATTTTCTGCTAATAGTTGACGAGTCACATGTAACTTTACCGCAAGTTAGGGGCATGTATGCAGGTGACCGTTCCCGCAAACAAACTTTAGTGGATTATGGTTTTCGCTTACCTAGTGCTTTAGACAACAGACCTTTAAATTTCCCCGAGTTTGAGGAGAAGATGCAACAAGTATTATTTATCTCCGCAACACCCGGTCCATATGAGCTAAGTAACTCTACTCATATCGCTGAGCAAATGATTCGGCCGACTGGACTTATTGACCCAGAAATAGAAGTTATGACAACTAAAGGGCAAATGGATGAGATTTTAAAACAAATACAATTAAGAATAGAAAAAAAGGAAAGAACGCTACTAATAACTTTAACCAAAAAGATGGCAGAAGAATTAACTAATTATTTGTTAAACAAGAAAGTAAAAGCTAGATATATGCATTCAGATATTGATACTTTGGAACGTTATGAAATTCTGCATGATTTACGTGCTGGTGAATTTGATGTTCTTGTAGGCATTAATTTATTAAGAGAAGGGCTAGACCTCCCCGAAGTTTCCCTTATAGCGATACTAGATGCGGACAAAGAAGGCTTTCTGCGTGACGAGAGGTCGTTGATACAAATAATCGGTAGAGCGGCTAGAAACGTCAATGGCAAGGTTCTGTTGTTTGCAGACAAGATGACAGGTTCTATGCAAAGAGCTATTAGCGAAACTAATCGCCGAAGAGCCATCCAAAGTAAATATAATGAAGATAACAATATTACTCCAACAACTATTGCTTCTAGAATCAAAGAAAAGTTAGGTGATAGTGCGTCTAAGAAACATTCTATGAAGTATGGTGACAAAAAGAACTATGAAGATATGAAGTGGTTAGATACAATAGAGGTTGAGAAGCTTACGCCTAAAGAATTTTTGAAAACTATTGACGTTTTAAGGAAGGAAATGAGAAAGGCTGCTCAGGACTATGAGTTTGAGAAAGCAGCTATCTTAAGAGATAAAATATATGCGATGGAACACAAAACTTTTAGTTAGTTTATTATTTTTTACGGTAAGTATCTCTTTTACTGCACCGCTTGAATTGATTGTTAAGTATAAAGAAACTACAGGCAAACAAGTCAAATCCTCCAACGCTCAGATTAAATCATCTCGCTTAGTAGCTAGAGTTGAGGGATTTGTAGAGAAATATAAGAACACAA
>JBAYYI010000145.1:0-2628 GCA_041673165.1 Bacteroidales bacterium
ATTGAATCTTATTTTGTTCTAACCGATGAATTGAAAAACAAAGCATATAGCTTCCAAGACGATAAGATAAATATACTATTTAAGAATGGGCAGGTAAAAGAAATATGTAATGCCTCAGACCAACTAGACGAAGCCTTCCTAAGGAAAGAAATAAAGAAATATTACCTATATAAACTACCAACCTTTAAGCTTATAGATAAAAACTAAATAGATATTTGATAGAAGTTATTTGTAGTATTTATAAGTAATTTGTATCTTTGACGAGTTTTTACAACTAACGAGAATTCTAATTAAAATATAATATAAAGCATGAAAAAGTATTTACTATTTAGTCTTTTGGTTGCAATAAGTTTTTCTTCTTGCAAGCCACGTCAAGACAAAGATGTTATTGGTAAACCAGACATTGAAGTTAAGGAAGGAAAACTAACACCTGAAGTTCTTTGGTCTTTTGGAAGAATTGGAGATGTTTCTGTTTCTCCATCTGGAGATAAGGTTCTATATACCGTTAAGTATTTCGATATAGAAAAGGATAAAGGAAACTCCGAAATATATATAATGAATATTGACGGAACTGACCTTAAGCAATTAACCACAACTGCTGGCAGCGAATGGAATGCTATCTTTAGTCCTGATGGGAAGAAGATTGGTTACTGCTTTGCTGACGATAAAGGAGTTCAGATATATGAAATGAACTTAGATGGTAAAGGAAAAACTAAGATTTCAAATGGTAAGGAAGGTGATATTGAAAGCTTTTCTTATTCACCTGATGGAAAGAAAATCCTATACATAAGAGCAATTGCTAAGAAAGACAAGTACGACTACCTTAAAACAGGATTAGCGAAAACCACAGGAAGAATAAACGATGACTTAGGTTATCGCCATTGGGATGAGTGGGTAGATAATGTTCCTCAACCTTTTATTGCTGACTTCGATGGGAAGAAACTTTCAAACGATATCAACCTATTAGAGGGTACAGAATTTGAATCACCAATGCGTCCTTGGGGTGGAATGGAACAATTGACTTGGTCGCCAGACTCCAAACAGATTGTTTATACTTGCAGAAAGAAAGTAGGTAAAGAATATGCGTTTTCAACCAATTCAGATCTTTATCTTTATGATTTAGAATCAAAAACCACAACCAACCTTTCTGAAGGAATGATGGGCTATGACCAAAACCCAGTTTTCTCACACGACGGAAAGCTTTTGGCATGGGAAAGTATGGAAAGAGACGGCTACGAGGCAGACAAGATTCGCTTAATGGTTATGGACCTTAGCACAAAAGCAATTAAAGACTATTCAAAAGACTTTGACCAAAACTCAAATGGACTAGTTTTCTCAAAAGACAATAAAAGCATTTACTTTATATCTGACTACCAAGGCAAAGACGATATCTACCAACTAACCTTAGCTAATAATAGCTTCAAGCAACTAACCTCTGGAATTCATAATTTCACATCAGTTATGCTTGCAAAAGATAAATTAATTGGCACAAAAATGAGTATGTCTCAACCAGTAGAAATTTATTCAGTAGACCCTTCAACTGGAAAAGACATAAACATATCTAATGTTAATAAAGACCTACTTGCAAAAGTAGAGATGGGAAACATTGAAGAGCGTTGGTTTAAAGCAACAGACGGAAAAGACTTGCATTCTTGGATAATTTATCCTCCAAACTTCGATTCCACAAAGAAATACCCAACAATCCTTTATTGTGAGGGAGGTCCTCAATCAACAGTATCTCAGTTTTGGTCATTCCGTTGGAACTTCCAAATCATGGCATCTCATGGTTATATCATAGTTGCTCCAAACAGAAGAGGTCTTCCTGGCTTTGGACAAGAGTGGAACGAAGCAATAAGTGGCGATTATGGTGGTCAATGTATGAAAGACTACCTAACTGCAATTGACGAAATGGTTAAAGAACCTTTTGTTGATAAAGATAAACTTGGATCAGTTGGTGCAAGTTTCGGAGGTTACTCTGTTTACTGGCTTGCAGGTCATCACGAAAAACGTTTCAAGTGTTTCATATCTCACAATGGTATGTTTAACTTAGAACAACAATACCTTGAAACAGAAGAGATGTGGTTTGCAAATTGGGACTTAGGCGGTAGCTATTGGGATAAGGACAATAAGACAGCACAAAAGAGCTATGCAAACTCTCCTCATAAATTTGTTGACAAATGGGATACTCCACTTATGGTTATCCACAGCGAATTTGACTACCGTATTGTTGCCTCACAAGGAATGTCAGCCTATAATGCAGCAGTTGTTCGTGGAATCCCTGCTCGCTACCTTTATTTCCCAGACGAATCACATTGGGTTCTTAAACCACAAAACGGTATCCTTTGGCAGAGAAACTTCTTCGATTGGTTAGATACTTGGTTGAAGCCAGAGACTAAAACAAAAGCGTAAATAATTAATAAATAAATATAAGACAATGGAAATTATCGGAAAATTCTTAAAGACCTTACCAGAACAAACAGGCGAATCAGCAAGAGGAGCTTGGGTAAGAGGGGGTTTTGTTATTGAAACAGAAGAGCAGTACCCAAAAACCTTAGCATTCTCTCTTTGGGGAGAAGATAAGGTTGCAATAGTTAGAACAATGGATGCTAACACTCAACTAAAGGTTTA